>DATDAV010000168.1:0-2165 GCA_036525235.1 Chryseolinea sp. | reverse complement strand
CGTAACGCGTTGCATGAGTGACATTTGCTCCAGCTTTGCCTTGCATTCGGTCTGGCATTTACCGTCGAACTCTAGACCGCCATTAGAATGAGCGAGTAAATTTTCCTGGTTATAACGGATTCTGTGGATCCTGCTCCACGCCGTTCATGGAACCCGAAACGAGTAAATTTTCGAGCCAATTGTCCGCGTAACATTTGCCGTTCAGTCGCTCAGCTGGGCATGATTGCCCACCATGCTTTTTGACCGTTTCCGGAGATGAGGGACAGAAGTTCCAAAGCAAGGCCAACGCCCGCACCCGGTTCTCAGCCGATTGGGGCAGACCATGAAAATATTGTGCGTTAAAGAAGGCCCGATCGAGAAACCTCATCAAGCGATCCACCATATTGCTAGTGCGATGCGCGAAAAGATGATCATAACTTGGGCTAAATGCATCTCGCTTATTACACAAATCCAGGGTCTTTTGTTTCATCTCGGACTTGGGCAAGGCGGTTGAGGCCCACTCTCGGAGACGCCTCAGACGCTGAGAAAAGCCGCGTTTGCTAGGGGCATGATAAGCGTCCCAGACGCGTTTTTGCACCTCTTGGCCAAGTTCACCAAAGGCTTTCTTAGCCCGATCCCGGATTTTGATCCACGCATGGAGAAAACACAAGATCACGGTGATCTGGTCGAACAGTGCTTTCCAAGCATTTTGAGTCGCTGGCCAGCCATCGGTATTGACGGTTTCAGGAGCATAATCGGCATCCACGGCCTGGGCTTCGCTGGCAAAGACACCATAGGCCTTCTCTAAGTCGATCTGAGAAGCGGATGGGGCAACAGATGCCCCCAAGATGCAGTCGTTTGCCGCAGTGGTTGCGATGTAGATGCGTTGCCCTTTCAACCAGCTGTGCTTTTCATCGGCTACCAAGTCCTGAGGGAGTTGTTCAGGATTTTTGACTGTTGTTCCAACAAGACTGAAGCGCCCCAGACCTTGCTCAAGGCGGTACCAGTACATGGCATCACGACCAAAGACATGTGCAATAGCCCAACAGGGAACATGGAATCGCATCAAGAACAAGGCATCGTCGACCTCTTGAATTCGCCCTGTCATATAAGGCATGATGAAGGCAGGAGCAATTGTAAAGACTGCCTGTCCTTGATCAATACGAATGCGTCGACAGTATGTCTCCTGTTTAATTGAGGGCTCTGTAAATCCGTAAAAAGCATAACCCCATAGAAAGGCTTCAGGAAATAATTCAGGAAAGGCCTCATAAAGTTCGTCGAGTCGAGACCTGGCGTAGGCCCGATCGCTGAGAAAGCGGTCATATTCGGACTCGACCAACGGTAAACGAATAGTACGGTATCCTTTTTTGGGCGGATGCGCTACATTGGTCATCGCTACCTCGGTCTGTGAGATGGGAGTGGGTGTTAGAACCTCTACCATCTCGCAATCGAGGAGGGTGTTCAACCCCATTTTGGGCGATCAACAGAATCCGTTACAACCAGGGAATTTTTCCTACGGCACAATGCAGATAGAATCGGTACCCTCAAACTGTGTACCGCTGAATTCTTCTTTCAGATTGCCTGCGAGTGTAGCAGTGCTATCGTCGTTTTGCACCCAGGCTTCAGAATCATCTACAAACTGGCACACCAGGTCGGGGAATCCATCAGGAGCGCCTTCAGGCGAGGTGAAATCTCCACTTACATCCTCTACTCCGCACTGCCGGGCATCATTGCCTCTGACACGGACTGCAAGCCCAGCGAACTCTAGGCTGTCAGTATCAATTTGGCTAACATCAAAGTCAGCGCTGCCCAGAATGGCGACCGGAATTACCCCATTGCCGTCAACGTTAAAACAGTTGGGGAAGCTGCCAGGTTTGATGTCAATAGCCACTTCAATGACTTCCATACAAACACCTGTGTTGAAAATGTCATCAATTTCTTGAGCGCTGAGGGCTCGTTTGTAGATTTTAACTTCATCAATCAAACCATTGAAGACATCCGTATTACTAGTGAAACTCGCATCTCTGCCTATTGTTGGATTGTTATTATTCAATATACTTCCTGAGTTGACTGGGCTCCATTCAATGGGGGGCCATGCTTCACAGCTTGGGGTTGTTGACCCAGGAAATGTAAATTGTGAAAGTTCAACTCCATCAAACCAAATTCGTATTCCATCACTAATAACT
>DATDAV010000167.1:0-1129 GCA_036525235.1 Chryseolinea sp. | reverse complement strand
GGAATGGATCGAGTTCGTGACCTGGAATGACTTTGACGAGGCGAGCTACATGAGTCCGATTGACGACGTGGTTAAATATTGGCCGTATGTGGCTAACCCCACCCTGGGCTATTACAAAAGCCATGTTGGCTTCCTGGCTTTGACGAAGTTTTACATCAATTGGTATAAATACTACCCCGCCACGCAGTCCCCACCGCCGCCGGCGGGAAAGGACAATGTCTTCTGGTTTTACCGGACGCATCCCCAGGCAGCCGTGGCTTCCGCGGACCCCCTTGGTCCGGTTATCTATCGGAACGGGATGGTGGAGGATAAAATATACGTGACAACCATTCTTGTCGCGGCGGCTGAACTCCGGGTCACGACGGGAGGGGTGGTTCGCAGCTACCCTGTGCCCGCGGGCATCACGCACACCCGCGTGCCTTTTCAGGCGGGGACACAGCGGTTCGAACTCTACCGGGCCGGTGTCCAGAAAGGAGTTGCGAACGGAGACATGATCAACGCGAGTATTTCGGTTTACAATTTTAACTACACCAGCGGGGTGTTGCAGACTTCACCTTGATGATTCCCATCCGAGGCGAAGGGCTTGTCCGAGATGGCTTTTGCTCATCGAAGGTTATTGGTTTTTGTGTCGCAACAAGATTCATAACCCCTCAAGTTCGGGCATGGCAGCGTTTTTTGCGCTCCATGCCCGTGCTTTTTTTCCGTTCTCCCTTTCCCTGCCTTGGTCTCCGCTTCGCGGACAAACCCTAATTAAAGAGGGAGAGGTGCTAACAGCCGGACACCTGTGATCCAATATATTTTCGTGAATCAGATTTTCCTGAGAAGACGCTGATTAATGGCTAAAATCGACACCTTCTCCCTGGTGTGAATGACAAAAAAAGTCGATTTAATCAGCGTTTCACCGGAAGAATTTCCAAACATTTTTAACTAATTTAACTCCTTTGCACCAATGTGCATTAATTATTAGTAGCCTTGATAACCCGTAGAAACTACCAATGCCCATCGTAATTCACCCTTCGATGTGACCACACCAATCTTCCAGGGCTACCTAGGCGATTGATGCATATCTCAAAAAAAGCCCCCCTCCCCACTTACTTCCGCATGACCTCTTATCCACGTGATCTCGTCT
>DATDAV010000166.1:0-23549 GCA_036525235.1 Chryseolinea sp. | reverse complement strand
TTTCTTCTGTGTTGGTGAGCACGTCTTTCGATCCAAAATAAAACAGACGAATATCAGAAGGGTTTATCACTCTGGAGTCTTTCATAGCCGAGAGAATTTAAAAAGGTTGATAAATAGAATAGAAAGTGTGCAAGAGGATCTTGCGGGAACACAGTTTTCACAAAACTGTTACGGGGCGAAACATCCTGGCGGTCTAATTCCGCAAGGCCCTGAATACGATATAGGCCCTGATGGGCTTATACAGCGATGAACGGAAGCTGCTATTTATGATCTGCCCGCACGTGGGCACGAGAAGTAGTGTATTGAAAGGAACCGCATCCTGAAAATGCATAAGCTTCACCTCGTCTGCATCGTCGAGCGAGATGAGGGTGCTCGACACACATTCCTTGGAGGCTTTCACCTGCGTGGGCTTGGTGTCGCCAACGCTCTCGCCATACGCGAACAGACTGCCCCACATGAACAGGATGCTTAGCGATAATGTGGTGAGCCTTACTTTCATTTTATACTTCTCTTGGGGAGAGAAACGAAAGTAAATATTTTTTATTTTGAAGACAACCAAATATTCTATTTCTATTGGGGGATTTTCATACCTCTTCGAGCAAGGTCATGAACGCAACATGTCGGTTCTGGAAACGTGTGCGGTGCTCTTCTACAAGCCTGGGGGCATATTTTTCGAGATAGGTTGTCACGTGATTGATGGTGTTTGCAAAATATTGAACGCTGTACGAAACACCGTCGTCGTCCTGGTCGTGCAAAACTTTATAGATTTTCCAGTCCACAAACATGCCCGTGGCCATCACCCGGGGAATGTGATTTTCTCTCATCCAGGCGAGCCATTCTTCCTGGATTTCCTTGTCAATGCCGACGGTTACATTATATAAAAGCATGTTCAAAGGTATCGCTTTCTACTTTCAGAACGAACGCGCGATGCTGGGTTTAACATAAAATGAAGATTGGAATTAAAAGGGGCGTTTGCGTTTACAGCAAGCTCATCACCGCGAAAAAATGAAAGACGCTGCCACCCAACACAAAAACGTGCCAGATGCTGTGGGCATATTTCATCTTATCTTTTATAAAAAAGAAAACGCCGGCGGTGTAGCAGGCTCCACCCAAAACCAAAAAAAGAAATCCCTGCGCCGTCATGTGGTCGTACACCGGTTTAATAAAGAAGACGACCGCCCATCCCATCGTCACATACAACAACGTCGAGATCCATTCGGCCTTGCCGGTGTGAAAGGCTTTCAACACGATGCCACCGATGGCGCACGCCCACACCAATCCAAAGATCGTCCAGCCCAACCAGCCGTTCAGCACGGTGAGGCAAAACGGTGTGTACGTGCCGGCAATGAGCAGGAAGATGGCCATGTGATCAAATTTCCGGAACAGCCTTTTCACACGGGGCGACGGCAAACTGTGGTATAGGGTGGACATTACATACAGGATCACCAGCATCGCTCCAAACACCGTGAAGCCGATAATGTGCCACGCCGTTCCATAGAGCGACGAAAACACGACCAACAACACCAGTCCGGCAATGGCCAGCAAGGCACCCACGCCGTGCGTTATGGCGTTTGCTATTTCTTCCCCTAGCGAAGGAGTTTTGTGTTCCATAATCCTCTTTTTGAATACGAATATCTACGGTCAAGTAACGGAATGACCCGAAAAAATAGTATCTTCCTCATCAAATGAAGTTGCGCATCGCTTTACCGACCGTGCTTTTCTTCACCGTGCTGATCTCCTCCACGGCCTCAGCTCAATTTAAACGGAGCTATGCCCCGATGCCCATGCGCGTACCCATGCCCACGGACAACAGTGTCACAAAAACCAAGATTTCCGGAAAATGGTTTATTCCCGGCCTCACCGGTGACAAAGACAGGGTGGTCTACAAGCCTAACGTTCCTTCCATGGTCACACCCTCCAGTTTGCCCGTAAGCGAATCGTATTGGATTGGGTCGGTCACCAGCCAGTCGTATAACCAGGGAAAGATCGGCCGTTATTATTATTGGGATATGCAGGGAAATCTGCGCGAGTCTTACCTGTTCCTGGATATTGCCGGAAAAAATAAACGCGGCCTGAAACTGGTTTTTCCCCGCCGTCACGGCTTCATTTTCTAATTTCCCTTCACGTATTCGCTCAAGTACTCAAAGGTCTCCGTCAGCGCCCCATCCCGGGCGATCGTGCCGCGTTCGATGATGCCTTCGGGATCGTCCAGCAACAGCGGTTTAAGAATGCGGTCGATCAGATCGCGCCCAAATTCTTCCGAAGCGCTGCGGGGCAATTCGCAGGGTAAATTATCGACGGCCATTACGGTAACAAATTCTGCGTTGCTCAACGGCGGTTTAAGGGCATCCGTGCGCGGATCGAAATCGTAGATGGGATCAGCTATAGAGCTCGCTTGTTTGGTGCTGGGAATAGAGCCGCCTATGTCGCAGGTGATATCAGCAATGATCTTGATCTTAAAATCGGGCGACGTCATTTCTTCACGCGTGAACAGCACAGGGGCCTTCGGATTCCAAAAGGCACCGGCCATCAGGATGTCGGTCACGGCTGTGAAGTCTTTGAAGTGAGAGGCGTAACGCTCGGGGTACTCATGAAACTCTTCGCGGTTAAAATGTCCACCGTCTTTGCGCGTGTGATAGTCGGCGCTGGCGAGTTGAACATAGACCGGCTCGTTGAATGTGCGCGTTAGAAAATCCTGGGGCGACACTTTGCGTATGCCGGCGGTGTCCAGGGTCTCCATGGCGCCTTTGCCCACGCGGCCTGCGCCGGTTAGAATGATCTTCACGGCGGGAAGTTTTACTTTGCGCAATTCGAGCTTCAGGTCGTTCACATCAAAGCATTCGAAAGCCCGGCGCAAGCTGTAGCCGCCGTATCGCTTGCCGTAGGTCCACAACCCGTTGAACGCGCCAACGATGCCTGCATAGCGCCCGAAGGCCACCAGGCGGTTGCCTTGTTTGTCTTTCAACGCTTCATAGTCGATGAGCCTGATCTTTTTCTTCAGCACTTCCTGCAGAAGTTTCCGGTTATAGGGCTGCTTTTTGATGGTGTGCGAAAAGAAAAGGTAGGTCTTGCCTTCTAGGAGTTGCGCCACGGGCACTTCTTTAATACCCATCAGGATATCACAGTCCTCTACCGAAGACTGCGCGGCAATATCCACAGCTTCATATTCCTCATCCTTAAAGCATCGGAACTCACTTTGCTGTGCCACCACGGTGACATGGGCAAACCGCTGTACGATCTCTTCAACTTGATGGGGAGTGAAGGGAACCCGTTTGTCGGGCGGAGTTTTTCCTTCACGGATAAGACCTAGTCGCATATGGGTTGTTTAACGGACACAAAGCTAACACCTGCCCTCACATCCTCAAACCTTCAAGGCCGGCGCCAAGACGGGTTCTACCTTGGCCTTTACACGCAAGGCCTGCAACAGGTGCCGCTGCTCATGTGCCACGAGCAACTGAAAGGTATCGCCCACATTCAACCGCAGCCATTTGAAGAATTCGACAGGCACGTGACTTTGGTTTAGGTTGATCGACCGGGCCTCCCGTAAAAGCTCCAGGCGTTGTTCCTGGTGGAGGATCCATTCCGTTATCACCGAACGATCCAATACGCTTTGCGCGGGGTTCATGGATTTAAATGTCTTTTGCTTCTTCGCGTTGGAAGGATGGACCATAGCGATAAATTTCCGCCCCAGCCACGTGGATCGCGCTTGTTCGTCGCAGGACTGATTTTGAGTCCTTGCCCGTGCAATGGCTTTGGCAAGCGCTGTATTGTAGTAGCGGCTGTAGCGATTCAGATGCTCCAGGCATTCCAGGATACTCCATCGGCCGGGGGCCTCTTTGGTGTTCAGGGCCTTGTCGGGAAGCGGCATAAATTCGGTTTCCACCGTTTCGACAAGGGCGTGGAGGTTGGATTGTAGCGTGGAGAGGAGTTGGTTTGTTGTCATGTGATTTTTTTGACAAAACTACCGGGGCCATGCGTCGTAAAAATTGATCGCCGTCAAGAAGAACGTGTAACCTGGCGTGTTCGTTGCGCTCACGAAGGCCGTATGCGGCTCAGCGTTTCCGGTGTCATCCGCAGATACGACGCAATGTATTTCCTGGGGATGGTTTGGAAAATGTGGGCGCTGCGTTCCAGCAGCCGGTGGTAGCGTTCTTCGGGTGTGAAGGTGAGCATCTCTACTTCTCTCTCGATCTTGCCCAGCAACGCCTCTTCCTCCAACATGCGCCACGCCCTTTCGATGCGCGGATGGACATCGAACAATCCATAGAAATCCTGTCGCCGGATGGCGATCACATCCGTTTTGGCAAGGGCTTGAATAAAATAGTCCGAGGGCTGGTTTCGGATAAAAGAAGGATAGGAACAAATCAGATTTCCTTCGTGCGCAAAGCCCACACAAATCTCGTCGTCGCGATGCGGATAATAGATACGCATGCTGCCCCGGATCACATAAAACAGGTTGGACTCCACCTGCCCCTTGCTGATCAGGAAATCGTTTCGCTTCAGCGTAGAGGCATGATGCCAACGGTCCAGCAATGCCGTTGTCTCCTCCTCGGTGAGGATGATCTTCGAATTGAAAATAGCGGTGAGTTTCTCCTGCTCTGCGTTCATGGGCAGGGCTTATTCCTCGAATAATCCGCCCAGCAATGAGCTGGCTTCTTTTCCTCTATTGCGGCCATAGGGGGCCAGGGCTTGCACCAGCTTGCGGATGGGCATGGATTGCAACCACACGCGACCTGTGCCCCGCAGCGTGGCCAGGAAAACGCCTTCTCCGCCAAACACCATCGAGCGAAGGCCGCCAGAAGTTTGGACGTCGAAGTCGATCTGCGATTCGAATGCCACAACACACCCGGTGTCTACACGCAGGGTTTCGTTGTTGAGCGTCCGTTCGATCACCGTGCCGCCGGCGTGCACAAATATTTTGCCGTCGCCTTGAAGTTTTTGCAGGATAAACCCTTCGCCACCCACCAGGCCTGAGCCCAACTTCCGGTTAAAGGTGATGGACAATTTCGTGCCATAGGCAGCGCACAGGAAGCCGTCTTTTTGAACGATGAGCTCGTTATTGGGACTTTGTGAAAGATCTACCGGGATGACCGTGCCGGGATAGGGTGCCGAAAAGCCCACCTTTGCTTTGCGACCACCGCGGTTGGTGAAGTGTGTCATGAAAAGCGACTCGCCGGTGAGCACACGCGAGCCGGCCGAAAGCAATTTGTCGAACAACCCCTGACTGGGATTGGAGCCGTCGCCCATCTTGGCTTCGAACTCGATGCCATCTTCCATAAAGAGCATGGCGCCCGCCTCGGCAATAACGGTTTCGTTGGGGTCCAGTTCCACTTCTACGATCTGGATGCTCTCGCCTTTGATCTGATAATCAATTTCGTGTGATTTTTTCATGGGGGTTAGATTAAATTAAAACCTGCTTCAAGACTATCTTCCTAAAACGGAACATACCCTCACCACGTTACCGACAGCATTCGAAAAAAACAGACGGAATTATTCCAAAGGCTGGGAAACCTGTAGGGATGGGGATGGAAATGAAAAAAACCGGGGAACTTCTGGCGCGCTGCCGGCCCCGAGGCTGGATTGGGATGGCCTACTTCTTTTTCTTTTTCCCCTTCTTCATCTCATCATAATCGTCGCGCTCGGCCAGCTTCTTGTCGTCCACGTTCTTGTCGAGGAACTCGTTCAGCTTGTCGATGTTCATGTTCGCCTTGATCTCACCAAACTGGTCGATGGTGATGTCGAGGCCCTGCAGCTCTTTATGCACGCGCGGCTTCGCTTTGGGAGTGGGTTTCTTTTCTTTCTTGGCCATAGACCAAAGGTAACAAATTCCCCTAAAAATGGTCCCCACGACAAAACGAAAAAAGGCGCAGAACCTTCTCTGCGCCTTCCCTTTGCGCCTCAGCGCTTTCTTTGCTCGCCCGAGCTTTCGCGGAGGCGAGGTGGTTAATATTTACACGCTGATTTTCACTTTCAATTGCTCCAACGCAAACCCGATCCGTTTCACTACTTCGTCCTTGCCAATGATCTCCATGATCATCATCAGGTCCGGTCCGGCGCCAGCTCCGGTTATGGAGAGTCTCAGCGCCTGCAGGATCTTGCCCGTGCCAACGCCAAGGCTAGCCGTCACTTGCTCCAGCGTGGCTTTGGCTATCACGGCATCAAACTGTGCGAGCTTTGTCACCTCTTCTTTATAGGCCGTCAACACTTTCACTGCCTCATCGTTCCACTTTTTGGTGGCCACGGTTTCGTCAAATGTAGTGGGCGACAGGAACAGGAATTTGCCTTGCTCCCAAAAATCTTTCGGGAACGTGGCCCGCTCCCTCATGATGGAAACGATCTTCAAGGCTTTCTCTTTCGAGCAGGTGATGTTCTCGTTGGCCAGCGAGGCGAGCAGATATTCCGTCAGCGCTTCGTCGGGTTTGGAGCGCAGGTATTGTTGGTTGAACCATTGCGCTTTGTGGATGTCGAATTTTGTTCCTGCCTTTCCGATGCGTTCCACGGAGAACGCTTTGATGAGCTCGTCCAGGGAAAATAATTCTTGCGTGGTGCCGGGGTTCCATCCCAGGAAGGCCAGGAAGTTCACCAGGGCTTCGGGCAGGTAGCCAGACTCGCGGAAGCCGGGGGCTTTTTCGTTGGTGTTGGGATCAACCCAATCCAGCGGAAAGATGGGGAAGCCCATCTGGTCGGCGTCGCGTTTGCTCAGCTTGCCATCGCCGGTGGGCTTTAGCAAAAGGGGTAAGTGCGCAAATTGCGGCATTTCTTTTTCCCAGCCCAGGTATTTGTACAGCAGCACGTGGAGCGGTGCAGAGGGCAACCATTCTTCCCCGCGGATCACGTGCGAAATTTTCATGAGGTAATCGTCCACCACGTTGGCCAGGTGGTAGGTGGGCATGCCGTCGCTTTTCATCAGCACTTTGTCGTCGATCTGTGAGGAGTGCACCATCACCCATCCGCGGATCATGTCGTTGAGGCGCACTTCTTCTTTGCGGGGCACTTTGAGGCGGATCACATAGGGCGTTTTGGCTTGCAACAACGCCTTCACTTCGTCTTCCGACAAGGTGAGCGAGTTGCGCATTTGCGTGCGCGTAATGCTGTTGTATTGGGGCAAGGCCACACCGGCGGCTTTCAGGCGCTCGCGCATGCCTTCCAGATCTTGTTCGGTGTCAAACGCGTAGTAAGCGTTGCCCTCGTTGACGAGGCGCAGCGCATATTCCATGTACATGGGTTTGCGTTCCGACTGGCGATACGGCGCATGAGGTCCACCCACGCCAATGCCTTCGTCGATCTTGATGCCCACCCAGGCCAGCGATTTCAAAATATAGTCTTCGGCGCCGGGCACAAAGCGGGTCTGATCCGTGTCTTCGATGCGCAGAATCATGGTGCCGTTGTTCTGGCGCGCCAGCAAATAGTTGTACAGGGCCGTCCTGACTCCACCAATATGGAGGGCGCCGGTGGGGCTGGGGGCAAATCTTACGCGAACATCTCTCATTCCTTAGCTTCCGTTTTTTCGGACTGCAAAGGTAAAGTGAATTTGCGATTTACGACAGGATTTCAAACCTTTTTGCCTCCCGTTGCACGCTCCCCATCTTCGTAAAAACGCGGTTTCTTCTGCCCATTAGAGGTGTTCCACAACGTAATCCACCAGCATGGTATACAAATGCTGACGCGTCTTTGCGCCCTGGATGCCGTGGTGCTTGTCGGGGTAGTAGAAGGACCGGAATTGTTTGCCGGCATTGATCAGTGCATTTTCGAAGGCGGTGGAGTTTTGAAAGTGAACGTTGTCGTCGCCTGTGCCATGAACCAGTAGGAAATTCCCTTGCAGATTTGCTGCGTAGGTCAGGGGCGAGTTGTCGTCATAGCCTGTTGCGTTGAGAGCCGGGGTTTGGAGGTAGCGCTCGGTGTAGATTGTGTCGTAAAAACGCCAGTTGGTCACCGGCGCCACGGCAATGCCCATCGTAAATGTGTCGCCGCCTTTGGTCATGGCCAGCGAAGCCATGTAGCCACCATAGCTCCACCCCCAAATGCCGATGCGCTTGCCGTCCACATAGCTCAGACCCGAGAGAAATTTTGCCCCGGCAATGTGATCTTCCAATTCCAGCTTGCCGAGTTGTTTGTAAGTAACTTTCCGGAAAGCTTCTCCCCTCCCGCCGGTACCCCGCGTGTCGATGACGGCCACGATGTAACCTTTTTGTGTGAGCAACTGATGAAAATAATAGTGACTGCCCGTAAATGCATCGGTCACATTCTGTGAGCCTGGTCCGCTATATTGGTAAACTAAGACCGGGTATTTTTTGGACGCATCGAAATGCTCAGGCTTCATCATCATGCCGTTCAGCTCCGTACCGTCTACGGTCTTGTAAGTGAAGAATTCTTTTTGCGCCAGCTTGTACTCCGTGGCGATTTTTGACAGGTTCTCGTTTTTCTCCAACACTTTCACCAGTGTGTTCTTTTTTGTTTGATACAAGCTCACCACATTCGGCTGCGTCGTGCTGTTGTGATAGTCGAGGTAAAATTGAAAGTCGGGGCTCATGTTGATGACGTGCGTGCCGGCTGCTGCGGAAAGTTTTGCTTTCTTTTTTCCGTCGAACGAAATGGAATAGAATTGGCGTTGCATCGGCGAGGCCTCCGTGCCCGTATAGTACAACGTCCTTGTTTTTTCATCAAATCCCACGACCGTGGAGATCTCATAAGCGCCTGTCGTGATCGGTTGCACGAGCGATCCATCCAGGTTATGCAAATAAAAATGTTTGAACCCGCTGGATTCGCTGGCGCGAATAAATTGTTTGCCATTCTGCAGATAGATCAGGTCGTCCAGCAACTCCAGGTCCACATACGTTTCGTTTTTTTCATTCAGTATGCGTGTGCACGCACCGGTGGTCGCGTCGGCGTGAAAAAGTTGGAAGTGATTTTGAAGACGATTCAGCGTCGATACGGACAAAACATTGGGATGGGTAGTCCATTTCACGCGGGGAATGTAAAAATCCTTTTCCTCCGGCAGGGCTGCTCTCACTTTTTGGCGGCTGGCCAGGTCATAGATCCACACCTCCACGGAGGAATTTGTTTCGCCGGCTTTCGGATATTTGAATTTGTATTCGCGTGGATACAGGGCCGTGCCCCACACCTGCATGTCATATTCTTTCACGGCCGATTCGTCGAAGCGATAGTAGGCGAGTTTTTTTCCATCGGGTGACCAATAGAAACCTTCCACAAACGAAAATTCCTCTTCATACACCCAATCGGTGGTACCGTTGATGATGGCGTTGAACTGTCCGTCGGAGGTAACTTGAGTCTCCGTTTTGGTCTCCAGGTCCACATAGAACACATTGTTCTTTCGCACAAACGCCACGCGTTTTCCATCAGGCGAAAACGTGGCGTACGATTGCCGGCCTTGGCTGGACAAAGGCGTCAGGGTTTTCGCAGTCCGGTCATACACGTAGTATTCCGCCGTAAACGAGCGGCGGTAAACGCTTTCGCGCGAGTTGAGTACGAGCAGTTTTTGTTCGTCGGCGCTAAAACTGTATTGTTGGATGACGAGCGCAGGCGAGAGCTGGTTTCCGTCCAGCAACGTCTCCACCGGCTGGCCGGTGGCGATGTTGTATCTCACAATCCTGTTGCCCTCGAGGGTCGAATAAAATTTGCCGTCGTTCATCCAGTTGATGCCCGTAACGGTTCTTTCGGCAAAGGTGTTTTTTGTAGTAAAATCTTCTACGGTGATCTCTTTTTGCGCAATCGCGCTTGTAAAAAGGCATGTCAAAAGGAAAATCAGGACAAAACGTGGGTGCATAGCTTAAAAAAAATTTCGGCAAAGCTACACTTTCCGCATTTCGGGCAAAACAATTTTCTATTCGTGACGCAACGCATCCACCGGGTTCGACAAGGCGGCCCGCAAGGTTTGGAAACTGATGGTCAACAGCGTGATGAGCAACAACAATAGGGTGGGCAGCGCAAACATCCAAAGGTTGATCTCCACTTTTACCGCAAAATTGTTGAGCCAATTATCCATGGCATACCACGCTGTGGGTACCGCAATGCAGGTGGCCAAAAAAATCAGGATCAGGTATTCGCGGCAAAGCAGCAGCACAATGCCGCGCTCGGTTGCCCCCAGCACTTTGCGGATGCCGATCTCCCGGGTCCGCACCGACGCCATGTAGGCCGATAATCCAAAGAGCCCCAAGGCCGTGACAAGCACCAGCAGCGTGGAGAAAAATCCGATCAGCTCTCCGAACTGTATATCGCGTTTGTATTGCCGGTTATATTTTTCATCCAGGAAATAATAGCTGAACGGCTGCCCGGGGAAAACCTGTTTGAAAAGTGTTTCCAATTTTTGCACCACCGGTTGGGCCTGGGCGGTTTCGATTTTGATGAGATAGAACAATCCACCCTCAGGGCGATAGGCATAAATAACGGGGAGGATCGGATCGCGCGGCGACTCATGGTGAAAGTCGTTCACTACGCCGATGATGGTGGCCGTGTCGTCCATGAAAAGGATTTTCTCATCGATGGCATCCTCCGGTTTTTCAAAGCCCAGCGTGGACAGCGCTTTTTCATTTACAAAAAGCGTTTTGCGGGGAATGCTCTTTTGGGTGAAGTTCCGGCCGGCGAGCAACCGGAGGTCGAGCACGTCCACAAAATTTTCATCCACCCACATGCGCTGATATTGATACGACTTGGTGTCGTCGTCTTTGACCCGGCGCACGCCGTTGGCAGAATATAAAATGTGGTCGCCAGGCACCACGTTCAAAAATGTGTTTGCTTTCACACCCGGAATGCGCATCATCTCATTTTTGTAGGTGGCGATGCGCTGGTCTGCCAGCGAGTCGTAGATCTCCGAATCGCGGATTACCAACCTTTGGGTCACATCAAATCCCAACCGCTGCTCGCGCAAAAAGCTGATCTGGCTAAAAATTATATATAGACAACTCACGAGAATAATCGCCGTAATGAAAGGTATCATCACCATGCCCCGGCGCACCCACCGTCCTGAACTGGACGTGGTGAAGTTTCCATTCAGGATAAGAGATGGTTTGAACGTGCTGAGAAAAAAAGCGGGATACATTCCCGACGCCAGGCTGCCGCCGAAAAGGATGCCGGTCATGATCCACCAAAATTCCGGGCGCAACAACGATAGCGTTACGTGCGTGCTCATGAGGTTGTTGAACGTGGGCAACATGGCATAGACAATAAAACACGCCAGCACACCCGCGGCCAGGTTCAAAAAAATGGACTCCAGTAAAAATTGCCCAACCAATTGAATCCGGTAGCTCCCCAGCACTTTTCGGATGCCCACTTCCTTGGCGCGCTCCAACGATTTGGCCGTGGCCAGGCTGATGTAGTTGAACCATGCGATCACCAAAATAAAAATGGCCACTACGGTAAGGTATTCAATGTTGTGATAGTCGCCGTTTTGTCCCAGCTCGTGATCGAAATCCGAATAAAGGTGTATGCTGGTAAGCGGTTGAAGTTGCCAGGTCATCTTCTGGTCGGTTTCCTCCAGCCACGTGCCGGTGTTGGCCATGATGAAGTCGGGGAACTTGGCTTCCAGTTCGGCGGCGTTGGCATCGTCGCGTAACACGAGGTAGGTCATGATGCCGTCGTATTGCCAGGGTAGATCGAGCACGCCCTTGTAGGGATGTTTCTCCAACGTAGGATACGAGATCATGAGATCGAACTTCATGTGCGAGTTCTCGGGCATGTCCTCAAACACGCCCGTCACATCAAAGTCGTAGGTGCCGCGAAAGCTCAACGTCTTGCCTATGGGGTCTTCGTTTTTAAAAACCCGTTTTGCAAACGAGCGCGACACCACGGCCGTGTGCGGCTCCTTGAGCACGAGCGTGTCGACGCCTTTTAACAGCTTAAATGAAAAATATTTGAAAAATTTGTCGGTAGCAAAGCAGGTATTCTCTTCTTTGAAGCCTTCACCTTTGTAAGCGATGATAGGCTCCACTTTGTGGAGGGCGACGTAGTCTACCACTTCGGGGAAGGATGCCTTAATGGCAGGCCCTGCCGCGTAGCAGCCCGTTACCGAATGTAACGTGCGCTCGCCACGGTTGAAGCGGTCTTGCTGGATACGGAAGATGCGGTCTTTGTGGGCATGGAGCTGGTCGAAGGTGCGCTCGTGTTGGATGTAGAGCAGGATGAGCACAAACACCGCCATGCCGATAGAAAGTCCGGCGATGTTGATGAGGGAATAAACCCTATTTTTGAGTAAGCTTCGAAAAGCCACCCTGAAATTATTACGGAACACGCGATACCACTTAAAGGTGAGAGCTAATCAGGGGTCAGATCATAGCCGATATACTAAAATTAGCAATTATTCATGAATTCAAAATCCGAATACGATCTTATTATTGTTGGCGCCGGGCCCATCGGTCTGGCGTGTGGTATCGAAGCAGCGAAGGCGGGATTGCGCTACCGCATTTTGGAAAAGGGCTGTCTCGTCAACTCGCTCTATCACTATCCGCTGAACATGACCTTTTTTTCTACGTCCGACCGCCTGGAGATCGGCGAGGTGCCCTTTGTTTCGCACGGACCCAAGCCCGTTCGCTCGGAAGCGCTGGAATATTACCGGCGCGTGGCGTCAACATGGAAGTTGCATGTCAATTTTTATGAGCCGGTGCTTTCCATTCACGATCGGCAGGGCGTGCACGAGGTGGTCACCTCCAAAGGAAACTACCGCAGTGCGGCGGTGATCCTGGCCCTGGGATTTTATGATCTGCCCTATCTGTTGAACGTGCCCGGCGAGGAACTGCCAAAAGTGAAACACTACTACGACGAGCCGCATCCTTACTACGCACAAAAGATCGTGGTGGTGGGTGCTGCCAACTCGGCGGTGGATGTGGCGTTGGAAACTTTTCGCAAGGGTGCAGAAGTCACCATGGTGATCCGCGAAAAAACCATCCGCGAAAGCGTAAAGTATTGGGTGAGGCCGGACATTGAAAACCGGATTGCCGAAGGGTCCATCACGGCCTATTTCGAATCTGAAGTGTTGCGGATCAATCCCACGAATGTGGTCATCAAAACCCCGCAAGGCGAAAAGACACTGGAGAATGATTTTGTGCTGGCCATGACCGGCTACCAGCCTCCGTTCGCATTCATGAGAGCGTGTGGCATCACGTTTCACGACGACTCCTTTCACACGCCCGTCTACAACGAAGAGACCATGGAGACCAATGTCGAAAATCTTTACCTGGCCGGCGTTATGGTGGGTGGTTTGAAAACAAACAAATGGTTTATCGAGAACAGTCGCGTGCACGCCGTTATGATCGTGGATGCGCTGAAGAAAAAACTGGTTCGTCTTTGAGCCGCTGGTCGATTCAGCTATATTTTCGCAGAATGCTGTCCAGCGAAACCTTATACGATGCACCAAACAAATTGAGATGCACGAGCAAAGGATATAGCGTATAAAGATCCTCGCGCTCGTCGTAGCCAGGTTGAAGAGGATAAGCTTGGTGATAGGATGAATAGAACGTTTCATGAAAACCTCCAAAGAGTTTTGTCATGGCCCATTCTGTTTCGCGGTGACCGAAATATACCGCAGGATCAACCAGGCACGGTTCTCCCTTTTCATTTACCATCAGATTGCCGCTCCACAGATCGCCGTGTAGCAGCGACGGTTTTTCCTCTGGAAGCAAGGAACGAAGCTTAGGATAGAGACTTTCAAAAGTGCGGAGCCACGATGCGTCTATGCGATGAGTGTCGTATGCAAGCCGCAATTGTGGAGCCAGCCGTTCGTGAATAAAGAACTCGATCCAGGCATCGTGTTGTGCATTGCTTTGCGGAAGTGATCCAATATAATTGTCGTGGTCCAACCCAAACCGGGCGGCCGTAACGCGATGCAGTTGTGCCAGTCTTTCGCCCAGCATCTCCCAATATCGTTTTGAAACCGGTGCTTTGACAATGAATTCCATCAGGATGAACTGAAAGGAGCCGGTCTGTCCCGTAGTGAATACGTCCGGGATGCCGATCACCGACGGTTGGCGAAGGTGTTGCAGTCCCTTTCGTTCGCTTTCTAACATGCGGGGATATTTGCCGGCGAGATTCCATTTTAAGAAGAACTCGCCGGCCGTGGTTTTCAGTCTGCCGGCGCTGTTGATGCAGCCTCCGCTCACAAACGAAAAATCTTTCAAGACTACAGAAGGCACCGTGGTTTGCAGAAAGGCGATCACGCCTTGTTGGACCTCCGGTGGAACTTCTGTCAACATGATCGTTACGATCCCTTTTTCAACAGCGGCTTGATGCGAATGCCTCCGTAATAATTGCGCGGCGAAGCGGCGTTGTAAAATCTACCACCCACGGCATTCAAATCGTTGCCGAGGCTATAGGTCTTGTTCAACGCATTGTCGATGCCACAGAAGAGCTCGAACGGAACATTCCTGAAGAGCATGGTGCGATAGCCGATGCGACCACCTACCAATACATAAGACTTGGCGAACTCGCTGTTGGCATCATTCAACGGAATATCATCCGTGAAGCTGGTAGTGATGTTCGTGTAAAATTTCTTCACCGTAAGATCAACACCGATGAGCCCAATATTGGGTGCCACACCCGTGAGTTGATTGCCGGAATAATTCACACCGTCCTGCACATAGTCCGAAAAACGATAGTGGTTATACGTATAGCTTCCCCACACGCGCAGGTAGGATACGGTTTGGTCGGCGGCGAGCGACGGCATCCACGCCAGTGTGGCTTCAAGCCCACGTTGAGAAGTTCTGCCGGCGTTCACAAAATAATCGGCGCCATCGGGTGTGCGTTGAATTACGATGGTTTCATCCAAGCGGAAGTCGTAGGCTGTCAGGTCAAAAGAGACTTGACGATTGAGCGCGCTGCCGCGTATGCCCACTTCATAGCTGAGGCCTCGCTCGGGATTCAGGCTGTTGTTATAATTTCCCGTCGACGGACGCACTTCCGCCAAGGAGGGAGGTGAGAAGCCTTTGCTCACACTGCCATACACGGAAAGGGTGTGTGTCAATTTTTTTAACAGGGCGACGCGGGGTGAAAACACAGGATCAAATTTGCGCTCCTGGTTGATCACCGGCGTGACGATCAGCGATGCATAATCATATTTCAAAAAGTTCATGCTTCCGCCTAATGTCAAAAAAACATCGCCGGGCAACTCCAGGTCGGCTTGCGCAAAGGCGAGGAGTTGATTGGACTTCAACTTGTCGTTCGACTGAATGTTGCCGGCGACGCCGAGGTTGTTGTCGTATACTTTTACCGGCGAGTAGAAATATTGATACTCACCGCCAAACGAGATCTTCCCATTCCATTTTTCTTTGTCGAAATTATATTGGGTAGTAACGCGCCCACCAACATTGTCTTCATCGCGTTTCTCCACGTTGCGGATCGTTGGGTTTTCAAACGATGTGATCGAGCCATAGGCCGCCGTCTTTATAGACCAGCGATTGTTCCAGGCATAGTCATACACCAACCCTGTATAAGCTGTTTTGTTGTAGACCGCCGCTTTTTGATCCACCGCTCCTGCTGCTGCCGGGGTCGTGGGTCGTGCCATGCTTGGATCCTGTTCGAACTGGGCTTTGGTGAGGCCACCCGGTGTTTCATAAAAAAGGTCCGTATAAAAAACAGTAGCCGACAAGGTGCTCTTTGAATTTATTTTGAAGGCAAGATCCGCATTCACAGCATCACGACGCATGGCCGTCTGCTGCCGGTAGCCGTCCGACTGCTGATGCGCAAATTGTACGGACGCTTTTACTTTATCCGATCCACCCGAAGCCGACAATTGATACCGTTGCAAACCATAGCTCCCCGCCATGGCCGAGAATTGCAGCTGTGGAACCGGGTCGATCTGTTTTGTCAACAACATTACGCCACCCGTACCTGCGCCGTACAGGCTTCCACCGGGGCCCTTGATGATCTCGGCGTTGGAGATGGCGTTGAAGTCGATCAGATTCAAATAGGTATTGCCGCCGCCATCCGTCAATGGCAAGCCATTCCAATACATTTTCACATTGCGCACACCAAACGGCGAGCGGAGCAAACTGCCCCGGATGCTAAAGCGGTAACTTCCGGGCGACCGCTCTTCCATGCGCACGCCGGGTATGGTGTTCACCGCAGGGAGAATAGACGTGTTGCTAAAGCGTTCGAGGTCTTTGGTAGACACCACGCCCACCGCCGCAGGCACTTCGCTCATGGGCCGGTCGTATACATAGGCTTGCACCACCACCTCATTCAAAATTTTTGTCGTATCCGTTTGTGCGGAAGGGGTCGCGGCCTGCTGACCAAAAGCAAGACCGGCTGAGAGTATCGGGAAACTAAAGAGTAGAATTTTTTTCACAGTATCTGATTATGAAAAGAAAGATAGGAAAGGAAAACCACTCCACCGTTTTGTTTTGGGAGGAGTTCGTGAAATGATCGTTTCAATGGTCAATCAGCATGAGCACAGAACACACAGATTGGGTCAGTTATGTTAATGGTTAACGGATAAACAAAAAAAGAGGCTGCCTTCCGGCAACCTCTTCTTCCAGGAATATCTAAAATGCTTACGCTATTTTGAAAGCTTTCTTAACAGCATCAACGAAGTCTAATTTTTCCCAGGGGAACAATTCCACTTTCACTTTCTTCTCGCTCTTCTTGCCTTTGTTGAAGATCTTCTCCACAATTTTCGGCTCGCGGCCCATGTGACCATAAGCAGCCGTTTCGGCGTAGATCGGGGTTCTCAGGCTGAAGCGTTGTTCGATGAAGTAAGGACGCATGTCAAAGATCTTGGCAACACGCTTGGCGATCTCGCCATCGCTTTGTCCCACTTTGGCTGTGCCGTAGGTGTTCACATACAAGCCTACAGGTTGTGCCACGCCGATGGCGTAAGCTACCTGCACCAGCACTTCGTCGCATACACCTGCAGCTACCAGGTTTTTAGCAATGTGACGGGTAGCGTAGGCTGCCGAGCGGTCTACTTTGGAAGGATCTTTACCAGAGAATGCTCCACCGCCGTGAGCGCCTTTGCCACCGTAGGTATCTACGATGATCTTGCGGCCGGTCAAACCGGTGTCGCCGTGAGGACCGCCGATGACGAACTTGCCTGTGGGGTTCACGTGATAGTTAATATCGTCTCCAAAAAGATTTTGAACACGTTTCGGGAGCTTTTTCTTGATGCGGGGAACTACGATGTTGATCACATCATCTTTGATCTGCTTCAGCATCACGGAATCCTTTGCGAAATCATCGTGCTGGGTAGATACCACGATGGTGTCGATGCGCTGGGGTTTGTTGTCGTCGCTGTATTCGATCGTTACTTGCGACTTGGCATCGGGTCGGAGGTAGGTCATTACCTTGCCTTCTCTGCGGATGGCAGCCATTTCACGGAGCAGGGCATGGGCCAGGTCCAACGGCAGCGGCATGTAATTGTCGGTTTCATTGGTGGCATAGCCGAACATCATACCTTGGTCGCCGGCACCTTGATCTTCTTTCTTCTTGCGCTCAACGCCCTGGTTGATGTCGGGCGATTGCTCGTGGATAGCCGAAAGGATACCGCACGAATTGGCTTCGAACATGTATTCGCTTTTGGTATAGCCGATCTTGCGGATCACTTCGCGAGCGATGTCCTGCACATCCAGGTATGCCTCAGATTTCACCTCGCCGGCCAAAACGACCTGTCCGGTAGTTACCAGGGTTTCACAAGCCACCTTGGAATTGGGGTCGTAGGCTAAGAAGTAATCAATAAGCGCGTCCGAGATCTGGTCGGCTACTTTGTCGGGGTGCCCTTCCGAAACGGACTCTGAGGTGAATAAATACGGCATAAGGATTTTTGGATTAAAGTGTTTATAGATTAAAGGACTGTTTTGAAAAATTTCGAATCGCAAATTTAGAGCGATTATTGAAAAAGAAAAAAGTCTACCAAATCAATCGAATTAAACGGCTAAAAACAAGAATATGGCCGGGGCCTTCGGCCAGGTGGGGCTCGTCTTGCGCCACCGGCTGACCGGCTGGGTTAGGATGAACTCCTCCTTGCCGGTAACCTCCACTGCTACGCAAAGCAAGGTCTCCGGGTTCAAATTTTTTATCAACACCTCAAAAACAGCATTGTTCCTGTAAGGCGTTTCAATAAAGAGCTGCGTCTGGTTCTTTTGCCGCGACTCCTTCTCAAATTCCTTCACCGCCTTGGCGCCTTCGCGCGCATCGATGGGCAGATACCCCTGAAAAGCAAAGCGCTGACCGTTCAGACCCGAAGCCATCAACGCCAGCAACAACGACGATGGGCCCACCAGGGGCACTACCCGAATACCGCGATCGTGTGCATACTTCACCGCCAGCGCCCCGGGGTCGGCCACGCCAGGGCAACCCGACTCCGAAATGACCCCCATGTCGTGACCCTTTGTGACGGGTTCGAACAGTTGCTCCAACTCCTGGGGCTTCGTGTCCTTATTCAGCACGCCAAAGTGCAGCGGCTCGATGGACTCATAAATTCTCAGGCTGCTTAGGTATCGTCGGGCCGTGCGTATATCTTCGGCCAGAAAGTGAACAATGTGGGGCAACTCGCTTCGGACTTGCGCCGTTATCACCACGTTCTGCGTGTCGTCGGCAATGACGTTGGGGATGAGGTATAGCTTTCCTGGCATGCTTCGTGACAAAGTCGCGGTTTGAGGCTCCAAGTTGAGAAGAAATTTTTAATATGGGCAAGTGGCTGATCGTAATAGGCATCGTCTGCATCGCGATAGGACTTATCCTTACCTATGCAGACAAGTTCCCCTTGGGCAAACTCC
Organism: Chryseolinea sp.; assembly: GCA_036525235.1. Classification (GTDB taxonomy): domain Bacteria; phylum Bacteroidota; class Bacteroidia; order Cytophagales; family Cyclobacteriaceae; genus Chryseolinea. Next base: position 4,833 of record DATDAV010000166.1, on the reverse strand, counting down.
CCGGCGACATTTCCGTGGAGCGGGGAAATTTCAAATTTTATTTTCCGCTCACCACCAGCATCCTCATCAGCCTGTTGTTGTCGCTGATCCTGTTTCTCTATAATCGGTTTAAATCCTAATCATACATCGTCCAACGTTCCCATGCTCACTTGTAAACGCTCCGCTTTCACCTTGCCACCACGCATCACCTATCTCAACTGCGGTTATATGTCGCCGCAATTGAAAGATGTCGAGAAGGTGGGCATCCGAAACCTGCGCCGCAAGCGCAACCCCGCCTCCATCAAGCCCGAAGATTTTTTTAGCGACACCGAATTGCTGCGAAAGGAATTTGCCACGCTCATTCATGCGGCCGATCCCAAACGCATGGTGGTCGTCCCCTCGGTTTCCTATGGCTTGGCCAACGTGGCGCGCAACCTCAAGATCGGTCGCGGCGACAACATGATCGTGGCCGCTGAACAATTTCCCAGCAACTACTATCCCTGGCAACGCCTTTGCGAAGAGACCGGTGCGCAACTAAAATCCATCGCGCCCCCCGAAGAGTTTGCGGGCCGCGGCCAAAAGTGGAACGAGCGTATCCTCGACGCCATCGATATCAACACCAAAGCGGTCGCCCTGGGGCACGTCCATTGGGTAGACGGCACCTTGTTCGACCTGGCCGCCATTCGCCGGCGCACCCGCGAAGTGGGCGCCGCGCTCATCGTCGACGGCACCCAGTCCGTGGGGGCGTTGCCCTTCGATGTGCAGGCCTTTCAACCCGACGCGTTGATCTGCGCAGGATACAAATGGCTGCTCGGTCCCTATTCGACCGGCCTGGCATATTACGGCGAGTATTTCGATCATGGCAAGCCCATCGAAGAAAGCTGGATGAACCGCGCCCATAGCGAGCAATTCTCGCAACTCACCAACTATCAATCCACCTACCAGGAGGGAGCCTTGCGCTACGAGGTGGGTGAGCACAGCAATTTTGTGCTGGTGCCCATGCTGCTGAAGTCTATCCAACAGCTCAACCGTTGGGGAGTTTCCAATATCCAGGAGTATTGCGGCCACATCAGCCGCGAGGCCATCCTAACCCTGCGCGAGAAAGGGTTTCTGATCGAAGAAGAGGCCCATCGGGCGAAACACCTGTTCGGCATCCGGCTGGGCCAGCACGACGCTGATAAGATCAAAACCCAACTGCTCAAAAACAACGTCTACGTGTCGTTCCGGGGCAATGCCATCCGCGTAGCGCCCAACGTTTACAACACGGAAAAAGACCTGAAAAAATTCGCGACGTTGATATCACGCTAGGGCATGTCTGACAAGAAATCGTACGCCTACTTTATCGGCGGAATTGTTATTTGCTTACTGGGGTCAATTTTCTTTTCCACGAAGGCCATCTTTGTCAAGCTCGCCTATCGTGAGGCGCCCGTGGATGCCATCACACTGTTGGCCCTGCGCATGCTTTTCTCGCTTCCGTTTTTTGTCGTCTCGGCTTTTGTGTCGTCTCAAAAAAGCGATAATGTAAGGTTCACGGGCAAACAATGGTTGGGCATTGCCCTGGTGGGGTGCCTCGGGTATTACGTGAGTAGTTTGCTGGACTTTATGGGGTTGAAATTCATTTCCGCAGGCATCGAGCGGCTTGTGCTTTTCATTTACCCCACGTTCGTGTTGCTCATGTCGGCGTTGGTGTTCCGTTCAAAGATCATTGTCCAGCAATGGCTAGCGCTGCTCGTTACCTATGGTGGATTGCTCATTGCTTTTTGGGGCGAGGCACGTGTAGAAGACGCGTCCAGTGATTTTTACAAAGGAGCCTTGCTCATCTTTATGTGCGCCATCACCTATGCCATGTACATCGTCGGCAGCGGGCGGCTCATTCCTTCTGTGGGCGCAGCCAAGTTCAACAGCTATGCCATGAGCTTTGCAGCAGCGGCCGTGCTGCTCCATTTTTTTGTGACGTCATCCAATTCGCTGTGGGATCAGGATACCTCCACCTATCTCTATAGTTTTCTCATGGCCATTCTGGGCACCGTCATTCCTTCTTATCTCGTCACCTGGGGCATTAAACGCGTCGGGTCAAACAACGCGGCCATCGTGGGGAGTATCGGACCAGTGTCCACAATTTTGCAGGCTTATTTCTTTTTACAGGAGCCCATCCATGTTTTGCAGATAGCCGGCACCGCATTGATCCTCGCGGGAGTGCTCATGATCAGCATGAAGAAAAAATAGCGCGGACGTCTTTTGGAGCGAGGGTCACATCTCGAACAAGTTGTTCAGCTCCAGCTCCATCTTGCCGATGATAAAAGCGAAGTCCTCGATGCGCTCCACAAAATCCAGGTGGTTCACATCAATGACCAGCAGTTTTCCCAACGTATAGTTGCTGATCCATTGCTCGTAGTGTGCATTCAGTTTTCTTAAATAATCCAGGCGCATGGAGTATTCATATTCGCGGCCTCGTTTTTGGATTTGTTGTACCAGCTTAGGGATGTCGGCCCTCAAATAGATCAGCAGGTCCGGGGGTTGGACAAAGTTTATCATCGAGTTGAAAATGTCGAGGTAGTTCTGATAGTCGCGGTCGGTGATGTGACCACTTTCGTGGAGATTGGATGCAAAAATGAATGCGTCTTCATAGATGGTGCGATCTTGTACGATGGTCCGGTCGCTGTCCTTGATGGACGTCACCTGTTTGAAGCGGCTGTTGAGAAAATAAATTTGCAGGTGAAATGCCCACCGCGTCATGTCCTCGTAGAAATCTTTCAGATAAGGATTGTTGTCCGCCGACTCGTACAGCGGTATCCAGTTATAGTGTTTGGAAAGTTTTTCCACCAGCGTGGTCTTCCCCGAGCCGATGTTGCCGCAGATGGCAATGTGTTTGATTTTGTGCTGCATCCTTATTTTTTCAGGGCGCCAAGGTAAAAATAATTCACGGTCGTTCGCAGCTCATTCCGAAACCACGATCGCTATCTTATCGCCTTTGGCGTTCACGGCCAGCCGGGTAATTCCCTTCAGGGGCAGTGACGTGTTGATCTCCACGGCTTTCCACACAGCGTCTTTGCCGGGTCGAATAAAAAATAATTTTTCCCCGTCGCTCATAATAATCCGTCCGTCGGGTGTCCAGGTGAGGTCCTCGCGGCCCGGAAGTGTTTTCGCCAACTCCGTGGACGTGCCGTCTTTCTCAAGTCGTTTGATGATCCAGGCGTCGTCACCCGTTTTTTGGACAAAGCTTATCGCAGACGATTTGGGGATACTGTGCAGGGAACGACCGATGTTCTCGGCCACCACTTTATCGGTATGATCTTTCACCGCGTAACGGTGCAACGTATGGGGTTCACCCAAAACAAACAACACCAGGCTTTGACCATTTTCCCAGGCGTGATAGCCAACGGTAAGATTGTCGATCAGCACCACGGGCGCACCGCCGTCGATGGGATACTTTCCCAGATCCTGTTTGCCGTCGTCGCGCTGGATGATGCAGCTCAGAAATTTTTTGTCGGGGGTAACCGTAGGTGAAAATTCCTTTTCCGGCGTTCGCGTGATGTTTCGGCGGTTGAAGGTCACGTAGTTGAACTCGATAATGTCGGTTCGTCCGGCGGTGTCGGCCGCGCTGTAGTACAGCACGGTTTTATCCGGATGAAAGAACGGCTGGTTGTCATAGCCAGGCCGGTCGGTAATGTTTTTGGATTGCACCAGCGTGATGCGATCTTTCTCCAGCGACAGATCGAAGAGATAAATTTCGGTGCCGGGCTGCGCGTTGGCCAGTCCTGCACAAAACATAAAAAATACGAAAGCAAATATCCTGAGCATAGAAAGTGTTGTAAGCATCTGCAATTAAAGTTACCTTTTAATCATGAAAAACCCTGTAGCTAGAACAATACTGGCCACCGTTAGTTTCTTGCTGGTGATTGCCGTTCACGCCCAACAAAAATATATTCTCGAACCCGACCGCGTTTTCGACGGCGAACAACTGCACAGCGGCTGGGTGGTGGTGGTCACGGCCGATAAAATTACCGCCGCCGGAGCCCCATCCCAACTCAACCTCCCCCCGGACGCCACCACGTTAAAGCTACCCGGTTGCACGCTGCTGCCCGGTCTTATTGAGGGGCACTCGCACTTGCTTCTCCATCCTTACAACGAAACCCCGTGGGACGACCAGGTGCTCAAAGAATCCGACGCCCTGCGCGTAGCCCGGGCCACCGTGCATGCAGAAAAAACACTGCGCGCCGGCTTCACCACGGTGCGTGACCTCGGCTCGGAAGGGGCCGGCTACGCTGATGTCGGATTGAAGCAAGCCATCAACCAAAATATCATCCCTGGCCCTCGCATGCTGGTGGCCGGCCGCGCCATCGTTGCCACGGGAAGTTATGGCCCCAAAGGATTTGACACCGATTTCACGGTGATGCTGGGCGCCGAACAAGCCGACGGCTCCAACCTGATCCAAGTCGTAAGGGACCAGATCGGCAAGGGCGCCGACATCGTAAAAGTATACGCCGACTATCGCTGGGGTCTGAAAGCCGAAGCACAACCGACATTTTCCGTGGAAGAACTTAAGCTGATCGTAGAAACCGCCAAAAGCAGTGGCCGTCCCGTAGTCGCCCATGCCACCACCGCCGAAGGCATGCGACGGGCTGTGCTGGCAGGCGTAGAAACCATCGAACACGGCGACGATGGAACACCGGAAGTGTTCAAGCTCATGAAGGAAAAAGGTGTAGCCCTCTGCCCAACGCTCGCGGCGGGTGCTTCGATTGCCCAATACCGCGGCTGGAAAAAAGATTCACAGCCGGAGCCTGAACGCCTCGTGAAGAAACGCCAAACGTTTCAGGATGCACTCAAGGCAGGCGTTGTGATCCTTGCTGGCGG
>DATDAV010000165.1:0-1017 GCA_036525235.1 Chryseolinea sp. | reverse complement strand
CAGATAGCCGATGCTATTCGCGCGGCACGACCGAACGCGAAACAAGGCGAAATCTTCACGCCAGGCGCGCAACGATTGATCAGGATGGCAATCAAACAAACACTCGAGGGAAAAGAGGGTGCAGCTGCAAAAGCCACCATTCTTGGGGAAGGAAACCCTAAGTCGGAAGCATTGTCGGAGCCTGTAAATCTGGGGGTTAATGCCCCTTACCCTATTTCGGCGCCCTTTTCCACGGTGCCCCCGTCCGTGCTGATGGCTTTGCCCCCATTGCCGAAGGAGCTTGAGTTCCGCTTTGTCGGACATAGTCTGATTTTGCGAGATACGAAGGCAAATATGATTGTCGATGTTTTGCCTGAAGCGTTTTGAAACGCGAAAAATGAATTAGGAAGGCAACAATGCATCAAAAGAGGAGCTCTTTTTTCCCCGGCGTTTTGGCCCTTGTTTTCGCCGTTTTATTTCAGGTTCAGGCGCAACAGCCCGGCCCTGCGGTTCAGCCTGGTCCAGCGGTCCAATCGCTCCAGACAGCTGCGACGGCCGTCCAACAACCGTCGTTAAAGTTCGCAATCCTCGGCGATACCGGAACCGGCGGAAAACCACAGTACGAAATCGGGCAAAAAATGACGGCGCTTCGTGCGACGTTTCCTTTTGAATTCGTCATTATGCTTGGCGACAACATGTATGGCGGAGACAGCGCGAAGGATTTTCAAAATAAGTTTGAAAAACCCTACCAGGCGTTGCTCTCAGCAGGGATCAAGTTTTATGCGTCGCTCGGAAATCATGATGTACCGGACCGTCAAATCGCCTACAAGCCCTTCAATATGGGGGGACAACGCTATTACACCTTCAAGCCGGAGGACGGCGTCCGATTTTTCGCGGTGGATAGCAACTACATGGACAAAAAGCAACTCGACTGGCTGAAGGGCGAGCTGAAGAGTTCCGGCAGCGAGTGGAAAATCTTGTTCTTCCACCACCCTCTTTATTCATCTGGAGAGAAGCATGGACCTAGCCTGGAACTAC
>DATDAV010000164.1:0-32633 GCA_036525235.1 Chryseolinea sp. | reverse complement strand
GCAAAGAAATGCAGCTCCCTTTGCGTTGACTTTGCGTCCTTTGCGCCTTTGCGGTTTAATGCATTTTTTTCACACCCATTACTCTTCATCAATCACAAAACCACGTTTCAACGACTCAAACAACCTATTTACGCTTTTGGAGGCAATTTTTCGAAAACGCTTCGCTTCCATAATGTGTGATTAATGCAACTCTTTTACTTCTTCCTATAGTGTTTCCCAGCATGCATTCGTCATCTTTACTGTTTGGTTTGAGTGATTAACCGATTCATCTGAGTTTTGGCGCAATGTCCCCTCCGAACGACTCCGTTACTTGCAATGCTAGTTTCACGCGCCTGATCACCTTACATCCTTCGAATTAACTAAAACAATATATGAAAGCAGAAAGCGTAACCAAGGGGATTATAAATTCCCTTAACAGAATAGTGGAGAGCCTGCGAAAACAATTCGCCTTTGAATTCAATGCTATACCGCATTTCATCCGCGTGACGGAGAAATTCGATGTGGTGCAGAACTACAAAATTCGCGACGGCTTTTAGTGGTCATTGAGGCATACAGGTCCAATTAAAAACCCACCTGTGAAAAATGCAAATCTGTTGGTTTTCTTTGCAACGGGTGGGTGGACTTTTATAGTGATCTTTGTCAACGAAAAGGAATCAAATTAAAATGTCATGATAGCGAAAAAGAATATACCCGCTCCTGCCCTGGATTGGGCCGGAAAAAAAGCAAAGTTCAAGCTAAAGTATCCCGTCCTGACCGACGCCGATCTGAATTTTGAGGAAGACAAGAAGATGCGGATGCTTGACAAACTTCAAGTTAAACTGGGAAAGACCACGAAAGAACTTCAAGCCATTATAGGAACACTGTAATTGACTTGACAGAAAGGGCACCGTTAGCGATTGGTTAATGGTGCTTTTTTTATTTACGCTACACAAACTTCAAAATACACTTCTCACAATGAGCTATAAAACCAACACCGATAACCTCTTTCCTGAGGGCACCCTGATCACTGCAAAAGCAGATCCAGGGCTAAAGCTGAAAATCATGCGATACTATCAGCGCATTTACTACTGCGCTGTGGTGGATGCCCCCGAGCACAAACAATTTGCCTATTTCGAACGGGAGCTGATTGCTCCTACCCCCTAGCGCGGCATTTTCGCCGAAGACGTTCCTATGGACATGTATTTGTTCGATTAAAAAAATCACCCAAACCTCATCACCATGAAAATAAACTTGCCGGAAAAGGTCTCTTTTACGCCTGACGAGCCTTGGTTCTCTGCTTTGGGAACGCTAACCTCTCCGCATGAATGGTTAAAGTCCGGTGAAAAAAGAGAAAAAGGTTTTGGAGGTCCAGACCTGAAGCGCAGTTTGCCCGGAAGGTTCAGAAAACTCACGCCGGCATTCAAGGCGTTCGAATATGTGCGTGAAGGGCATCACGTTCATCACAACGGGCCTGCTTATCTCCAGGAAATACAAAAACTAAAAGAAGGGTTTGAAGAAGACCTCCTCAGCACGCGCCAGGAGTTGTCGAACGTATTGGTGGAATTGCGTGAGCGAAATGAGGCATGGCTTGAATCTGAAAAAGAGCTGCGTCGCACGAAGGCCTTGTTGGAACAATACAATTTTCTGTCGAATCACGATTTGCAGGAACCGTTGCGCAAACTTCAGATCTTTGCCGATCTGCTGTCGGGTCCACAAGCCCACCTGAATGACTATGCCCGCAGATATGCCGAAAAGATCAACTCCGCCGCCGCCCGGATGTCATTGTTGCTCAAAGATCTCTTGAATTTTTCATCGGCCAGGAAGATAGACGTAGAAGATATTGTAGCCGTGGACCTAAATGCCCTTGTGAAAGAAGCTGCCGAGGATTTGGAGGCGACGACAAAAAAGAAGAACGCCACTGTTCATTGCTCTCCACTCCCAATCATTCAAGGCGACCGCACCCAGATCAAACAGGTTTTCAAAACCTTATCGGCAATGCTATCAAATTCAACCGGGGTAACGTCATCATTGAGATATCGGCTTCGAAAGCAACTGCCCACACATTCCCGAACTACTCGGAGTTGAAACCCGGAGCGCCCTATGTTTGCATTCGCGTAGCGGACAATGGTATAGGGTTCGATCAGAAATACGCGACAAAAATATTCACCCTATTTCAGCGTTTGGGGGAGAAGAAAAATGCCAAGGGAAGTGGCACCGGGCTATCCTTATGCAAGCAAATCATTGAAAATCATGGTGGCTTGATCTACGCCGACGGAAAGAAAAACGTAGGGGCAGTCTTCACACTATTCCTTCCTTGCGAACCCAAAGCGTTTCTCATCGCAAATCCTGCTCCCGGAAATTCATAGCCCACCACGCCGCAAAGTCGGATGTGGGAAATTCTTTTGTCAATCGAAAAGCGAGGTGTGTTACCGCTTCTTCTATCGTTGTACCCTGCAAAGGAGATTTTCTTTCTTCGCCGGCGATATAAAAATATCCACCCTCACAAAATAGCGTGATCTTAATTTTAAGCTCGCTGGTATAAATATGCTGGAGCACTTCTCCCACATAGCTTCGGTCTATAATTCGTTGAGACATATCCAATATCCGTTCAAAATGTACTACATTAATACTTTCTTATCCATTTCTTGTTATCTCATTGCCTATCGCCTTTGATCCTTCTTTGATTCAGGATTAACCGCAACTCAAAATGATCAAAAGAATCTTATTCATCGATGACAACGCCGAGGACGGCAGGATCTTTCAACAAATCATCCAGGAATCATTTTCTTCCATTGCGATCGATTTTGCCAGTAGCGGATCCCAGGCCTTTGCACTCCTTTCAAAAACCAGAACAGACGTTATCTTTCTCGAACTGATCATTCCGGGCATGGACGGGATCGAATGCCTTACAAAACTGAAAATAAACCGGAACACGAAAAAAATCCCCGTTGTCCTGTACACCGCATCTAAAAACGAGATGGAGAAAAAGTTGGCCCTAAAACTTGGCGCCTTCGACATCATATCAAAATCAAGCAATCTCAGTATTCGAACCGATAAGATAAAAAAGATCCTATCGCTGCCGGATCTTCATTAATACCCACGTGTCTTAAGAGAAAGAATTTGCTTCAGGCGTCGATAAGCGATGGGCGTTGAATTCAGGAATCCGGAAAACGGCCCAATGAAGATACCCCTAAAAAGGAGATTAAGCTATTTTAATACGCACATTAAAATCCGCCACCGTCACCCGAATCCCCCAAACTGTCGTTTTCATTTCGAGTGATTACCGATGGTATGGCGCACACTCAAAAATCGTATGAACCATTCCCTGGTTCGCGTGTACAGACAATAGGTTCATTGCCTTTGGACTTAGGATGGACGGGCCGGGGGTAACAATAAATCGCTTCCTGGGGCGTTTTTTGATGGCGGACAAGGCATTGTGGGAACTTCTACTTGTGGATGTGTGTGAATAGATTAAAGTTCCGTCTGACGAATGGCAAAGCTTTAGAGCATGAGAGGAGTTGTTACTGGAGAGAGTTCGGTTTGAACCGCATTTGATCAGTATTCTCTATAAAAATCAAAATCCCCCATGATCGCTCGTCACCGTTATGCATTCTGTCTGCTGTTGATCGTCATCACGCCAACAGCCTTTGGCCAGGTGAAAAAGAAAATCCGCTCTTACGAAAAAGTCTTCCAGTTCTCGCTCTTCCCGGGCATCAGCACCAACGGCATAGAAAGCGGTTCATATTATAATAAATTCTCATTCAATCTTTTTGGAGGGCTATCGGCCGGCAACAGGATCCTGGAGCTGGGCTCGCTTGTGAATGTGAATTTAAAGGAATCGACGGGGATCCAGATCGCGGGGCTGGCGAACATCGTGGGGGCCAATGCGTATGTGAACCTCTCGCAATCGGAAGAGCGGGCGCTGATCAACGCGGAAGACTTCCAGGCCAACACGAAGGGAATCCAGTTCGCGGGCCTATTGAACTTTGTGCGCAACAACGCGCAAGGCATTCAATTTGCCGGGATGCTGAACGTGGTGGGCGGTGATATAAAAGGATTTCAGTTTGCGGGCATCGGCAATAGCGCGGGCAACAACACGGGCGGCACTTCCTCGGGGATACAGATCGCCGGATTTTATAACATTGCCAAAGAAGGCATGGGTGGTTTTCAGATCAGCAGTCTCTTCAACTTTACCGACGGCAACTTTGCCGGCTTTCAACTGGGTGCCATCAATAAAGCGCGCACCATGATGGGAAAGAAATCGACACCCCCCACGCGTGCCCGGAGTCTGCAGATCGGTCTACTCAATTTCAGTAAGGCCATGGACGGTTGGCAGATCGGACTTGTCAACTTTGGTGGTGACATGCGTGGGAAACAGATCGCGCTCATCAATTTTTTTCACAACTATCCGCTGAAAGAATACAGCCGTATGGGCACGCCAATTGCCTTGCTCAACTTTGGATCGTCCGGTTCCTACCTCGGTGTTTCCTACAACGAGCTCTTTTCGGCCAATGTTGAATACACCACCGGCAATTGTCTGAACTGCACCTGGACGCAATCCACTATGCCGTACTCCGGCCGCTTTCAAATCTACAATCAAAATGCATTGATCGCCGGCTACGATCCTGCGCGGAAGACGTGGGGCTTTGGATATGGATTTCAAAAAGTGCTCTACAACAGGCACAGCATGTTGCCGAGCGACCCGCTCAATAAAAAGTGGTTGATTCACTATGGCCTGAAATTTCTCCACCTCAATCGCGAGCTTTCGCTCGACAGAACCTTTAATGTGTTGACGCGGCTAAATTTCGACTTTGGGAAACGCTGGCGTTGGCTCTATTTGTTCGCGGGCATCTCGGCGAATTATTTCTTGCATGACGCCGGAGATTCCGAAGACACCTACAAGATCAGCAGCAAAAAATTCGACGCGGGAAAATTGTTCGATCACAAGGCCGAAATTTGGCCGGGGTATACGTTTGGGTTACAGTTTTGATTCGCACAACGCATTAAGTGAAAAACGAATAGTCATTCCAACGGAACACGCGCATAGAAATCGCTACGTTCCGTTGGAACCACTACGGCGCGTTACTTGAATTTGCTTTCATCCAATCTAAAAAACCGGACTGCATTATTAAAAAGAATATCCCGCTTCTGCTCAAATGACAAATAATTGGCATTCTCGATCATTCCAATCGAAACCTCCGTCAGTTTAGGCCACACCAATAAATCTGTTCCATACAGAATTCGCTTTCCAAAGCCTGCCTGTACCAACCGGCGAATGTAGTCGTGAATTTCTTCCTGGGGATAGCTCCAGATAAAACCGGCGAGGTCCACATACACGTAGGCGTTGGCGCCCATGAGGGCGATCATTTCGTCGATCATGGGATAGCCTGCGTGCATCACCCACACCTTCAGTTTAGGATGGCGTGCCAGCATGTCCTCCAGCAAAAAGGGATTTCCCAGCGATGCTCTATATTTTGGTGACGTGAGGTTAGCCATGCCGTTACCGCCCGTTCCCATGTGAATGCCCACGGGAATATTCAATTGTTCTGCCGCAGCAAAATATTCATCCAACGACATATCGCTTGGCGAGATCCCCTGGTACTGCGGGGCCACCTCTCCCATCACTTTATAGAATCCCGACGAAAGCGAATCTTTAAAAGCTTTCGCCGTCATGTCTTTGGGAGAGCTGATGCCAATGCCGGGAATCACTCGGCCCGGTGCGGCCTTTTGCCATTTGCGCAAGATCGCCGGGTCGCCATAGGCCACGATGGTCATGTTGAGTCGCTTCATGGTGGCAATGATGGCGTCTTGCATTTCCTGGTCGGTCTTTGCTGCCTTGAGTGGCTCGGCACAATCGGTGTTGATGAAGGCCGGCGGCGGCTGTCCGGGATCACCTCCCGGCATATTCTTTAAAAACCAAGGGCACATGTCACCACCAAACGCCGGATTCACTTTCATGGCGTGGACGTGTACGTCGATGATGGGAAGGTGCTTTGGGGCGTCCTGAGCAAGTACGCAAGACAGCGTCAGGAGCAGAAAGGATAGTGTCAGAAACAAGCGCATCATGATGGGAGTTTTGGGTGGTATCTGCAGGCCCGAAAATCTATTCCGGTTCATTGTGTCCAATATACACAATTATACAATGCCGTCAACCCAGATTTCTTTGACGCGGGGATTCTAAATCTATCGGGTCATTCCTGGATCGCGGCGCCAATGATCACTCCGAAATTCCCATCGGTTTGAATCCATTTCTCTTCCGGGAGATAGGTTCTGGAGACAAAGCCGTCCAGGTATAGGGCATTTTCACAACCCGCCTGTTTGAAGTAGTTGGCGAAGTCATAAAAATTTATGGGTTCCTTAGACATGGCAAACAGGAGTTTATGGTCGGGAAGCAGGCCAACACCATTTCGTATGTTGAGATTGGATGAGCCTTTTTTGAACGCGGGGTGAAACGCACCGTTGATCAGCAGCATCGGCCCCGACTGTGTGGCAAACTCAATCCGGCCATTGTCCACAAAATCTGTCGTCTGACAAATGATTGCATTTTTATCTACCGTAATATAAAACACGCCATTGGGCTTCAAATAAAAGTTGCCGCTGCCCGATGCTGTGTCCAGTGGCGCAATCCTGGCTTTTTGTTGAATGAAAAGCCCCTGGGGAGAGTTGTCGGCCTTGAACATGCCGCCGTTCATGGCAAAGACAAGCTTACTGTTTTTTTGATCCAGGTGATCTTTCAAGCGTTGAATGCTTTTGAAGATCTCGCCCTTGTCGTCCTTCCAATAGAACTGAATGTCCCGCGCTTTGGGGTCGACAACATAACTCACGATTTTATCCGTCGATGTATCGCGATAAATAACCGCGCCGGTTCCGGTGACAAGTGAAACAACCAGAATACACCACAATCCTATTTTCTTATAATTCTTCATTTGACTTCGCGACGGCTTGCGTATTTGACAGAGGACGAGTTTAAGTAAAATGACTCACAACGTCAAATCGTTGAGCTTATCCTGGACATAGGCAGGTCTATTTTTTATTGTATTTGCTTTTATATTCCAAAGGAGACAACCCGGTCGTCTTTTTAAATACCGCTCGAAACGCCTTCACGTCTGTGTAGCCAACCTCATACATGACTTCGTTCACATGCTTTCGGGTGACCTCAAAACTTTTCTTGGCAGCCTCCATCTTCACGCGTTGCCAGTAGGCATGCGGTGTGAGCGACGTGGCTTTTTTAAATCGCCTGTCAAAATTTCTCCTATCGATGGAAACCATCGTGGCAATTTTATCGACGACCATCTTCTCGCCAACGTGGTTTTCCATAAGCGCCTGCGCTTTCTTTATTTCATGATCCTGATGCTTTCGCTGCCCCGTGAAAATCATGTAAGGCGATTGAGCATTCCGGTCAAAATCGATCGCGAAAGATTTGGCAACATGGATGGCCGTTTCACGGTTGTGATACTTCTCGATGAGATACAGCAGGAGATTCATGGACGAGAGGGCGCCACCGCTGGTGTATAGTCCGCTTTCGTCGGTGATGATCTCATCTTCTACCAGGTGCACTTTCGGAAACATGTTCCGGAATTCATTGACCACTTCCCAGTGCGTGGAACATTGCTTTCCGGTTAAGAGTCCCGTCGACGCCAGCAGAAAAGCGCCGGTGCAAAGGCTCGCCACTTCCGCTCCGCGACTGTATTGCATCATCACCCAATCCAAAACGGGTTTGTTTTCCTTCAACGCCACGCTTGTCATTCCATTCACGGCAGGAATGATGATGAGGTCAGTCGACAACAATTCTTTTGTTGTAATCTCAGGCCGAACTGAAAAGCAACCCACCTGCGCGACCGACTTTTTTAAGCCAACCAACTGAACGTTGAACGGAGGCTTGCTCCCTTTCTTTGAAGCGATGGCATTTGTTTTCTGGAATACTTCATAGGTGAGGACCAGGCTGCTAACGGTGGCCGCGGCTTCCGGGATCAGTATCGATACGTGGCGCATGGCTTTTCTTATAAAGATAAGAAACTTAAATGTCCGGATCAGCCCCTAAAAGTGTCGAAATTACACCCCCTACGACCTATATTAAAGATCTACTTTCACAGGGTAATCTCAATGGCCATGAACGAAGAAATGAAGATCGTCGGAAATCAATTCCTGGTGGACTTTGGAATGGCAAAAGCCATGCTGCACATTCAAAGCAACACCACGCTCGCCTTCACCATCCTGGAACGGGATGGTCAACCGGCGAATGTATCGGAAACCGTGCAAATCAACATGACCGCCCTAAGGTCGCAATTGTATATGGTAACATGGGTGGAGCATGACGGTAAAACCGTTACGCAAATTCACGACTACGAAAACGGGATTATCCATTCGAACTGGACTTTGCCAAGTGGCGAGTTCATCCATAAGACCGGCACGTTGAAGCCCGCCTATACCTGACGTTACGGTAACGCCGATTCATGTCCACCTTTCACCTGGTAAAAACGATTGGCGCGACTTTGCTGGGCCGTGGTGAGGGCAATCATCAAAGCCGTTCCACTAAACCCCAACGCATCGGCTGCACTGAGCACCAGGTTTCCATGGTCAACCACCGGATCGGCGATGGCGCCGGGGATGTGCAGCAAAATAAACCAGAGAAAGATCATGAGGCTCAGCAACAGCGAAACCAGTTTTAGTTTGATTTTTAGAACGATGGCCGCACCCGAACCAATGAGCGCCGCGCCCGTGACATAGGTCCAAAAGAAATGTCCGGGGATCCAGCCGGGTACCATCGTCGAAATAAAGTCGACATAAAAAAAATGATCGAAGCCGAACATGATCATGGTGGTGGAAAATAAAATCCGGCCAAAGGGGATCAATTTTTCCGGAAGGGCTAGAAATCCCGGGGTCGTTTGGTCCTGGGGAAAAGATCCCGCCACCACGAACGCTCCGCCGCAGAAGGCCAGCGTTTTGCCTACATCGCCCCACACGCCGAGGTGCCGGATCAAGTGAGGCTGTATGAATAGAATATAGGGCAGATGCCAGAAAAGAATAACGGCCAGCAGTAGACAACCCAATACCAACCCTACCAGTTTTGCCTTTTTTGAAAACACAATAGCAAGACCCGCCGCAATGAAGATCACCCCGGTGATATAGGCCTCGATTTCAGGGGAGGTCCGCCACGAAGGCCAGGGCGGCAGGATGGCCGGTCTGAAATCTCCATAGATGAGTTGATTGATGCCGATGGTCGTCATTAAAATGCCATAGCATGTCCGTCCTGTTTTGATCAGTGTCTCCATACATAAAAAGATTTGCTGCGAAGTTGGTCTGCCGTTGGGGAATCAGGCTATTTCCTGGTTGTACATGTTGGTACAAATCCGTACAAGGCCAAGCGCATGGAAAATCACCCGGCAGACCTTATTTTTAATGAGGATTTTTGCTCCGCATATGCTCACCGAAGAAGAATTGATTTCAGAAACAAAAAAACAGATCGAAAAAAAGCTGGGCTGGGGCAATAGCCAGGATTGGACCAACCAGGACTTTCTCGCGCTGAGCAAAAAAATCCAGGACGAACTGCAAATCGCGGTGAGTCATGTCACCCTCAAGCGGATATGGGGGAAGGTGAAGTACACGAGCCTGCCCAATACGTTTACGCTCAACACGCTGGTGCAATTTGTCGGCTATGAAAACTGGAGGGATTTTAAAGTAAAAAACGGAGGCACCTCCAATGGGTTAGCCGGATCACCCACACCAAAAACAGTTCCCCGCCCCAAAGGTAAAAAGCCCATGCGACCGCTGGTGACCATGGCGATCGGACTGGCGATCGGCTATTTCATTTGGTTTGGAATGGGATCGAAAAAAGAAATCAACGGGAACGATTATTCCTTTCACGTAAAGAAGACGCTCGAGAAAGGCGTTCCCAATTCCGTCATCTTTGACTATGACGCCACCAAGGCGCCGGTCGATTCGGTTATCCTTCAACAATCCTGGGATGTAAAGCGAAGAACGAAAGTATCGAAAGACACACATCAGCGCACGTTGATCTATTATTTGCCCGGCTACTTCGAAGCCAAGCTGGTGGTGGACGAGAAGATCGTAAAAGAACAAGGCATTTTAATCACGACCGACGGATGGCTTGCCGCCATCGACGCTACACCCATGCCGGTGTATTTCAAAAAAGAAGATGTGATGGTCAATGGACAAATGGCGTTATCCATCGACAAGCTCCAGCATCAGAATATACACCTGGTCCCACAGCCGCCGTCGGTGAGCTATTTAAATGTGCAGGATTTTGGCGCGATCTATTCCGACGATTTTGTTTTTGAAGCGTCTTTGAAAAACGACTATAAGGAAGGCGCGGCCATATGTCAGAAGACAAACATCTATTTGCTTTGCGAAGGGATGGCCGTTGGAATCCCGTTGTGCACAAAGGGTTGTGTCTCGGATATGTCGTTGTTCTTTTCTGGTTTCGATGCGCCGGGAAAGCAAGTCGACCTGTCGGCTTTCGGCGTTGATTTTGACGACTTCGTTCGGGTGAGGATTGAATCCGCTCAGGGGAAAGCAAAAATATTTCTGGATGATAAACTGGCGTTTGAAATAGACCACGACATCGTGCGGTCTAAGATCATTGGGATCGATTTTGTGTTCCAGGGAACGGGCAGTGTTGACTATGTGAAATTAGAGAACGAAAAAGTAAAATTTGAGGATAGATTTTAATCCGTCCACATCAAAAACTCAGGCCGGGATAAGACGTATAGATGAAGCGTTGTTTTTAACAAATTTGAGTATATTAATAACGTTGTTTGTTAAGTCGTACTAAAAACGTTGTCAGCCATTGATAAGCAATCCCTATCCATTGTCACGTTTGGATTATATTCCTGATAGTGATGAGAGCTATTATTCTTTCATTAGCCGTGGAAAGAAAAACATTCTCAAAATAGTTGGATTTACGCCCATCGAAAAAGATGGAAAAAAATACTATAACTGGGGATTTGGCGACCTCGTGAAGTACGAAACTACCGGATTCAATGTTGATGACAAAACTGATAGTAACAACGGAGATGTTAAGCGCGTTTTCTACACAGTTGCGTCAGCGCTGTCAGCTTTTTTTGAAACCAATCCCGGAGTGACAGTGCATCTTAAAGGCAGTAATCAGCAAAGAATGAATATTTACACAAAAATTATCGCCAGACACTGGGCTGATATCGACACCATTTATGATGTGCGAGGTTTTATAAATGGTCAAATTGAGCCCTTTCAGGAGACGGTAGAATTTGATTACCTGTTAATTTCTAAGAAAAAAACGTAAATTTATAACGTCAAAACCGCTGGAAATGACCACACTTTCAAAAAAAAGCAAGACCGAATTGGAGGCAGAAATGCTGCAACAATTAGAAGACTTCATTGAGCAATTGAAGGCCGGCAAAATCAAGCCCTTCAAGGAACAAACAGACCGTGCACGAGAAAATTTAAGAAAGGCTGGGCTCATCAAATAGTCAGCTATTTCGTTTTGAAGGACGGCAAACGCGGAGAGGCTTTTACAGTCTCTTTTTTTATTTATACGCTTCTCACCGACCACCACCGAACACATTCATCCGGACGTGAACATCCCAGATTCCAGCAACCAGCACAAAGGGCGGTAAGCCCTGTTTTTTTTGATGGCACAATTGTAGATTAAGTTATTCGTCAAAAACCTGAAGCATGCTACAAAACTATCTGAAAATCGCCTTCCGGAACCTCTTCCGGAACATCAGTTATTCCATCATCAACATCGGCGGACTGGGAGTGGGCATGGCCGTGGCGATGCTGATCGGACTTTGGGTCTTTGATGAATTTTCTTACAATTCGTATCACCCCGAATACCGGCGCGTGGCACAGGTGTATCAGCACCAAACCATCAACTCCCGGATCATTACCCAGGAAGCCGTTCCTTTTCCCATGGGAGGCGAGCTGCAAAAGGTGTATGGCAGCGACTTCAAATACATCGTCATGAGCTCGTGGACGGACAGCCATATCCTGAGTCGCGGCGACACCAGTCTTTCGAAGGCAGGCAATTTTATGGACGTGGATGCCGCCAAACTCCTGGCTTTAAAAATGATTGCCGGCAGCAACGACGGTTTGCGCGATCCCAACTCCATCCTGCTTTCTCAATCCGTGGCGCGTGCCCTCTTCGGCGACAAAGACCCCATCAATGCCTTGCTGAAGCTCGACACCAACCTTGACGTAAAAGTTACCGGCGTGTATGAAGACATACCCGCTTCCGATTTTGACGAACTAACCTTCATCGCCCCGTGGGAGTTGTATGTCCTTTCGGAGCCCTGGCTGAAAGATGCCAGCCACGAGTGGGGCAACAATTCGTTTCAGTGTTTCGTGCAGATTGGCGATCACGCGGAAATGACCAGCCTAAGCAAGAAGATCATCCACACCAAATACAACCATGTGGAAGAAGACGATAAGAAATTCAAAGCCGAGGTCTTTCTTCATCCCATGAACGACTGGCACCTGCGCTCGCAATGGGAAAATGGCGTGCCGTCGGGCGGACTGATCGAATACGTGTGGTTGTTTGGCATTACCGGTGCGTTTGTGTTGCTGCTGGCTTGTATCAATTTCATGAACCTGAGCACGGCCCGTTCGGAGCAACGTGGCAAGGAAGTGGGCATTCGAAAATCCATTGGTTCGCTGCGAAAACAGTTGATCACGCAATTCCTCAGCGAATCGCTCCTGGTAGTTTTCCTGGCGTTTATGCTCACCATCATCCTCGTTTCGCTGAGTCTGCCAACCTTCAACACCTTGTCAGGAAAGCAAATGACCTTGCCGTTCGACCGTATAGGCTTCTGGGCGATCAGTGTCAGCTTCATGGTCATCACCGGTGTGTTGGCGGGAAGTTATCCAGCTTTGTATCTGTCGTCTTTTCAACCCGTAAAAGTTTTGAAGGGTGTGATGAAGGTTGGACGCTATGCTGCGTTGCCGCGGCGAATCTTGGTGGTCGTTCAGTTTACCGTTTCCGTGACCCTGATCATCGGCACCCTGGTGGTGTACCGGCAAATACAGTTCACGAAAGACCGGCCCCTTGGCTACAGTCGCAACGGTGTGGTCATGCTTCAGCAAAAATCACCGCAGTTCAACGGCAAGTTCGATGTGCTCCGAAACGAGTTGAAGCGCACAGGGGCCGTTCAGGAAGTTGCCGAATCGTCTAGCCCCCTCACGCAAGTATGGTCCAACAGTGGCGGCTTTGACTGGGAAGGAAAAGACCCTAGCTTGCAAGCCGACTTCGCCACGATCTGGATCACCACCGAGTATGGCCAGACCGTGGATTGGAAGATCGTTGAAGGCCGCGATTTCTCGCGCGACATCATTTCGGACACCACCGCCATCATCATCAACCAGGCCGCCATCAAATTCATGGGCATCGAAGACCCGGTCGGAAAAACAGTGAAGTGGGGCGACGACCGCCAATATAAGATCGTCGGTGTGGTGAGCGACCTGCTCATGGGATCGCCGTTCCGCGACGTGAAGCAGACCGTTTACTTCAACGCGAAAGAAAACGACAACTGGATGATCCTGAAACTGAACCCCGCGCTCAGCACACACGAAGCGCTAAGTCGCGCGGAACAGGTTTTCAAACAATACCTCCCTGGCGTTCCGTTCGACTACAAATTCGTAGACGTGGAGCATGCTCAAAAATTTGCTTCCGAAGAACGCATCGGAACATTGTCGGGCATCTTTGCAGGGTTGGCGGTCTTTATCAGCTGCCTGGGGTTGTTAGGCCTTGCGTCGTTCGTGGCCGAGCAGCGCACGAAAGAGATCGGCATCCGCAAAGTGCTGGGTGCGTCGGTGGCCAGCCTGTGGCAAATGTTGTCGAAAGACTTTGTGATCCTGGTGCTCGCTGCCTGCCTGATGGCGATCCCGCTCTCTTATTACTTTACGCACGACTGGTTGAAAAACTATCCGTATCACACGACGATATCGTGGTGGCTCTTCGCGGCAACGGTTGCCGGTGCGGTCGTGCTGACGTTGATGATGGTGAGCTTCCAGGCCATTAAAGCGGCGTTGTCGAATCCGGTGAAGTCGTTGCGGTCGGAGTGATCGCTCTTCCAGCATTTAGTGTTTAAGGGCTCTCGTGAATTTTTTCACGGATTCTTCCATGGAATCCAAGGCCTTGCCCTTTTTGTCCTTTATCGCAGCAGAATGTTCATTCGTCAATTTCGCCAACGCAGTCTCCATTTTTATTTTGACTTCCGTGTCCATAGCGCGGAACACTTCTGCAGCAATTTCATCGAAAAGAACGCTGAGTTGATGGTGGCGATGCTTTCCTTTTGGAGTGAGTTTGACGAGGCGGGCTCTTTTATCATCCGGGTCCACCCGCTCGGCGATGAGGCCGGCTTTTAGCATCCGGTTGATGATGTCGATGCCGGTGGTGGGTTCACCCAGGAGACGAAAACTGACGATATCATTTTTTCGTATTTCTACGGCTGCGGCAATCGCATCCAAAAAATAATACCACTCCAGTTCCATTTCCGAAATCTGCCGCAAAGCTATTTTGAAGTAGGCTTTCACCAAGCTGTTTGCCTTGCCCAGTTGTTTTGCCAGGTTCAGATCGTTGCCTTTCCCGAGCGGGATATTTGTTTTTTTCTTCGCCAAAAAATCCTGGCAAAAATCTTTCACACTGACCTTGTCGGCACGCTTGGCGTATTCCTGCCACGCTGAAATCAATTGAACGACGGGCTCCATGGTGTAAAAATAATGAAAACAATATTAATTATAACGAAACCGTTATAATTATATAACGTTAATAAAGCCCATATGAACAACTACATCGTTATTTTCAGAGAGCCCGACGGCCGAACGGATGCGCATACACATACCCCGGATGAAATTGCCCGGCACCGGGAGAATTGGGCGGCATGGTGGGAAAAATGGAGTGGCACCGAAAACTTATCATCCGGCAGCGCGCTGACCCTGAAGGGGTGCTTAATTACCGGCGACGGTTCAACTATTTCGAATCAAATTCACCACGTGGGTACGGAGATCGTTGGAGGTTTTTTAATGTTGCGGGCAGAATCCCTGGAGGAAGCAACACAAATCGCGGCATCCTGCCCCATCTATGAGTTTGGTGGATATGCTGAGGTGAGAGAATTCCTGAAACAATAAGCTGCCGTTATTTAGCAAGGGCAGGAATGCCGTCAACGCTTCTCATGTGTGAGTCAAACTTTTTCGACTCTCAAAAAATAACTACAACGTGGCCGCCATCCGGCGCATCACGTTCATCAGTTCTGGAAGCGAGGTCTTGTCGGTGAGTTTGTTGACTTTCACCCGCACCATGTGATTGTTTTTCCGGAAGATCAGCAACTCGAAATTTTCGTTGTCTGTGTGCAACCAGGCTTCGTCGCCCAGACTGTCGAGTTGTTTCTGACCAGGCATCGGGTTGTTGGCCGATAAAATTTCCTGGTAGACTTCGTGCGCCAGTGCTGCGCTTTTATATTGCTCGTACACATAGTAGAGATGACTGATTCCGCCGGCACCGGCATTTTCTGTCGCCGTGAAGGTGCATTCGAATCGGGAAACGCCGTCCTTTTCCTTTGACAAATGATCGGTCTCCTTCGCGGGCAATCCCAGTATGCGCTCGGCATCGGCTTGGGAAACGCACTCAAAGGAATTATTTTTTTGAACATGTCTTTCCTCAAACCCAAATAAGGAAAGTATCATCAAAATGAAAATGTACTTTGTCATAAGAGGTGTCTTTAGGTGGCGCCGGAACTGAAAAATTGTCCATAACAAATATAGACTATTCTGTTTCAAAGGTTAAACCGCAAAGACGCTAAGGGCGCAAAGTCGACGCAAAGGAAATGCAAAGGTGTTGGGGCTTCCGGTTGGTTTCCAGCTTCGGGGTCGCGAAAGGCAGTTTGGTAAAGCGTCAGTTCGCGATCTGTTGGGTTCGGTTGCTCGCCACGTCCTTTCTTACTTTGCTGAGAAATTCAGGGGTAATCCCCAAATAAGAAGCAATTTGAATGCTCGGGATCCGGTTAGACAGATTCGGATACTGCTCCAGGAAGGCGAGATAACGCTCCTCCGCCGTGGAGCTGATGTTCTGCAACACGCGGTTCTGCAGCTCGACAAATTTGTTTTCAAAAATCACCTTGAAGTTTCTCACAAACTTGGGATAGTGGCGATACATGTGGATGAGGTCCAGCTTGTCGATCTGGAGGATGCGGGAAGGTTCGATCGATTCGATGGAAAGTTTGCTGGGCTTGCCGGAATAAAAACTACCGATGTCGGCGATCCAATCGCTTTCGGCTGCAAATTGGACATTGTGTTCTTTGCCCGCTTTGTCGACGGCATACATTCTGAAACAGCCTTCCGTCACGAAGGTGTAGTATTGACATACCTGTCCCTCCTGTAAAATAAATTCCTTACGCTTCACGAGCCGTTCTTTCACCCGTTGGGAGAGTGCGTCCTTTTCTTCTGCGTTCAAGGCCACGTAGTTCTCAAAAAATAAAAAAAGCGGGTCCAGTATCACGGCAAGAGGTAATTGTTGGGGCTGACAATTACCTCAAATCTTACGAATTATGCAAAACGCCTTTCTGGGCCCGGTCCGTAAAATAATGCCGCGATTTTACCCCGATCTACTTTACTGTGCTCTCCTGGTGCACCGTAATGAAATCTATGATTTCGTCGAGGGCTTCCACGCTGTGTTCGGAGTGAATGTCCACCAGGGGCCAGACGTGATCGGCGCCGTCATACATTTTCAATTCCGATGCCACGCCTGCATTCTCCAGGGCTTGGTAGAGGAAAACCGAGTCGTCCGTTAGCACTTCGTGCGCGCCAACCAAAATCAATGTGGGGGCGATGCCTTTGAAATCACCGTGGACGGGGGAGATCAACGGGTCTTTCAAGTCGTGACCCGCGGCGTATAGACCCGCGGCATATTCCACAAAATCCTTTGTGATGATGGGATCGAGCTTTTCGTTTTTTGTATAGCTGGGATAAACCGTTTCCATGTTCACCCAGGGAGAAATCAGCACGTGATACAGTGCAGGCTGGACGTTGAGCGATTTCAATTTCAAAGCGGTGCTCATGGCCAGGTTTCCACCGGCGCTGTCGCCCATGATGCTAAACTGAAAATCGGGAAGGGTGCGCACCAATTCCTGGATAACGGCCACGGTCTCATTCAATGCTGCCGGAAAAGGATGCTCCGGCGCGAGCGAATAGTCCACCAACAAGATTTTCCGTTCGATGGCCCTTGCGATATGGCTCACCATGGCCCGATGCGACTCGATCGAGCCGTAGATGTATCCGCCGCCGTGAAGGAAAATTACCACCTCGTTCCCACCCACGTGTACGGGTGTAAACCAATAGCCGGACACACCGGCGATGACCTCGTGTTTGATGCTTACCCCGGTTTGTACCGGATAGATATGTCCCAGGGATTCAAATTCCTTGCGTTCTTCTTTCAGATTTGCCATAAAGTTTGATGTTTAATACGAAGCAAAACTGCCGAAGAAATCAGAGCTGAAACTTAATCTATCTTATGTTTTCAAAATCTTAACCTATCTTAAGTTTCAGATTTTCCGTTGAAGGGTGTGACGAAATATCCAAAAGATAAGCCCTCTACAGCCTAACCGGACGATTTTCCGGGTTGCAAAAGGGCGACTGGCCAATAGGAGATTTATTTAATTTTGAATTTATAGTGTTTATATCCCTCCATTTTTACCTGCAATGATTGTATGGAACAAGTAAACTGGTTCGACCGAAAATTTGATTTCACCACCACGCAAAACATCATGCCCTCCCTCATCGAAAGATTAGAGGGAACACCGGTGCGGCTACGGGAAAAGATGCGCCAAATCGATCCGTTGCATTATGTGGTCCAGCCCGGCGGGAAATGGTCAATGCTGGAACACATTGGCCACCTGGCCGACCTGGAGCCCTTGTGGCAAGGACGCCTGGAGGACATCTTGAAAGGAGAAAAAGAGCTGCGCCCCACCGATCTCACCAATACAAAAACAACGGAGGCCCATCACAACAGCAAGTCGCTGGCCGAACTGCTAAATGCTTTCGAACAACTAAGACAAAAGACCCTGGCAAGTTTGCGGCTTCTGAAAAACGAAGACGTTTTCAAGTCGGCACTCCATCCCAGGCTAAAAACACCGATGCGCGCGATGGACCTCTTTACTTTTGTTGCCGAGCACGATGATCATCATTTGGTGAAGATCACGGAGATTGAGAATTCCGGTCTTCTCTTGTAATTTGTTACCTGTTAAATTATTTAAATGGTGAAGTTCAAAAATTATCGTGCCGCAGGAATAATCTTATTCCTTGTCTTTTTATTTTGGATAGATGGAAATAGCCAAGCCATCAATGTGTTCAAAGTCCAGGCCGGACGACCTGAAGAAAACCTTTGAATTGTTTTCAGCTGAAAAGAATGTGAGATTTTATCCACCGCCAAAACTAGTCTATTCGCTGGCTCAATACCATTTGTCAAAAGGAGAGAAAAATTTTGCCCTTCAATATCTCCTCATGTTGCAAGACGGTTATCCGCAAAGCGCCATGACCTACTTTGGACTTTCGGAGTACTGGAAGCAAAATGGAAATCCCGCTAAGGCCGACGAATATTTGAAGAAAAGTAAAGCAGCGAATCCCAAGGTAAAGGCTCCTTAAATCCGCAACCGGGCTAATTCGAACACATAATCCTTCCCGAGAAAGTCACTTTGGGGCCGTTGCCCGAGAATGTCATGGGGCAAATCTCCACCACCGGTTTTCCATTTTGAAAGGTCAGGTACACCTTGCCGTCGATGGCGTCGTAGAAATAGGCATTGGTGTATTGGATGGCGGCTTTTCCCGGGCTTAGTGAGAAGATATCGACAATGTTATACACTTTGTCACTTTTGGGAAGTGTGCCCCCCAAGCCAATCCATAGGTTGGAGTAGTCTTTAAATTGAATGAATATTTCAAAGTAGTCCACGCTTTGGGTATAGTAAAGGTATTCGTTGTCGATGATCTCTTCGTGCAACCAACTATCGATGCCATTCAGCGTGACGTAGTTGTCCCTCAGATCGCTTTGGCAAGGTGCGACCACAGGAGTGGGTACAGGATTTGGGTCCGGATTTGTCGGGTCCGTGCCTGGCGTCTGCTGACATGCCGTACAAACACCGCCGCAGTCTACCCCTTCCTCGTTCTGGTTCTTGATCTTATCCTTGCAAGTCCCCGCCAGCGGATTGTCTTGTTCGGCCAGACAGGAAAATAAAAGTTGCGCGACGCAAAAATAATAGAGTACTGTTTTTCTCATGGCCATCAAAATAAAGTGTAGCCCAAGGCCACGTGAAGCGTGACCGCATAATCGCCTGCCAGGCTTTGGTGAACGTTATAGCCGGAAAATTCCTGCACATTCCAATCGTCGGGCCCTTCCCGCAGCCAGTTGCCTGGCGTAAATGCCCAGCCCACTTCCACACCGGTCTTCAGCAGCAGGCTTTTCGCGATCATGGTCTGACGACCCATACCATAGCTTACCACCGGATACACAAAATCGTTCACGAACAACTTCGCCTTTGATCCCCGGTTGTCGTAGGCGTTGGTTTGTGTGAGGTAAACGGAAACCGTACGATAAAATCCAATGGGCGCTATCGAGGCCGACTTCTTAAAACGGAAGAATTTCAACTCGAGACCCAACGATTTCCCCCTCACCACGTCGTCATCGAGCGCGTAATTTTTATCGGTTGACGCACCCCTTGCCCCTTGGGTTCCAACGCTGATGCGACTGTAAGAAAAGCCCAGGCTCAGATTCCGCCCCACAAGATATTCGGCCGTTACCTGTGGGCGGAACGTAAAGGCCAGGCGGTTCGAGTTATAGGTACGGGCCGATTCGCCTGCCGCGATCACTTGATTGTGATCGTTCTGGATAAAGAAAGCAGGTGTAGCGTTGGCATCCACAAACAGACTGAAACGTTTGCCCATAAACCCGGGCACTTGCGCGCTCACCGCACCGGTCATCAACAGCAGGCTTGCCAGATAAAAACTTCTCATACCTTAGTTCTTCAAGTTGAATAACGTGTAATAAATGTTTGATTGCAGCAACGCGCCGTTGTCTTTCATGGCCATTGGCCGCACGTCCAACAGCTCCAGCTCCTGGGTGCGAACATTGAAGACAAGGGCAAAATACAGGGTTGCGGCGTCGGCCGTGAACACATAGTAGGCACACCAGGGGGTAAGGGTGGGTACGATGATGGCTGTCCCAATGTAGAAGCCTTTCAAATAGCGTTTCGTTTTTACCGAAATGCCGCCCATCCACATAAAATGATCGGTCTTGTGCTTGTCGGCCAAGGCTACCATTTCGTTATAAATTGGACTGATGGTCTTATCGCGCGATCGCATTTGCTCGTCTATCCAGTCACTGAGGACACTGTTGCTCTGCATCTGCGAAACCTGCGTGTTTGTTATCGTGTTCGGGTTGATGATCTCGGTGGCCATCCCCAGCTTACCCGCCGCATCGTTGATCTTCTCATCGATCGCGATGAGCACTTTCTCCGCCTCTACGTGGCGCACCCTTTGCGACTTGCGTTTATCGATCTTCTTATACAGCGGATTCACCACAACCACTTTGTTTACATTCAGCGGTTTCCGCTTCTCCTTCCTTCGCTGCTTGGCCAACACCTTTTCCCGCTCGGCTTCCAGCTTTCGCTGCTCCTTTCGTTCTTTCTTGGTCTTTGGCCTTGTGTCGACCTTCTTTGTGGGCACAACGTTCTTGTCCAGCACGTCGAAGAAAGCTGCCGGATTTTTGAGGTCGGCGAAGGCATATTGTGTGTAAGGATATTTCAGGTGATCGATAGGCTGACCATTCGCAAGACGCACAAAATTGAGGGTCAAACTGTCGTGCTTTTCGGAAAACGCCTTTATCAGATCTTTCGTCATCAGCGAGATCTCCGCATTGTTGGGGGTCGCTTCCTGACAACGCGCCAACTGACGCAACGCCAGTACGCTCAGCTCGTAGTCCGATTGCTGTTTCACAAAATTGAAAATACGAACGGCCTCCCCTACCCACTCCTCCTCATCCAGGTTCACTTCATCCTTCAGCCCTTGACGGGCCAGGCCGTAGCACGCTTTGGCCACTGTTTCACGTAGATAGGACGACCCTGGATTTTCCCCCTGCAGACTTGTGGCCAAGGCCAGCGATTCGGCATAGCGATGTTCAAGCAGAAATTGCCTGCAAAGCTCATAGCGGGCGATCTTCCGGATCGATTGAAAGCGCGTTTCCGAAATTCTGAAATCAACACCCCCACTAATGCCTTTGAATTTATCGCGAACTGCCTCGCGACGTTTCTTGATGTTTGGGTGAGAACTGCTGCTGTCGTCGTAGTCTTCGTCGACTGCAAAGGGCTTGACATCGATCGTGGTGAACGAATCCGGAAAAACGTATCGTCCTGATTCAAAACGATCCTTGGGAAACGCACCCCATGAGAGCGGGTGGTCGGCCATCTTCAATATATCGAAAATGTTCTCGACTGAGTCTTTGGCATAGTCGCTCTTTTGGTAAATCGCCGCGCCGCTAAGATCGGCTTCCGATTCTTTTTCTTTCGAATAGGTACTCTTGGCAAATCCCTTCTCACTTACCGACAGCTTGCGATAGTCGCCACGTCCCTGTTCGATATCGATATTTGTCACATAGGCGTTGATGACGTGTTTCTTCTGATAGTGCACCACCTCATGGGAAAGCACGAAAGCCAGTTGTGCTTCGTTATCCAATCGCGAGAGTAATCCCAGGTTCACAAAGATCAGCCCGCTGTTTGTGGTGAAAGCATTCACCGAGGCCGACTTCACCGCATAGACACGCACCTTCTTTTTCAAGTCAGGTTGTGTTTTCAGAATTTCCTTTAGCACTTCGTCCAGATAGACCGATACCGCGTCGTTGAACAGCACGCTACCGCTGGCCAGAAAGTCGTCGATGCTGAACGTGCTTTCCATAACGAACCGCTTTTTTGCGTTTCTCTGGCGCGTATTCTTGCCCGCGACGGCCGTCACTTCAGCAGCTACTTTTTCGGAGGTTCTTTCCGTAAAATCTTTTGGAACGGGGCCTTGGGGTAATAACGTTTTGTAACCATCAAAATCCTGTCCGCAGGCCGGAACTAGGGTTGCCAAAAAAGCAACCCAAAAGCAAAATCTCATCATAAAACCTAACTATAGGGGTGCAAAAATGTAGAACACAAATCGCTTCTCCTACTCCCGTCCGGGGCGATGTAAGGTTATTGGTGCTTTTACTTTTTTTGCCTGGTGGCGTATTTACCCCTTAATTCGTCGTAATCCCCCAGGCGAGGATCAAAATCGCGGTTGCACTTTTGTTATACAAAAATGTCTCTAAAACCCGAAACTCATGAAAACCTTATCAGCCCACGCCATCCTCGCACTAGGCTATCTTTTCCTCATTTCCGCATCGTGCCTCGCGCAGCAAACCGGCGCACAAAAAACGTTGAAGTCCAGCGGCTATGCGCCCGTGAACGGATTGAAAATGTATTATGAAATTCACGGCGAAGGCAAGCCCGTGGTGTTGCTGCACGGCAGCTTCATGAACATCGACATGAATTGGGGTGAGATGATACCGGAGCTGGCCAAAACACACCAGGTGATCGCCGTAGAGATGCAGGGCCATGGCCGGACGACCGATGCCAACCGCGACTTTGCCTACCCTCAACTGGCCGACGACGTGGCGGGCCTCATGAAATATATCAAGGTCGATAGCGCCGACATCATTGGCTACAGTTTGGGCGGCACTGTGGCGTTTGCGTTGGCCATTCGCCATCCCAACGTGGTGAACCGGTTGGTGATCATTTCGTCGGTCTTCAAAATGGACGGATGGATAAAAGCGGCCCGCGATCTTTTCCCCACCTTAAAGCCGGAGTTCTTTGACAACACTCCCTTAAAAACAGAATACGACAGGCTCTCGCCCGACAAAAGTCACTGGAAAGAATTTGTCACCAAACTGCTCAAGCTCGACAACACGCCATTCGACCTGGGAGCAAGCAACATCAAAGCTATCAAATCGCCAATGCTGCTGATCAAGGGCGACAACGACGGTGTCAGCATGGAACACGTGGCGGAAATGTACAGTCTGTTCGACGGCGGCGTTTTTGGCGACATCGCCGGACTACCCCAATCCCAACTCGCCATACTTCCCGGCATGACGCACGTGACGCTGATGATGCAAACCCAAAAGCTCGTGTCTATCATCGACCCTTACCTCGACCGGGCACCAAAGAAAGCACAACCCCATTGATCGTTAAGGATTCAATTCCATGAAAAGGATTCATAGCGCACCTGGTTCTTTTCCAAAAAATTCCTGATGTCTGTGTAGCAGTGATTGGTATTGAACTGCGATTGGAGGTGGCGAAGCAATGCTGATGGGTCGTTGGGATGCAACGAACACAACGTATAAACCTTCGCCACCTCCCGCTGCGGAACGGTGAGCATATATTCATAGTCACTGTCTCCAAAATAGTCCTCCACCGATTTACCAATATCATATCCATCCACCACGAGGCCTCCCGCTTCGTTGAAATAGGCTTCTATCGTTACCTTAATGTCAGGGCTGGTGAAAGAATAGAGGATGACGGTTTCCATAGGCGCTTTATAGTAATCACTGGATTCAGGAGCTGAAAATTCAAAGTGGTGTGAACGTCGCGCAACGATGCGTGCGAAGGTGTTGACAAATTTACACAATACGAGTGATGACACCTTTACACACAATCGCCATCACAAGACCGGGAAAGTCCACAATTTGAGGTGCTTTCGCCCGGGGAAGATTTGTTTCTGCGCTATAGAAAGGCATTCGCTGTGGTCTGTTGAATGGAAACGGGCTGCTTATGGCCCTGGCATCCAAATTGTCTCCCCTAAAGAAAAAACCCCCTTATATGAAAACGTGTTTTTGGGCAATTGCTCTCACCTGTGTGGTGGCCTTTGCGTGTGAGGATAAGGATTCTCATACCATCATAGGAAAAGACAAAGAGTTCCTGCTCAAAGCAGGTGCGGCCAGCCAGGCCGATATGATCTATGGACAATTGGCAGCCGAAAAAGGCAACGATCCACAAGTCCGGGCCTTTGGAACACGGATGGCAAGCGCCCACCGGCGCGCCATCGACGACCTGCGCAACATCGCGGCCTCTGACAACATACAACTGACTACCGGCATGGACAAGATTCATGAAAAACGACTGGCCATTTTGCTGACCTTGGTTGGCGCGCCGTTCGATACGGCCTACGTCAGCTCACAATTAAAAAATCAGCAGGAGACTATAGCACTTTATCAATCCGAGTTAGACAACGGAAAAGTGGAGGCGCTGAGGGCTCATGCATCATCCTATTTGATATTCATGCAGTCGCAGCAGGCCAATGCGGAAAGTCTTACGCAGGAGCTTACCGCACGGACAGGCAACTGAGCCATTTTGCTAAGATTACATTCATCCCCTACCACTACCAAACAAGGCTCACGACCGACTTTGCAGCAATCGTATAGCTGAGTTGGCGTGCGCCTTGCTTGACGATAAAGGTTTGTTGATTGCTGCCGCTGTTGGAAACCACCAGCACTTTGCTGCCATCCGTGTTCAGGAAAGCGACGTTGTCAAGTTGCGTTCCGCTGTCGAACGAAGTAGACGACACGCGGTGGGCACCCGGCCGCACAAATTTTGAGAAGTGGCCAATGGCATAATATTCAACGTTCTTGGTCACCGTGCCACTGGTTGAATTGATGGTCACCACGCCGCGGCAGTTGGAGCACCCATTGTTGGTGGGACCGAAATTTTCGTCCAGCGCCAGGTTCCAGAGTAATGCCGTCTTTGACCAATTCTTTGTAGTTCCGATAAAAATGTTCGCCATCTGCCATTGCAGGTTGTCGCTGAAGTCGGTGGCCCATGCGCCGCCGGAGATCTCGGTGAAGTAAAGTCCCTTGTTGGGATTGGCGTTGTGGACAACGCTCATGGCCGACACATTGCCCGCATAAGCATGGAACGCCGAGCCCGAAACAAACTGTGCAGCTCCCGCATCATTGACAATGGAAATGGCATAATCCGTAACGTCCCAGTTGTGATCGTAGGCAATGATCTTCGTGTTCACTCCCGCCGCTTGAAAAGCGGGTCCAAGGTTGTTTTTGATAAAATTCAATTGATCGGTCGCTGGCATGTCCATGCAGGGATAGCTGGCGGTGGAATATAGCGGTTCGTTCTGCGGTGTGATGGCGTCGATGGTGATGCCTTCGTTTTTGAACGCCTGAATATATTTCACAAAGTATTGTGCGTAGCTATCGTAGGCATCTGTCTTCAGCTTGCCACCCTTCAGGTTGCCGTTGGTTTTCATCCATGCAGGCGGGCTCCATGGCGACCCCATGATGCTCACTACCGGTTGAACGGTAAGGATCTGCTTCAACACCGGCACCACATCTTCCTTGTCTTTGTCGATTGAAAAATTATCCAACGGATAGTCGGATTGACCGGCGGGCATGTCGTCATAGGTGTAGTCGGACAATGAAAAGTCAGAAGCTCCTATGGTCATGCGCAGGTAGCTGATGCCGATGCCATCCGTCTCGCTAAAAAGTGTTTTCAGGAGCGAGTTTCGCTGCGAAGTGCTCATCTTCTTGTTGATCAGGTAGGCCGACGATCCCGTGAGCGCTGCGCCGAATCCTTCCATCTCCTGGAGTTGTGCCGTGGTGTCGATCGTGATGGAGGGCGTGTCTTTCAAAGCGGTTATGGAAATATCGCTTTGCTGCGCGAGCAGGCTCGACTGATCGCCCCTCGTGAGCCACACCTGGGCCATGCCGAGGGCCGCAGGCTGCACGGGCGGCCCGGGCTTTGGGTCGCTGTCCTTCTGACAACTCACCGCCGTGATGGCGATGACGGCCAATACGTATCCAATTTTTTCAAGGGCTTTGATGGGTGATGTTTCTCTCACGTTTACCGGATTATCGTTCAAATTGCGTTCTACTTCCTTTCTTCTCACCACACAAATGTTCCCACCGCGCCTTTGGATAAGGTCGCTTTAAAGGTCTTACCCTTTGCTTTTACAGCAAAACTTTTTTCTGCATCGGTATCATTAACGGCGATCAGTACTTTTTTTCCTTCCGGTGTGATGAAAGCCACATTCGGAATGGCTTGCAGCGTGTTCGACGCGACGCGCACAGAGCCATCGGGCACAAACTTGGAGGCATGACCGATGATGTAGTAGGAAACATTGCGTTTCACATCGTCGCCCAGGGTGAGGGCTCCCTGGCAAAGCGTGCATCCACCGTCGTCGGTATGGGGACCATAGCTGGCGTCGGCGGCCAGGTTCCATTCCAGCACGTTGCGGCTCCAGTTGCGTGTGGCGCCGATCACCAGGTGTTTGACGTGCCATTGCAGATCTTCGGCAAAAGTTCCTTCGCCGGAAGTCCACTGTTCGGTGAAGTATAGATTCTTGTCCGGATGGGCGTCGTGCACCTTCGATAACGCTTCGATTTCACCCAGGTAAAGATGGAAGGCCGATCCGTCGATGAATGGCTTGGCCGCAGCGTCGTCCAGTACGGCGATGGGATATTCGGGATGATCACAGTTGTGATCGAACACGACGATCTTGGTTTGGATCCCTGCCGCTTTGAAGGCGGGCCCAAGATTATTTTTTACAAAGGCTGCCTGATCGGCTGCCGTCATGATCATGCTCGGAGTGTTCTTCGGATTTTCCGGTTCGTTCTGCAACGTCACGGCGTCGATGGTGATGCCTTCTTTTTTCATTTCCTGGACATAGTCCACAAAATATTTTGCATACGCCTCGTAGTACTCCGGCTTCAGGCTCCCGGCCTTGGCATGCGCATTGGTTTTCATCCACACCGGTGCCGACCAGGGACTGCCCATGATCTTGATGCCGGGCTGAAGGTCCACGATCTCTTTCAACACCGGGATGAGATGCTTGCGGTCCTCGTCGAGGCTAAATCCTTTGCCTTTGCCGGGCGCATTGCTAGCATATGAAAAAACGTGATCGTCAAGATCCGAGGCACCAATACTGATGCGCAGGTAGCTGATGCCGATGCCGTTGTCTTCGGTGAGAAACAATTCTCTGAGCAAAACTGCGCGCTTCGCGGAATCCAACTTGGTGTGAAGCAAGTAGGCACTACCGCCGGTTAGCGAGAAACCAAAACCGTCGATGTTTTGAAAACGTTGGGCGGTGTCGATGGTGATGACCTCGCCTGTGCCTTCTCCATCCGAAAAAGACAGTGTGGATTTTGTCAGTTGTGACGAGCGATCGCCAGTGGTGAGCCAAAATGCTACGTCGCCGCCGTTGGCAGCCACGGGAGATTCGTTGGCTTTGCGTGAACATGCGCTCATGCATGCGATCAGCACAACGGTTATACCATACGCCCAAAGGAATAGACTTTTGTTGTTATTTCGATTCATACCTGTTTTTAAAAAAGCAAGGGGACAACGCATGCGTCATCCCCTGCCTATTCTCACTTATTGTTTAACGAAACTGTAATCGGCCGTGGTGTAGTCGTCGGAGACTTCAATGCTGGCCTTGTAGGTGCCGGTGGATACGATACCAAAAAAGTTCGGACCACCGTCGACGTTGGTCATGGTGCCGGACAATGCCATGCTGGCGGTACCAAATTGAACATCCCAGGGCGAGTTGAACTTGGAGGCGAAGCCAGCGGTAAGATCGCCCGACACATCGTACTTATAGGGGTGTGTGTAGGTCATCACCAGCTCCTGGCGCTGATCCCATCCGCCAGCCACGTCTGCCCAATGGAAAAGCTTCATGTTGTAGTGTTTCCAGTTCAACTGCTTTTTGTCGAAGTCTACGGTGATCTGGTAAGCCTGGTCGTGATCCACGGTGATGATGCCGTCATCGTCTCCGTCGTATACGGTGCCCGAGCCGTCGGCCGCCGAATTCAGCGTATAGGTTTTCGACGCTTGCAGCGCTACAAATATTTTGCTCTCGAATAGCTTGCCGGTTTTGGTGAACGTGAGGATGCTCTGTCCGTCTTCGAGCAGATAAAGCTCAGCCGGTATGTCGTCGCTCGCGATGGGGAAGTTGCCCGACACCGCGTCGGCCGTCATGTTGGTGGTCTTGCCGATGATGGTTTCCACGATCACTTGCACCTTGGTGAGCGTGTAGGTGTAGCCCGCTGCGGTGAGGCTCACGGTAACTTTGTGCAAGCCCGTTGTTCCCGGTATGTCTTCGAATTCCACGCCGGTCGCGTTGCCTTCCGATTCCATGATGAGCTTACCGCCCTTGTTGTTTGTTGTGGCCGTTCCTTTTACCCGCTTCAACAAGTAGCCCCAGTCGCCATTGGCGCGAACTACAAATCCTGCGCCGTCATAGGGTTGATAGAACATTATTTCCTTTTCCCAAACGCTATTGCCCACATAGGCCAGCGGCACATCGCCACCCCAGCCGCCTTCCACGGCGTCGCCCACCAGGCTCCAGCGATCGATCTTCAACAGCGCATAGGTGTTGTTCTTCACATCGACCGTGATTTGGTATTCGGCGCTGTCCGTTACAGCAAGTTCAGCACCACCACACGTGATTTTGCCATCGGCACCGCCCATTTTGCGGGAAAGTGCATCGGCCTGGTCGCGGAAGAAAAACGTCGCGCCTTTGTTGAGGTGCGTGTACAACTCGAATATGCCCGTCTGGTTGCCGTCGCCATCTACCAGCGCGCGGAACGGAATGGCCTTCGTTATATCCGAGCCTGCTTCGGAGGCATCGCCTGTTATGAAAAGTGTTGTCGGCACGTATTCTGTTTCGAATCGCTTGAACGTGATGTCGTGCGTGTCGATGGTCTTCTTCTCGATCGCCTTGGCAATCACCACCGATTGCAGTTTCACCTCGGCGCCTGCCGGGTAACAGGCCGCCCAGAGGGCATAATCGATTTGCGCTGCCGTGGGGGCCACCCAGGTATTCTTGCCGCCATTGGCCGGTGTAACCGCCAGAATAGGATGGTCATAGTCTGTGCTTCCCGCGGGAACCAGCACCAGGCTGTATTGCACAATAAACTGGTTGCTGGTGACGGCAGGCTGCCACTCGAAGCGCGTGACGGCATCGGGTGCATTTTCGTCCAGCGTCACCGATGCGTTGGCCGCAGGGGCGGTGAGCGCGGGGTTGGAAATTTCCCAGTTGCCCACGGGATCCATGTTGTCTTTTTCGCTACAGGCCCATGCGATCGAAAGCATGAGCAGCAGGTATGCATATATCTTTTTCATCTTTGCTTGCAATTTAAAGCGGTGAGTTTAGTTATAGCCGGGATTTTGACCCAGGTTCACGTTCCGGTTGCGCTCCGACTGAGGGATGGGCAACAATTGTTTTTCCGTGGTCATGTTGTAGACCTTTTGTTGCCCGGTGATGAGGTTGAGCTCCACGAGGTTGTTCATCACGTCAACTGCCACATTGTTACGGCGAAGGTCGTCCCAGCGCTGTGCTTCTTGCGTCAATTCAAGCCGGCGCTCGTTGAGGACGGCCGTTTTTAATTGCGCTGCATCTGTGGCTGGCGTATCGCCCAAGCCCGCGCGGTGACGCACCAGGTTCAACGCCGTTTTTGCGCCGCTGATATCGCCGGTGGCGGCCATTGCTTCTGCTTTCAGCAGGATGATGTCGGCAAGCCGCACGATGTATTGACGGTTGGTGCTCGAAACAGAGGTTTTCCATTTGTAGGCAAAGGGCACCTCGCCGTTCACCGTTACGGACCAGAACTCGTCGGCCCAGGGCGCTTTTTCAAACAGAATGCTGGCCTCTTTTCGTTGTGTATCACCTTCGGCATCGAAGGCGTTGATGAGATCGTGCGACGGGGTCACAAATTTTCTCCACGTGTCGTTGGTAATCGAGGGCGGCAACAACAGGCCGGGACCCCAGTTGGCTTCTGTGCCTCCAACAAACTGCACTTCCATGATGGACTCGGCGTTGTTGTAGTGTGAGCCATCCCAGAGGTCGCTATACTTGGCGAGCAACGTGTAGCCTGCGGGGCTGCTGATCACAGCGTTGGCATATTGGATCACTTTCGCGTAGTCACGATCCGATTTCTGAGCGTATACTTTTGCGAGCATCGCGTTGGCAGCGCCCTTGGTGGCGCGGGCCTTGTTCACATCCGCCGCGTCGCTGTACTTATCGGGAAGATTGGCTACGGCAAATTCCAGGTCGGCAATGATCTGTGCGTACACTTCGGCTTCGGTGCTTTGAGCAATTTGTGTTTCGGAAGCTGACGTAGACGACACCGGCTTGGTGATCAGCGGAACGCCACCCCACATTTTTACCAGTTGGTAGTAATGATAGGCGCGAAGAAAAGAAGCTTCACCCAAGATCTGCGACCGGCGGGTTTCCGTCAGTTGGATGTCGGTGATGCCCGGAACTTTATCCAACACAACATTGGCTTTGAGCACACCGTTATAGATCTGCGACCAGTTGTTCCACAGGCGATCGTTGGTGGGCACCACGTTGAGATCTTCCACGGCAAATATTTGCGCATTGTCGCCACCGGCGTAGTAGTTATCCGACATCACGTCGTTGAAGATGATGTTATCCCAGATATAATATTCCTGCGAAAACGAATCGTACACACCGGTCAATGCAGCTTCTGCATCGGAGGCCGTGAGGTAGGCGTTTGCGCTCGTGTTGGTGGAGATAGGGTCCAGGGCCAGGTAGTCGTCGCACGAAGGCAACAGGACCACCACGGAAAGGACGAATATGAAATTTATAAATTTTGCTTTCATGACAGGTCTCGGATTAGAATGAAACATTTACACCGAAGATGAGATTGCGCGTTTGCGGAAATGTTCCGTAGTCAATACCCAGCGCGATGTTCTTCGTCTGGTTATTGCTGTCGTTGCCAAAGGCGCTCACTTCAGGATCATAGCCCTTGTAGTTGGTGATGGTGAACAGGTTCTCGCCGGTTACATATACCTTCAGGTTGCTCATCTTGACTCTTGACAGCACGCTGGTCGGCACGTTATAGCTAAGCGTCACGGCCTTCACGCGCATGTAGGAACCGTCTTCCACAAAGCGGGTCGACAGTCGCGAGTTGTCGGTGTTGCCCCAGCTTGCCCTCGGAATGTCGGTCACATCGCCAGGGGCGCGCCAGCGGTGGGCAACGACCTGCGACTGATTCTTCGCGTCGGTCATGCCTTCCGTCTCGATGCGGGTGGCGTTCAGAATGTCGTTGCCCTGTGTGCCCTGAAGGAAAATGCTCAGGCCAAAATTCTTATAGCCAAACGTGTTGGTCATCCCGTAATAAAAATTGGGATTCGGGTTGCCAATGTACGTGCGGTCATCGGCCGAAGGGGTGAAGGTGCTCTCACCGTTCTTGTCGATGTAGTACGCATTACCCGTAGCAGGGTCTACCCCGCCCGCGACATAGCCATAAAACATCGCCATCGGTTTGCCCTCCACGGTGTAGCTACCATCGCCACGTCCGGACACGCCGCCGCCGATGATCTGCTGGCCTTGCGTGTAGATCACTTTGTTTCGGTTAAAGGAAATGTTGAAATCCGTATCCCAGGTGAGGTCTCCCACAAGGTTGTGCGACAGCACCTGGAACTCGAGGCCTTTGTTCTGAACCTTTCCAACGTTCTGCAATCCGGAATCAAAACCGGTAGATTTCGGCAGGGGTACGTTCAACAATAAACCCGATGTATTTTTCAAATACGCATCCGCCGAAAACTGAACGCGTGAATTCAGTATGGAGAAATCCAAACCGAGGTTGGTTTGCTCCGTGCTCTCCCACTTCAAATCGTTGTTCTGGATCGACTCAGGATAGGTGCCCGGCTGGATCACGCCACCGATGGGATAGTTTGAACCACTCGCCACGCGGCCGATGTAGGCGTATCCTCCCTGGTCATTACCCACAAGACCCCAGCCTGCGCG
The DNA here is from genome assembly GCA_036525235.1 of Chryseolinea sp. Classification (GTDB taxonomy): domain Bacteria; phylum Bacteroidota; class Bacteroidia; order Cytophagales; family Cyclobacteriaceae; genus Chryseolinea. The sequence continues at coordinate 827 of DATDAV010000164.1, read as the reverse complement.
CAACTTCAAGTCGCTCACGGCCTGAACGCCCTGGAAGAAATTCTCTTCCGAAATTCTCCATCCCACGGAAACCGAAGGGAAGTATCCAAACCGCTTGTTGGGACCAAACGATGACGAACCGTCGGCGCGGAAGTTTGCCGTCAACAAATAACGGCCTGCATAGTCATAGGTCACGCGACCGATAAACGATGCATTTGATTTCTCGCTCTTGTCGTTGGTGGCCTCGGTGATGGTCGATCCCGCGTTGGTGGTGGGCACGCTGGCGCTGGAATAGCCGGTCTTCTCGATCTTATTATTTTCCCACCGGTATTTCTGTATGACCGAACCGACGAGCGCACTAAAATTATGCTGATCGATGGTCTTCTTGTAACTCAGGGTGTTGTCGATGATGTAGTAGTTGGTCAGGTTTACCTCGTTGCGGCCGATGCCTTTTTTCGCGCGGCCGTAGCTGGTCATGAAAGGATTGAGAAAGTAATCGTTCATGCCCATCTGGTAGTCTGTACCTACGTTGCTGCGGAACTTCAGATCGGGAAGAAAATTGATCTCGGCATATACGTTACCCAACAGGCGTTGGTTTTTGTAGTTGCGATCCGATCCATCCGTGCCGGCCACGGGATTCTCCCAGTCCTGAAAAGGGTTGGCGGTATACGTACCGTTGGGACGGAAGATGCCGATGTTGGGGGGCGTTGACAGCATGCCGAGGATGACACCGCCACTGTTCACGTTGAGGTTGTCACTCACGTCCACGTCGTGGTAACGCATGTAGTTCAAATTGGTACCCACCGTAAGCCAATCGTTCATCTTTTGTTCGAGGTTCACCTTGAAGT
>DATDAV010000163.1:0-49323 GCA_036525235.1 Chryseolinea sp. | reverse complement strand
CGGTCGCTGGTCTCCGGCAACATGTCGAGCGTGACGATCTCGGGCAAGCCGTCGTTGTTGATGTCGGCCGCATCGTTGCCCATGGAAAACTGGCTGCTGTGGCCGATGTAGTCGGCGGTGGCATTCGCGAATTTTCCGTTTTGTTGATTGATGTAAAGAATGTCGTTCGACAAATAATCGTTCGACACATAAATGTCAGGCCACCCGTCTTTGTTCACGTCGGTGATGGCCAGGCCCAGGCCAAATCCTTCCCACAAAATGCCCGCTTCCAGCGTCACATCCGTGAAGGTGCCATTGCCTTCGTTCCGGTAAAGCTTGTCGTTGTTGGGTGATGAACCGTCGGCGATCTTTGGCCGGTAGTTGGTGGGCATGTTGTTGATCTTTTCGTTCACCAACACATAAAGGTCCAGGTCGCCATCGCGATCGTAGTCGAAGAAAGCGGCCATCACACTGTGACCGCTGTAGTCGATCTTGTAGTCGGCGGCCATTTCCTTGAAGGTAGGCTCGCCGTTCTTGCTGGCCCCTTGGTTGACCAGGAGCAGATTCTTTCTCATTTCCGCGTCGGGATTTGCCGTGGCGCAAACGTAGACATCCATCCAGCCGTCGTTGTTAATGTCCACCACGGCCACGCCCTGGTTCCACCGGCCCTTTTTTCCGTTCACGTTGGCATTTTCCGTAATGTCTTTGAATTTAAAACCGCCCTGGTTCAGATAGAGCCGGTTAGGCACCTGGTTTCCGCTAAAAAACACATCCTGCAGACCATCGTTATTGAAATCGGCAACGCCCACTCCCCCGCCGTTGTAGATGTATTCGTAGGTAAAAATGTTAAAACTGTCAGACTCCGCTACTGTATTGACAAACTCGATACCGGTATCCTCGGGAGATTTCAGTTGAAAAAGGGCATTGGGATTGGAAGCGGTTTGGGTGCACTGCGTTAGAAGCAAACTGGCAAGCGAGATGAGGATCGTGCCCTGCAAAAGGTTTTTTCTCATAGGGTATACATAAAAAAAGTAAGGCCAATTTACATTGGCCTTACTTAAAATCAGATAATTAAATCAATTAATATCCAGGGTTCTGCTTCAGGATATCCGGAGTTTGGATATCGATCTGTGCCTGAGGGATGGGCAGAAACTCATCCTGACCGGCAGTGAACTTAGCACCCGAGAATGCTCCGGAAGGGATCTTAGGCGACTCATAGTTGAGGTACGCAGTGATCTCATCGTTCGCATAGTTAGGCGTGGTACCAACACTCCAACGCACGAGGTCGAAGAAGCGGTGACCTTCACCGGACAGTTCCAATTTGCGTTCGAAGCGGATAGCTTCGCGAGCTTCGGCTGCATTAGCAAATGCATTTTTGTACTCAGCTACCGCATATTTCGTAGCGTCCTTGGTGTAATCCATGAGAGGTTTCTCGTAATCGTCCACCATGTTTCCGTTGTCGTCTTTCTTCTTCTCATATCCGATAACAACGCCTTTCACAAAGTCAGAAGGGTTCTTAGCGCGTATCCGCACCATGTTAACATATGTCCTTGCCTTTTCCAGGTCGGGACCTGTTCCTTCCACTTCGCACTCAGCAGCCATCAGCAACACATCGGCAAAGCGGATAATGTTTACGTTGATTGCCGTGTAGCCCGGTGTCCAGGTACTGTTATCCTGCAAGCTACCTTTGTCGGACTTGTAGTAAACATATTTTTTAGTCTGGTAAGGACCAGCGTTGGGTTGGTTGCGGATCCAGGCTTTGCCGGGGAAGGGCTTCCAATCCAGGTATTGCACATAGCGACGACCGAGGGTGTGGTCCAGACGGGGATCTACAGGGCCGGCATCGGTTGTAAAAGGATCCTTGGACTCCAATCCCATGTCAGTGACGAGCTGGTTAGTACCATTGTTATACGTATGGTTCGGCAGGGGCAAGCTGTCTGCATCCGTACGGAAGGAGTTACCCATTTCGAACGTAGGCTGGAAGAACGAGCAGCAGTTACCAGGACCGTCAGAACCGGTGTTGTAAGGCCAGTTCAAGTCGAACTCAGGGTTGGCGTTGTTCACGCTACCGGTGTTAGCGGCAGATTGATAGGCCCAAACAGACTCTGAATTGTTATCGTTGGCGGCTCTGAACACATCGCTGAATTTAGCCTGGAGCTGGTACTTGTCACCTTTTGTAGTCGCACCGTTGTCGATCACATCCTTGAAGAGTGCTCTGGCGGCATCATACTTGTGTTGGTACAGGAGGATTTTGGCCATATAGGCTTTCGCAGCCCACACGTTAACACGACCAAGTTCACTCCATTTTGCAGGCAGGTTGTCGATAGCAAATTGCATGTCGGCTTCGATCATCGGGTAGAGATCCTTGTCGTTGCCAACCAATTCAATGCCCTTCTGATAATCAACCGTTTCGTCTACATAAGGCGTGTTGTTGAAGCCTCTCTTCAATTCGAAGTAAAAGTGTGCTCTCAAAAAGCGTACTTGAGCTTCTACCAAAACCTTTTGTGCTTCGATGGCAGACGTTGGAGCTTCCGTTTTTGCAAGAATCCGCATGGTGGCGTTGGCGCGGGCCACACCTTCATACAAACCGTTGTATTTGTCGCTGATGACACCTTGTGTTGCCTGCGCTTCGAAGCGCTGGATAGGGTTGATATCGGAGAAGTCACCAGGGTCAGTTCCCTTGTTGTTTTCACCGCCTCTGATGCTACCCCATACCCAGTTGGAAGGGCTGGCCATCCGGTTTTCCCGGCCGTTTACTGTCGAATAAATTGCAATCAGGGAAGCTTCAATACCTTGCGGAGTGGCGAGGAGATCCTCGTTCAACGTCCCCGTAGGTTTCACATCCAGGAAGCTATCCTTGCAAGCATATAGCAAGAGCACTGCTAAAAGTACCGATCCTAACGCTCTTGTTTTAAGTGTATTTTTCATAGCTGTTTTTCTTGTTTATTTAACTTAGAACGCCAGGTTCAAGCCGGCTGTATAACCTCTGGTTACAGGGTAGTTTCCTACATCGATACCGAAGTTGGTATCGGCAGCACCACCTACAGCAGGGTCTAAGCCTTTATAGCCTGTAATGGTGAACAGGTTGTTACCAGAAACAAACAGACGCAGTTTTGTCATCTTCAGTCTTTCCAATACAGCAGTCGGCAGGTTGTAACCGAGGGTTACGTTTTGCAGACGGAGGAAAGAACCGTTTTCTACGTAGAATGAGCTAGACTGGGTGTTCGTGCTGAAGTTTGAAGCCGATTCGAATACCGGGATCGTTCCGCCCGTGTTGGTCGGCGTCCAGGAATCTTTCACGCGGTTGCTGATGGCTGCACCTTGGAATGAAGGATAGAAGTCGGTGAACCATTTTGACTGATTGAAAATCTTGTTGCCAAGGGAGGTATACAAGTACGCCACCAGGTCAAAGTTTTTGTAGCGCAGCGTGAAGTTGAAACCACCGGTGAATTTAGGCACAGGACTGCCGATGAACGTTCTGTCGGAAGCGTCGATCTTGCCGTCGTTGTTGATGTCCTTGTAGCGGAAGCGGCCAGGAGCGGCACCGTCTTGGGTGGCTGCTGCGCTAACTTCTTCTGCATCGTGGAACAAACCTTGTACTTGGTAGCCAAAGAAAGCAGAGATTGACTGGCCGAGTTGGTTACGGATCGGGTTGATACCTCTGAAGCCGGGGTTAACCGTCGTCATGTAGGTTTGACCGTTACCGATCTCCGTGATCTCGTTGTGCAGGAAGCTACCGTTCAATGCGATTTCGTAGCCCAGGCCTGAGGTGATGTTACCCTTGTTGCCCAAGAAGATATCGATACCCTTGTTGGTCATTTTTGCTACGTTAACAAACGGAACGGCTGCTCTGTAGCCCACCGTTGCAGGCAGAGGAAGTTGATACAGCAAGTCCTTGGTATCCTTTTTCCAGAAGTCGATGATCACGTCCAGTTTGCCACCGAACAATTGACCGTCGATACCGATGTTGCTGGTCAACACGGTTTCCCATTTCGTATCGGCGTTACCGATGTTGGTACGGTAGTAACCGGTGGTCGTTCCATTGGAACCTGCAATGTCATAAGAAGAAAGTCCTAAGCTACCACCATACAGGTACGATTGGTTGTAGACGTTGGATTGTACGATGGAGTTGGAGTTACCCATAGCACCGTAACCACCGCGGATCTTCAAGTCGCTGATGAAAGAAACCGATTGCATGAAGCCTTCCGAAGAAACGCGCCACGCTGCGGAAATGGCAGGGAACGTACCGTAGCGGTTGTTAGGACCGAACACAGACGAACCATCACGACGGACAACGCCGGTGATAATGTATTTTTCTTTGAAAGCATATTTCACTTGTCCGAAGTACGAAGAGTAGTTCGCACCGGGATACTTGCTACCGTTAGCCTGGCGGGAGTTGGTGTTCGTCATGTTGATGAACGCGGGATCCCACGAGAAGGGGTTCAAACCCGATTGGGTATCATCCCATCCGGAACCGGTGTTCAAAGCTTCCTGACCTACGAGGACATCCAAACCATGATCGCCAAAAGTTTTCTTGTAGTTGATGGTGTTGGTGAAGGTCCAGCTCAAGCTGTAGCCTTGTCCTTGGCTGAATTGGTACGAGGAGTTGTTTTCGGAGTTCTCATACTGCCAGCGGCTGTAGTTGTGGTAGTTGTAGCTATTGTAAGCACCACCGATGCTCGTGCGAGCCGTCAGGCCGGGGATGATATCCCATTCCAAATAGGTGTTACCAAAGCCTTGTACCTGGAAGCCCGTGTTGTTGGCTTGACCATCGCGGGCAGCCACAGGGTTTCTGGGGTTGTTGAAGCCTTTTGCGGCCGTACCAGCATATCCTCCGAACTCATCATAGATCGGGATGATAGAAGGCATACGGAAGGCCGACAAGATGTCGTTTTCATCTGCAGAGATACCTTGACCACCCCCTGCGCCGGAAAGACCCAGTTTGGAGAGATAGGTAAACTGCATGTTTTCACCAAAACGCAGGTTGGGAAGCACATCGAATTCAGAGTTAGCACGCAGGGCATAACGCTTGAAGTCGTTGTTCTTCAAAATACCTTTTTGGTTTTGTTGGCTCAAGCCGATGTAGAAACGGTGTGTTTCTCCACCACCGCTTACGCCGATGGTTTGTCTCATCACAGGAGCGGTACGCATGATGGCTTTATACCAATCTGTACCTTCCTTGTTTGCTTTTACTACCTGGTAGATCGAACCGTTGCGGGGATCTACGTTGTATTTCAATTTTTCGGCAGCCATGTCCAATGAACCCACTACGCCGGCTGTACCGCCTACGTTGATATAGTCGGGGATTACGGGAGTTGCTCCTGTTCCAAACTGAGGGTGCTTGAATTTAGCGATGGCTGCGGGATAATCTGTGGCTCTGCCATCGGCAGCAGCGTTAGCTGTTTCCGTGTTCTTGATGGCATTCCAGGTCCAGTCTGCGAAATCCTGAGGATTCATCATGCTCAGGCCACTTCCTGCGGTGGCAACACCAAACATGTTATCAAAGGTTACGGCCAGCTTTTGGCCTTTCTTACCTTTCTTAGTCGTGTATACGATCACACCGGCAGCAGCACGCGCACCATAAATAGAGGCGGAACCGGCGTCTTTCAATACTGTGGTAGTTTCGATGTCGTCCGGGTTCAAGAAGGAGATATCCTGAGTAGGCACACCGTCTACAACATAGAGGGGTTGGTTAGCACCAAAACCGCCGAAACCGCGAACGCGCACCTGGCTGGTAGTACCAGGTTGACCGTTGGAAATAACCGTTACACCGGCCACACGACCTTGCAACAGCTGTTCAACGTTACCTGTGGGGGTAACGGTCAAATCTTTCGTTTTCACCGTAGAGACCGAACCGGTCAATTCGCGGCGTTTGTCGAAAGAGTAACCTGTCACAACAACTTCATCCAGGGAAGTGAGGTCAGGTTGGAGATTCACTTCCACATTCGTTTGCGTGCCTACCTGAACTTCAGTAGTTCCGTAGCCCACAAACGTGATCAACAGAACGGCATCGTTGCCGGGAACAGACAAGCTGAATTTTCCTTCGGCGTCTGAAACCGTTCCTTTTGCAGTCCCTTTCAGGATAATGTTTACGCCGGGCATAAAATTCCCGCTTTCATCGGCTACAGTACCCGACACAACCCTTTCTTGTGCCAGGGCGACTGAGGCCAGCATTAGCATGACTGCCAATGACAAACTCACCCTCTTGTAGAGTTTTTTCATAATCATAGTTTGGGTTAAAAATTAATTGGTTGATAGAAATTCTGCAGTTTCCTGATAATCCTAAGATTATTTCGTCCATGCATTCTTCGAATGTAGATATTTTGGGCTGGTATCGATTGAAAAACGGGATTATTTTTTTCCGCAAACGTTTACACAATCGATTACGGTTTCGGTTTAGATGCAAATGTTGGCGGGCACAGATTGGGTGATTGTCGCGAACCCACACTTTCCAGGGGATGTCTGCCGTTCTTCAAATCCTACCGCCTATCACGCCGCAAGTCCGTTATAAGTGTTATTTTGAGCCGATTTTGAGTATGATGCTTTTCGAAAAATACCCCGTACACCTTACTAACTCCCTCACAGGCAGGAAAGAACGCCTGGAAACGATCGTCCCGGGCCACCTCGGCATCTATGTTTGCGGCCCCACGGTCTACGGCGACGTGCACCTGGGCAATGTGCGCACCTTCATGATGTTCGACCTCATGACGCGCTATTTGCGGTTCCTTCAATACCGTGTCCGCTATGTGCGAAACATCACCGATGTCGGACACCTCGTGAACGATGCGGACGAAGGCGAGGACAAAATCGCCAAAAAGGCCCGTGCAGAGCAACTGGAGCCCATGGAAGTGGTGAAACACTACACGGACGGCTTCCACCACGTGATGCGCCAGTTCAACATCCTGCCGCCCAGCATCGAGCCCTCGGCGACCGGTCACATAGTAGAGCAGATCGAAATCGTGAAAAAACTTTTAGAAAACGGTTTCGCTTACGAAGTGAATGGCTCCGTCTATTTCGACGTGACCAAATATAATAAAGACCACAACTACGGCATCCTCTCCGGCCGCGTGCTGGAAGACCTCATGGAAAGCGGCCGGAAACTTGACGCCCAGGATGAAAAGCGCAACAAAGTGGACTTTGCGCTGTGGAAGCGTGCCTCCGCCTACCATATCATGCGCTGGCCCTCCCCGTGGGGCGAAGGCTTTCCCGGCTGGCACATCGAATGCACCGTGATGAGCACCAAATACCTCGGCGAGACCTTCGACATCCACGGCGGTGGCATCGACCTGAAGTTTCCCCACCACGAGTGCGAGATCGCCCAGGCCGTGGCTGCCACAGGCAAAAACCCGGTGAATTATTGGATCCACGCCAATATGCTCACCGTGAACGGACAGAAGATGAGCAAATCGCTGGGCAACTCGTTTTTGCCCCGCGAGCTGTTTGAAGGAAGCCATGCCCTGCTCGAAAGAGGATACGGCCCTATGACGGTGCGTTTCTTTATGCTGCAATCGCACTACTCCAGCACGCTCGACTTCTCCAACGAAGCCCTGGGCGCCGCCGAGAAAGGATTCAAGAAGCTGTCGAACGCGATGGTGATCCTGAAGAAGTTGCAACACCCCGGCACGGCCTCGTCCGACAAGATCCTGACCGAAACGCTGGCACAATACAACGAGGACCTCTACGCCAGCATGAGCGACGATTTCAATTCGGCGCGCACACTGGCCGTACTCTTCGACATGGCCTCCCGCATCAACGACTTCAAATCCGGCAACGTGTCGCTGAGTTTGGTGGATGCAGACACCTTTGAGCAATTCAAATTATCCTACATCGGCTTTATGGAGGACGTGCTCGGGCTTAAGGAAGAGGAAGAACACAACCACGACCTGCTCAACAACGTGATCGGAGTGCTGATCGACCTGCGCAAGAAAGCGCGGCAAGACCGCAACTTCCCTTTGTCGGACAAGATCCGCGACGACCTGAAAAAGATGGGCGTGCAACTCATGGACGGCAAAGAAGGTGAGATGAGTTACACCATCGACTGAACTACCTTTCGGACACGCCTGTTTGAATAGAACGTTTTGACCACGCGGATGCTGAAGAAAATATTCATACTGCCCATACGATTCTACCAGCTTGCCCTGTCGCCGTTGCTGGGCACGCATTGCCGCCACACGCCGAGTTGTTCGCAATATGCCGTGGAGGCCATCCAGGAATGGGGCGTGATCAAAGGCATCTGGCTGGGCACAAAGCGGATTGCACGGTGTCATCCCTGGGGAACGCACGGCTATGACCCGGTGCCGAAGCGGCCGAAGGGCTGATTCACGATGTGATAATTTTTTTAACTTCGTTACATGCAACCCGACAAAACCGAGCTGGCAAAACGCTATGCTAATTTCTCAAACGACCGACTACTGGACATTCTTTATCACAAGGAAGACTATACCGCCGAAGCCCTGGAGGCGGTAAAAGCCGAAATTGACACCCGACAGATTGGTGTAGACGAACTTGAGACGTTTACTGTGGAGAAAAAGGTTGACAGGATTATCAACGAAGAAAATGCCCGTGTGCCGCTTTCTTTGCGAGCGAAGTTGTTTTTCTTTTTTGCATGGTTTATCCCCATTGCCCCGTTGGCCTTTCGCATGAACTATCGCGAGGATGGGTTTGCTACAAAATTGTGGCAGAGCAGGTTCTTTCGAATCACTGGATTTGTTTCGCTTGTGGTGAGTGCATTGCTATCCGTTTGGCTGGAACTGGGAGACCCTGGCACTTTTGGATTGTTGGTTGTGTTGTTTGGCGCGGCTTATAGTATGGATCCAAAGAAAAGAATGACGATTGAATCTGAAATGTAGCTGAATGGAAGGACGTCAACAATAAGCGACTGGCTACGAAATTTGTTGGTGAAGAACACCAACAAAGACGGCGAAGGCGGCGGTTAAAACATTTTCACTCCCCAATCTCCCGCAGCAAGTCTTCAAGCTGGACAGTGACCTTTACATAGCATCGATATACCCACCGGGCAAAGACGACATAGAACAAAAATCCCAATGGCAAATACCAGAGCCATACCCCGGTCTCGATGTGGATGGTTTTGCCTCCCATGATCTTGACCGCAACGGGTAATGCCACGATCAGCAAGACGAAGGTGAGATAGAAGCTGAGTTTTTGTACGGACAGTAACCGGCGTTTGGCGTGAGTGTATTGGAGCAATACTTCCTTATAGTTGCTTGCTTTAATGTCGACCCGGCTCACCTGGCGTATGGCCAACAGCGAGAGAACCGGCAGCACCGAAAGAATGGTCGCCGACGCGATGGCGCAGGCTAGCAGGTAAGGGGTTTCGAATTTGTTGAGGCTAAACAGAATCATCAGGACCATGATAAAACACAGGCCAGTACTTATTAATTCGGGCGTCCTGATTTTGCTTAGCCTTCTTTGATATCGTTCTTGGGTCATCATGATGATCATTTTGTCGGTCAATTTTTTTTGTCCTTCCAGCTTTGCGGACATCTCGGTCCAGAGGGCTTTCATTTCATCCAGTTCCATAGTTCCTAGTCTTTTAACTGCGCTCTCAATTTGTCTTTGATCCTGCTGAGACGGGTGCCCACGTTGGTGGCGGTGAAGCCGGTGATGGCCGCTATTTCTTCGTAGTTCTTTCCCTCAAGGTGCAACAGCACGATCCCCTTCTCGATGGTGCTTAGTTTCTTCACCTGATCGTACAACTGCGTCAGGCGTTCTTCCATGAGGCTGTCTTCCGGGTCGAACCGGTTTATCACGGCTTCGTCGATGCCCACCTTGGGACCTCTTTTTTTCTCCTTGCGCAAATGCGTGATGGACGTATTCAGGGCGATACGGTAGATCCACGTGCTGATCTTCGACTCGCTTCGAAACGAATCGAACGATCGCCAGAGCTGATAGACAATCTCCTGGCAAAGATCTTTTTGATCATCCTTATCCGCAGCATACAAGATGGCGATCTTGAAAATGATCCCTTCGTTCTCCTTTATGACCCGGATAAACTCACTTTCGTTTGGCATCGGAAGAAATTACAAAGGATTAGTTGAAGGTGGGGGAAAAAAATCACAGACAAAAGAAAATTTATTGACCCGCCGTTGTCGGTGTTCTTCACCAACAAATACAGCTTCGAGCCTTCCAAATTTCCTGCCGATTAAATTTGTTGGGGTCCAACACCACCAAAGGCGGCAAACGGAGGTCCTACCCTGCCTTTCTTCCCGCTATCAACACCGTCATCTGCTCTGCCACCCACTGGGCAGAGCCGGCGAAGGCTCCGGTGACCATTCGGTTCTTGGCATCTACAATTTGGTTGAGTTCTTTGCTGCCATAGGTTTCTGCCGTACACACCGTAAGCTTCGCGCCGCGACGCACCAGCACCTCCTGCATGTCGAAGGCAAGGAGCCGGCCATAGTGGGAGATGTCCATGAACTTTTTCTCCGCCCAATGCGGGAAGCAGGTCATTGATTTGTTTTCGACCAGGTAAGCGCCATTGCGCAGTTGCACGTTGATAAGCGAAGCGGCACCATGACCGGCCGTTCCCACCACACCCCCGCGTTCATAGATCGCCGCAGTGAGCCTGGCGATTCGTTCGTCGTTCACTACGTCGAAATATTGCCCATGACCACCCGGATAAAATACGGCGACATATTCCTTCGGATTGACCTGAGCGGGTGAAAGGGTCGATGAAGTTTTCGAAATGAACGCGTCGCTGTTCTGAATGCGTATCAAATCGTCGGCTTCATTGGGGCGTTGATATAGGGCGGCCTTTCCGCCTTTGGGCGTCACGATGTCAACCGTGTAGCCTTGATCGGTGAAGTATTTAAAAGGGTAAGCTATCTCCCGTAGAAATGTGCCGCTTTGACTTGCTCCTACCGAATCGACATTGGTGGAAACAATCAGGATCTTTTTTACCTGGGCCATACTATACACGGTCGCCAGGTTGAGGCACAACACCATCAGGAGTTTACAAGGGGTTACCAACGCGGTTTGTTTTTTTGACATCATGTTTTGGGGGTTAAGCGGGGTTATACGGGCGGGGTTGATGAAAGATTGTTAACGGGTTGTTAACGCTACAAAGAAGGGATGGGTAGAGCTTGTGTTCTGCGACAGGGATCGAAGCTGTATTTGTAGATAAAGACACCAACAAGACGGAGAAAATCTATTGAGGGCCGGCTTAGGTTAAGGGTGAACACTAAGAACGGGGGTTGTTGGTGGACACCAACAACGGGTTGGGGCGCACCAGTCGAGTATCAGCAATAGGGCTTGATGCGGTACTTGTTGGTAAAGAGCACTAACAAAGGCTACTGCCTTTGTTAGTGCTAGTTTCGGATGATCTCCACTTCAATCCGGTCGTTGGCGGCGGCGTTTTCGTAGATGGCGAGCATGGCGCCGTAGCCTTTGGTGGCGATGCGGCCGGGGGCGATGCCTTTGCTGACCAGGTAGGCCTTTACAATCTCGGCTTGTTGCCGGGACAGCTCTGTGGCAGAGCCGCGAGCGGAGCGATTGTTCGCGGGATCGAGTGCAAAGAAATTGGTGCTGCTGCCCTGGGTTATAATTTCCCCGGATGCATCGCTTTGCGTGTGTCCAAACAGCCTGATCTTGCAGCGTGGATTGGCCATGAAATTTACCAGCTCCAAAAGTTCGGCTTCCGAGGCGGGTGTGAGGATGGCGGAGCGTTCAAAGAATTTTGTGTGCTCAAGTTCAATGTAGTCGCCGCGGTTGACCGGAACAAGTTTTATGGGGATGATCACCTCCTGCTCCTCTCCTACGGATGCACCGTTTATACTTTTTAAGGGATCGGCAAAATTGATGGTCCTTTTTGCCAGCTTATAGCCGAGCTGGTTGCACACCACAATGAGTTTGCCCGTGGCGGGGGCGGGAACGGAAACCCGCTCGTTGGCGGGGTAGCGCTCCACCTGGTCGTCTGGTTCTTTGTCCAGCAGATGTATGGATCCGGCTACTGGCGTGTTGGCTGTACCGCTGGTCAACTGAAACATAAAAGTTTTTACCGGGAGTGGTGGTGCAGTCGTAGCCAGTGTATCCGTGGCGGGTGCGTTGGCGGTGGCCGAGGTGTCTGCGGCAGGCTGTTCGGCGATGGGTACGTTGTTGCCTGTTTCGTGAGCCTCTTGCCTTTCTGCCTCCGCCGTAGATTCCGCTACTCCACTGCCTTCCAGCGGTCCGTTGTAGATCCAGGCCTTCTTAAATTCTGTTTCGAGCCGTAGCCGGTAGGTTGTTTCGCGGGCTTGCTGTTTGTCTTTTGTTACCCTTACGTAGACGTAGTACAGCTTACGGTTTGCATTGAAGGCATAGCGTGCCGGATAGTTGAGTTCGTGAACATGGGTTGTGAAATGTTCGGCGTTTGTTTGGGAGGCAAACCCTCCGACGACCACATAATAGTAAGGATATGATTGGCCCTGGGCCTGCGAACGGTTTATGGCAACCGTTGTTACTATCATTACTATCAAAAAAATATTCCGTATCCCGGAAATCCTAAGCCTATTCCAATTCATTGACGCCGAAAGCTAGACAAAACTAAAAAGAATAAAATTGTTGGTAACTCTGTTTTGGATTATTTCATACATGACGCTCGGGGGCGAGAAAAAAAAATAAAAGCAGGCATGAGATTTATAACACCATGTAACCAAAATTAAAGTCTACTACAAAACTTCGATCAAATTTCTTTTGCGATCCACCACACTTCGTGAATCGTATAACAACTTTGTTACGACGCTGAGCCGTTTAACAAATCACGACTCACACGATCCAACGCATTCGTCCACACTCGCAAATAGGTTCTTTAATTGATGACTATATAAAAAAGTAACCCCGGTTTACCTTTCCTTATTTCACGCTCATGATAAAGTTTAACATCGGGATTTTTGGCTGATGGATGGTGAGCTGATTTGTTGTTGTCTATGCGGCCTGTTCATTTTCCATCTATACTCCTGTTGATTCCATCGATGTGTATACTATGCAAGAACACCTCCTCTTTCTTGATTCGATCTGACTGATAATGCGAACGGCACTGCAATTCCTCTTGCCGGTGCGCTATCGGGTGGTATGGCCATCACCGCAAGTAAGGTTAGGCAGGCATTTGACGGTGTAAACATAAAAGTTGACGGTGCTGCATCCCTTTTTAGGCGATTCTTTAGGCCTATGCGTTGCTCTTGGAGTTCCCGGATACGTACGTAGAATCACGTAAATCGGCCTCCATGAGGCCAAGCGCCTTTTATTGAGCACTCCGGCCCCTTTCCATTGTGTCATTTTGTGCTTACCCGTGTAGGGATTTCCCCTATTCTCTTCAATATCAAGTTTTTTGATCCCTTCTATTTGTACTGTTAAAAACAAAACAAATCTTATGAAGAAGTTTACAACTGTCCTTTGCATCATGTTTTTTGCAAGCGTTGGCGCTTTTGCCCAAGGCGTTAGCGGTGGTATCAAAGCTGGTCTTAACCTGGCCAACCAGACTTACTCCGGCAACGGCTACACCACAAGCCCCAGCTTTTTGCCTGCTCTGCACGGTGGCGTTTACCTGACCGCCATGTTCTCTGAACACCTCGGCCTCCAGCCCGAATTGCTCTACTCCGGACAAGGCGCTAAATCGGGTGACTACAAGCGCCAGATGGCCTACATTAACGTTCCCGTGTTGGTTCGCTACAATCTGAACAGCCTGGTGAGCTTCCATGCAGGTCCTCAAATTGGTTTCCTGGCTTCTGCGAAAGACAAGGTTTCGTCTAGCTCGACCGACGTCAAGGATAAATTCAAAAGCACCGACATGAGCATTGCTGCCGGCGTTGGTATTGATCTCCCCATCAAATTGAATTTCTCTTTCCGCTTTGTGAAAGGCCTCAGCGACATTGCCAACATCGATGACACTGACAACACCAAAGCAAAGAACTACGCCCTCCAGTTTTCGGTAGGCTACAAATTGTTTGGCAAGTAATTGACGTTCGAGCACCCGAACGGCGTGCTTGAGCAGAAATATTTATCTATTAAAGAAAGGCCGTGCGCTCTGTCGTGCGGCCTTTTTCATGTTAAATAATTGTCATCGTTGTTGCTCAACGTCCGACTGCCGTTTAATGGAAATACACAACAGAAACCGTCCTGGCAGACGAATCATAGTAGAGGGCGGCGATGCCGTCGCGGTAGGCGATGTAGCGCTTGTCTTCGAAACGGATCACGTGGTCTATTTCATAGCAGTCGATGGCGTCGCGGACTAACGCCAGCGGAGGGTCCAGGCGTTGGAAGGAATTCTGCTGTTCGTTCCAGGCGTAGTAAAAGTAGCGGTTCACGCCGGGGCCCTCCATCAGCTGGAGAATGGCCGTGCCCACAATCATGGTGATCATGCCGGCCGGACTGGCGCCGCCGGCCATCGTCCCCTTTTCGTCAAAATAGTTGCCCCATTGAACGATGTACTGGCCGTCGCGCTTTAGCACCGTGAGCATGGGATCGGAGACGGAGCCGACCTTCATCATGGCGGAAAATTTTTCCTTGTGATGAATAACATTTTTGCGGCCGTAGCGGAAGTAAATCTTAAAATCAGGTGTGGCCGTCAGTTCGCTTTTGCCGAGCGCGTTGCCGGTGGCCAGATCGAAGATGTCGAGTTGGAATTTTTTCCTGGACTGCAATACGCGGAACACCTTTCCATCGATGACGAACGATCTGAAATCGGTGGCTTCACTGGAGGCGAGAAACGATTTGAGATCGGTGGCGCCCGTCTGCGGGTCGAGCGTCATCACGTAGGTTCGGCTTCCAAGATCATAAGAGACATAAAGCTTTTCGTATTTAAATACTTTCACCTGGGCTCTTCCATGAAAAGTATTCTCTTCCGAAGCGTCAGTATAAAAGTCTGCCGGCTGTACGGCGATGCCGGGCGCGATGGCTTGGGGCAGGGTGATTCGTTTTTGACTTACCACCGTCATGCCATTTATTTCGACAAGGGAAAGTTCGCGGCCGGTTTCACTCAATAAAATGAAGAACAGATTCTTGTCCACATAATTGCCAATGATGTTGCCGGGCAACTCGATGCCTGTTGCAGATTCTACGCGTGTCTTTGCGGTTTCATTGCAAATCCATGCTTTCAATTTACGCGAGCCCGATTTTCCCTCGAAAAAATATAAATAGACATCATTACCAGACCGCGCGGCCGTGAACACATCGGCGTCTACCGGATCGGTGGGATGCGCCGTCGAATCCGCAATCCATAGCTCATGTTTAGCGCGACGCGACTCGATGGGCAAGTCTTTAAAAGAAAAAAGAAGGCTGTCGCCGAGCCGTACGGCGCTGAAGTCTTTTAGCGTGCCCGTGGTGTGATGGGTGTATAGAATTTGCTGGCCCATGGAGAAGAGCGGGCTAAGAAGGACCAGGATAAAAACACCTGGAAAACTGCGGATCGTCATTTGCTAAAACCAGATAAATTAAAACCGGATATTGATTGGCGGAGCCGACGCCAATGTTAGCAATTTTTATGGTACTCTCTTTGAGAAGTTGAGAAAATTATCCTATTCCTAAGATGAATAGGTTACTACCTTAGACGATTTACATAGATACTGCAGCGCGAGCCTTCTTCTTTATGTCGCTCAGATCAACCGACTCTTGGTCTCCGAAATTCTCATAGGGCGAGGTGATCACGCTGTCGCCGGCTTTTAGTCCATCCAAAACCTCGAAATGCTCGGTGTTTTTACGGCCGAGTTTAACACGGCGTTTCACCGCGCGATGTTCGGCTCCTACAACATATACCCATTTGCCTCCTGTGTCCTTATAGAAGCCACCCACCGGCAATAACAAAGCCTCTACGGATCCGCCAAGCGCAATCCGCAATCGTAGCTGCTTTCCATCTGGTAGATCGGGTGGCGTTTCACCTTTAAAAATCATGTCCACAGAAAAACGTCCCTCCGTTACTGTAGGGTAAACGTTGGTGATTTCCAGTTTGTAGTCGATGTTGTTCACCGTCGTGGTGGCCGTCAAGCCCGCGACAATTCGGGGAAAGTAGAGCTCATCGATGGGAACTTTTACGATCACAGTGTTCTTGACCGTGTCTTGCGATACGGTTCCGGTTTCTGGAATGAATTCGGTAAATAGGCCGTAGTCTACCAATGAAACGGTGAAGCGCTCAGGCCAGAACCCGCATTTAGTTCGTCTGCTTGCAAAAAATAAACTGTAGACCACAAACACAGCTACCATACCAATGACGAGCCACATCAGCTTCTTCATATTTCACAAATGTTATTTGAACGTTGGCTTCCCAAAAGCATGCCGGAAAATGAAAGCCCAAAATATGCCTATATGGGCCATTGTCAACAGCTACATGTTCGCTATTGAACGCGCGTATGCCATTTTCAATCGGCAAGATTTCACAAACCCTTGGCAACGGGAAGTCTGAAAAGAGAAGGATGATGCCTATTACATTTTTATTGACGAGCTGAGCTTCTTCTTCATGTCGCTCATATCAAACGATTCTTGGCCATCGAAATTCTCATAGGATGAAGTAATCACGCGGTCGCCAGATTTTAGTCCATCCAAGACCTCGAAATGCACGGTGTTTTTGCGGCCGAGTTTCACACGGCGTTTCACCGCGCGATCTTCTCCTTCGACAACATACATCCACTTGCCGCCTGTGTCCGTATAGAAGCCCCCAACTGGCACGAGCAGTGCGTCTATGGAATCGCCAAGCACAATCCTTAATCGCAGCTGCGTTCCATCTGCAAGATTGGGTAGCGTTTCATCTTTAAAAACCATATCCACAGAAAAACGACCATTCGTGACAGTAGGGTAAACGTTGGCAATTTCCAGTGTGTAGTCGGTGTTGTCCACCGCCGTGGTGGCCGTCAATCCCGCGACAATTCGGGGAAAGTAGAGCTCATCGATCGGGACTTTTACGATCGCTGTGTTCGTGACGGTGTCTTGTGACACTATTCCGGTTTGTGGAATGAATTCGGTAAACAGGCCATAATCTACCGATGAAACAACCATGAGGCGCTCAGCAAAGCATCGCATTTTAGGTCTTCCGGTGGTGAAAAGCCAATGGTAAATTACAAACACGGCTACCATGGCGATGACACCCCACATTACCTTCTTCATATAGTATTAACGTTATCCAGACTTCGGCTTCCCAAAAGCATGCCGGAAAATGATTAGCGAAAATCAGGTTATTCGGCTACTGCTGACACTGATTTGTTCGGTATTGAACAAACCTGTATCGCTTTCACTCCATGAAGACTTCCATCGGTGTCGCCTTTTCCACGTTGCCACGCAAGTGGCCTTAGGAAAGCCACCGCCGGAGGAAAGAAGTTTCCGTTTATAAAGAACTGGGTTGGCAGCATGAAAAAACATTAAATTGACTACCTGATGATCAACCAAGATGAGATATTGTCCCAGCCTGTCTCCTACCTGTTGGGAACCTTTGTCTTAAAAATCATTAACTTTTGATCACTACAAAAAATATGAGTATCCAGTCATCGTATGAGAAGTTGCTCGAACCCTCGCAGCCGCTTATTGAAAGTATAGCCTCCCTGGAAGGTGATATTATTATCCTCGGAGTAGGTGGAAAAATGGGCCCTTCCCTGGCAAAACTCGCCAAACAGGCTATCGACATGGCCGGTATGAATAAGCGGGTTATTGGCGTGGCACGCTTTTCAGAGCCCGGTCTGGAAGAAGAGCTTCAGCAGCACGGCATCATCACACACCAGGCCGACCTGCTCGACGACCCCGCGCTGCAACGGTTGCCCGACGCGCAGAATGTTCTATACCTGGCAGGAACAAAATTCGGAACCACCGGAAAGGAATCCTTTACCTGGGCGATGAACAGCTACCTCCCCGGACGCGTGGCTGAGAAATATCAAAAGTCGCGAATCGTCGTTTTCTCGACCGGCAATGTCTATCCACTGACATCAGTTCAATCGAATGGCCCCGACGAAAGTCACCCTACTCAACCGGTAGGCGAATATGCGCAGTCATGCCTGGGCAGAGAACGGGTCTTTCAGTATTTCTCTCAAAAACATCAAACGCCGATCCTCATTTACCGGCTGAATTATGCCAACGATGTAACCTACGGTGTGCTCTCAGACATTGCACTGAAGGTTAAAGACCGGCAACCCATTGACCTGCGTATGGGATATGTCAATATTATCTGGCAACAGGAGGCGAACGAGATCGCCCTGCGGTCGCTGCACCACTGCAGCGTGCCGGCAAAGATCCTCAACGTCGCAGGACCGGAGAAACTTTCCGTCCGCGAACTTGCCGCCGAATTTGGAAAGGTCTTTGGCCAGGAGCCAGTCTTTACAAACCAGGAACAGGAAACTGCGCTGCTCAGCGATGCCTCTGAAATGCGCCGGCTATTCGGGGAACCCACCGTCTCTCTTCAACAAATGATTCAAGTTATTTCTGGCTGGATCATGGAAGGCGGAAAACTATTGAACAAACCCACACACTTCCAGGAACGGGAAGGAAAATTTTAAGCATACACCATGAGTTATCCAAACCTCTCCTCTTCGATCAGCCAATTGCTCCGGGAAGGAACTGTTATACCGGCGCACCCGCTCGCGCTAACGAAAGAACGAAGACTTGATGAAAAGCGGCAGAAGCTGCTGACCCAATACTACATGGCTTCCGGAGCGGGAGGCGTGGCAGTGGGTGTACATACCACGCAGTTCGAGATCAGAAAACCCGAGGTCAACCTGCTGGAGCCTGTACTGCGAATGGCATCCGAACAGATCCGTGAATCGGATCCCGGCAGGCCTTTTATCAAAGTTGCTGGCATCGTTGGCCCAACCCCACAAGCCCTTCGCGAAGCGGAACTTGCAGTGAAGCATGGCTACCATCTCGGGCTGGTCAGCATGGGGGGACTGAATGATCAATCTGAATCCAATCTCATCAAACGACTCGCTGCAGTTGCAGAACTCATTCCCGTCTTCGGCTTTTATTTACAACCTGCTGTCGGCGGCCGATTGCTTTCGTACGATTTTTGGAAAGACGCCGCGTCGATCCCCAATCTGTGCGCGATCAAGGTCGCGGCCTTCAATCGATATCAAACATTGGATGTAGTGAGGGCCGTATGCGCGTCGCCCCGGTACGATGACATTGCGTTGTATACCGGCAATGACGACAACATCGTCGCCGATCTGCTCACCACCTATCGCTTTGACGTCGATGGAAAGCAGATTGAAAAAAGATTCGTCGGCGGACTTCTTGGGCACTGGGCGGTCTGGACAGGGGCCGCCGTAAAATTGCTGAACTATATTAAACAATCAGGAAATGATAATCGCGCGGTCAGCGAGCTGCTGAGTGTCGGCATAAAAGTAACGGACATGAATGCGGCGATCTTCGATTCCGCCAATGCTTTTCACGGCTGCATACCCGGCATCCATGAAGTACTCCGCAAACAGGGACTGCTGGAAGGCACCTGGTGCCTGAACCCGGAAGAAAAACTATCGGCAGGGCAATTGGAAGAGATCAATCGCGTATGTCATGCGTACCCGGGGCTAACCGACGACGAACAGGTCAAACATTTTCTTGAAAAAACGCTCTCGCACCCCTATTAAAATTTACTTCATGCTGCGTGACAAGATCAAAGCGTTGTCGGCCGAAATACTCCCGGAAATTATCCGGATTCGCCGGCATTTGCATCAGCATCCCGAGCTCTCCTTCCAGGAGCAGGCAACTTCAGCGTATGTCAAGTCGAGGCTAGACGAGATCGGCATCACGTGGCGGCCCATCGCTGATACAGGTGTCCTGGCAACTATTGAAGGACAGCTTCCTGCGTCCAACGTCGTTGCACATCGGGCGGATATGGATGCCCACCCCATCCAGGAACTGAACGCAGTTGATTATGCATCAAAGAATCCTGGCGTCATGCATGCCTGTGGTCATGATTTTCATACCTCGTCGCTGCTGGGAACGGCCACGATACTCCAGCGTTGCAGGCATGAATTCAACGGCACGGTAAAACTTCTTTTTCAACCGGCAGAAGAGGTATTGCCCGGGGGCGCCACACGGATGATCGGGGAAGGTGCGTTGCGCGATCCCGCTCCCCACGCCGTCATTGGTCAGCACGCCATGCCCCGCCTTCCCGCCGGCAAGATCGGCATCCGGAAAGGCAAACACATGGCGTCGATGGACTCGCTCTACGTGCGCATCATCGGGAAAGGCGGTCATGGCGCCGAGCCCCACACGGTCATCGATCCGGTGGTGATTGCCGCGCATGTGATCATCGCCCTTCAACAAATCATCAGCCGCTCGGCCAACCCGAGGGAACCGTCGGTGCTTTCATTCGGCAAGGTGATTGCCAACGGCGCAGTCAACGTCATTCCCGATGAAGTTTATATGGAAGGCACCTTTCGCGCCATGAACGAAACCTGGCGCGAGAAGGCACTGGGCCTCATTGCAAACATGGCCGAGAAAGTTACGTCGGCGATGGGCGGAACGTGCGAACTACGCATCGACCACGGTTATCCTGTTCTCGTCAATGAAGAAAAACTTACTGAACAGATCCGGGACTATGCCGTCGATTATCTTGGCGAAGAGAACGTGATCGATGAAGAGATCTGGATGGCGGCTGAAGATTTTGCGTATTACGGGCAAATAATGGATTCGTGTTTCTACCTCTGCGGCGTGGGCAATGTTAAAAAAGGGATCACTTCTTTACTACACACGCCGACGTTCAACGTGGATGAGAGTGCACTGAGCATTAGTACCGGCCTGATGGCATACATGGCCTTGAAAAAACTCGGCAACTGAATTGCGCCCGGGGCAGGCGTTGGATTCGCCGCGTTAATCATCCTGGCTGTAATCGGCACAATAACCATCTCGTTTTTACCACGAAAGGACAACACGCATGAGGTTTAGAAAAATGGAACGCACTGATATCCCGTCTGGCCTTTCGCTGTGCCGAAGCGCCAACTGGAATCAACTGTCGCGCGACTGGGAGATTTTTCTCACACTGGACCCGGAAGGCAGCCGCGTGTGTGTGGATGACGACGAAAATGTGATTGGCACGGTCACCACCCTTCGCTATAGCAACCATTTTGCCTGGATCGGGATGGTCTTAGTGGATCCGGCTCACCAACGTAAAGGCATTGGGCTCAAACTGCTGGAGCAGGCACTGGAGATATTGAAGAATGAGGACAGTGTGAAACTTGATGCTACGCCGGCCGGCCGGCAAGTCTACGTCAAACTTGGCTTCGAGGACGAATATGCACTCAGCAGAATGTGGACCGCTTCTCTAAACACGCAATACCTGGTCTCTTCAACGGCTACGGCACTTGAATACGATGATCTTGACAGTGTGGGATTGTTGGACCAAAGGGTGTTTGGTGCCGACCGCATGCGACAGCTTCGCTGGATGCTAGAAGGTGCGCCTGAGCTTGCTTTCAAAGTTGGTGCAGGCGACCAGCTCGGGGGATATTGTTTCGGAAGACCAGGGTACCGGTTTACGCAAATCGGCCCCGTGGTTGCAACAAATGCTGAAATCGCCAGAGAACTAGTGTCTGCCGCGCTGATGCGGTGCGGAAATAAACCCGTGATACTTGACGTGCCCTATCATGACGAATCGTGGAATGCATGGGTTCGCTTGCTTGGGTTCTCGGAGCTGAGACCCTTTGTTAGGATGTACAAGGGCAATAATCGTTGGCCCGGCGTTGCTGGGAATCAATATGCTATCCTCGGGCCTGAGTTCGGATAGGGCAATCTGAATTTAAAAATCAAAATCTTTACTGGTGCTATTTTGCCTCCTACCATTCAACAATTTGGTCGAGATGCTAGTCTTGTTCGGATGTTGTTATAATCCCGTTCGGTCGGGGTTATAATATTGTTATAATTCCCATCGAATGGCGCTCGGTCATTGCTATAATAAGGTCCAAGTAAGGCAACATCAGTGTTATAATAAAGTGCACTTGAGAAGGTAGTCCTGCCGCGTGAGACAAGGCATACGAACCAATCCAACGATATATCGTTTGCCCGACGATATATCGTTGGGTAGGTTCTTTTTTATTTGTTGCTTCCTTGATCAGAACGCTTGAAATGCGATTTGCTTTTTGGCATTGCTTTAGTGGAAGGCGTGGTGAAAAATAAAATAAAGTACGATGTCAAAATCACGCAACAATCCCCTCATCGCAGGCTTACGGGGGAAGCTTGGAAGAAGTCTTGTTTTTCGGATGGTCAACGGGCACATGGTGGTGGCCGTGGCTCCGGGCAAGCCACGTAGTGCACCTACCGAACAACAACAGGTTCAACGCAACCGGTTTCGCATGGCAACGGCCTACGCCTCCATGCAGATGGAAGATCCGGGCTCCAAAGCGCTCTACGACAACGCGGCAAAACGCAAGAAGTATAAAAGCGGCCAGACGCTCGCCCTTTCCGATTATCTGCATGCTCCCGTTGTTGCGCTGGTGGATGCCTCGGCCTACACGGGTCTAGTGGGAAGCATAGTCCAGATCCATGCTCAAGACGAGATGGAAGTGACGGCGGTGTTGGTGGAACTGGTGAGTGTTGAGGGTGTTTTGGTCGAACAAGGATCGGCCATGCAGTGGAAGAAGTCGAACTTGTGGGTGTATACAGCGACGGTGGAGAATGCGGAGTTTATTGGCGGAAGCGTTGTCGTGAAAGCGTGGGATCGCCCCGGGAACAGCACGGTGAAGGAAATGGCGTTAATGTGACAGTCTGAAGACTGTTGGAGTGATCGGTACAAGTGGGAACACTTGCACCAGGCTTAGAAGATTTGCTGGAGGATATAAATGATGGCCGAAAAACCCAGCAAAATGGCCCATACCAGGAGGTCGCCTTTGAGGATGGTTATGAAACCGCGGATCAGTGTTTTCATCATATTTCAATATACGGATTTTGATGGGAGGAGATCGCCTTTGTGTTTTGATTTTTTTGGCGGTTATAAAATTGGTAAGGGGAATTTAGTTGACGAAAATATGGTCGGGGAGCGATATTCTTTGGTGGCGACAGTCTGAAGACTGTCGGCAGGGTAGGTACAAGTGGGAACACTTGCACCAGGACACTTGCACCAGGAACGCTTGTACCAGGACTGGCACCCGTAATCAGCGATTTATACAACAACTTCCTGTCGATGTATAAACCGTTCCGGGGGGAATCTCCTCACCTTTGCCAAGCACAAGGCATAATCCCGTTATTAAGCGTATATAATTGGCTATAGGGTGGGAAAACAAAAATCCCACCCTTTAGTTTTTATACCCGGAAGCGTATGGCCTGTGATACCTTAAAGTCATTCGTTTATGGCGGCCAAATTTAAAGAGGGCGAGATTGTATTTGAAAGAATACGCCCAACAAACAAGTTGATCATCGTTCGCCGCGATAACGGCCTCTATTATTGCAGGCCCTCCAGCGGCTTACGCCGAAAAGACCTCGTTTATATGGAAAGGGACCTGGTCGCGGAGAAAGAAGAGAACACGGCCACGGCCATAAAAATCCATCCGTGATCTATGCCCGTGTGAGGGGGAGGAATGCAACATACCGGCGTCGATGGCTTGTACTTTTGTAGATTCAACACATCGTAAACTTTTTAAAACAACATCATGGACAAAAAACAAAATAAACCAACGCCCGAACAAAATAAAGCAATGCCCGAGACCTTTAAGATTATCGGGAATTGGAAAACATTATCGAAACGTTTGAACGCAAAATTTGCTCAACTGACGGAGTCCGATTTGAAATTTGAAACCGGCAAAGAGGAAGATCTGATCAAACGCATAGAAACCAGATTGCACAAGAAGAGAGAGGAAGTCATTCAACTTCTTAACGCCGCACAGCTGGTAAAACCACGTGTGATGTAAACGCATTATAGAAATACTACTGCCAGCCGAAAGAGAACGGAATTCACTACCGTTCTCTTTTTGTTTTAACGACCTAAAAAATGAAATCAAAATGAAAACCGACATAAAACTTGAAAGCGACGTACTCAAGGCCATGACGTGGGAGCCTTCGTTGCGAATGGAAAAGATAGGCGTGATGGCCAGGAATGGTGTGATCACGTTAACCGGCAAGGTTGAAAGTTTCCTGAAAAAGACGGAAGCCGAAGAGACCGCAAAAAAAGCAAGGGGCGTTCTGGCCGTGGTCAATGATATTGAAATAGAGCTTGACAGTCAGACCACAAAACAAGACCACGATATTACCATCGACCTTCAAAAAGCCTTCCATGCCAACTGGGATATCCCGGACGACAAAATAACCGTATCGGTTAGTAAAGGATGGATCACCATAACCGGCGATTTGGAGTGGGGCTATCAAAGGGATGCAACCCAAGCGGCGACACGACAAATCAAAGGCGTGACGGGCCTCACCAACGCCATCACCATCCGCAGCGTGAAGATCGACAAGATCGAAAAACTGGAAATTGAAAAGGCGCTTGTGTTGTGTTCAGCGATCGATGATCGGGAAATTCACGTTACGGTCACGGGCAACATTGTGTCGTTAGCGGGAGTGGTGAGCACGTTGTATGAAAAAGAACAAGCCGGTAGAATAGCGCAGAACACTCCGGGTGTGCTGGGGGTAGAAAATGGGTTAGTGATCGAATGAGGCTCGTCCTTCTTTGGAAACGGAGTGAATACAGGAGTCTGCAAGCTAAGTTATCCAAGTTGAGGAATATCAGTTTTCATTTCAAGTGCAACTTCTCTCACCTTGTTCAATACAGGAATCATATCAGGGTGTTGTTTTAGTAAAGCCTTTAAAACCGAGAATGTTTCTGGGTTGTTAACTATCCTAACTAACAAAAAACCGCACCAGTTGGGCGCTTTTTCAAATATGGCCTCAATACATTTAAACAGATTTCGGACATAAGTCTTGTCATCCAACGTCTCTGCTATGTGAATGAATGCATACATAAGATCGTCTGCATCAACATGATCATCCAACAGTAATAGCACTTCTTCCTTCAATTTGTCATCCTCTACATCCAGCAAGTCAAGCATTTTGTAGGCTTCGTCTAGTTGTCCCTGATCAAGGTTTGTTTTTAATTCTTCTAAGATTCGCAACATCTCTATTTTCCATTTTGCAGTCTTCGAGTATTCCTTTAAAAGAAAGGTGAAATTCCTTATTAAGTCAATTTACGATCGCCAAATCTCAATTTTATGTCCCGGCAAGTCCTTTTGCTTAGCCGGGCTAAGGCGTAAGTTATTTTCGACGTGAGAGGTCAAATAAAGTGTCGTAACATATGCACGGATTAACAGGCCGAGTATGCAAAAAACCGCCTCAATCCCCCATTTTTAGCCTTTTAATAGCCGAGAAAAAGTCTTTTTTAGCCGAACTTGCGCAAACTTTCCATTGTTAGCAACCGTATTGGTACTGAACATTCCCTATACTATTCGCAATCCCCATGAAGATACTGTTACGCTATTTAAAGAATTATAAGTGGCTTATTGCCCTGGCCCTATTTCTCGCCTCCACCAGCCAGGTTTTTTCACTGTTGGACCCACACATTACGGGAAAAATCGTCGATAATTTTATTGAAAAGAAGAGCGTCCTGTCGCGGGCCGATTTTATAAAAGGCATTCTCTACCTGGTGGGCCTGGGCATTGGGGCGGCCATGGTGTCGCGTATTGCCAAGAACCTGCAGGATTATTTTACCAGCATCGTGGTCCAGAAACTGGGCGCCAAAATGTATGCCGACGGGCTGAAGCATTCCCTGGAACTCCCCTACCAGACCTTCGAAGATCAGCGCAGCGGCGAAACGCTGGGCATCCTCCAGAAAGTGAGAACCGATTCAGAGAAATTTATCACACAGTTTATCAGCGTACTCTTTGCCAGCATCGTGGGGTTGATCTTTGTTACGATCTACTCTCTTTCGGTGAGCTTTAAAGTAACACTGGTCTATTTTGCTTCCGTTCCTATCATCGCACTCACCAGTTGGTTGCTGAGTCGCAAGATCAAAGTCGTTCAGAAAAGTATCGTCAAAGAAACCACAGCGCTGGCGGGCTCCACCACCGAGTCGCTGCGCAACATCGAGTTGGTGAAAAGTCTGGGACTTGCCAACCAGGAAATCGAGCGGCTCAATAACACGACCTATAAAATCCTCGGCCTGGAGTTGAAGAAGGTGAAATATGTGCGGGGCATGAGTTTCCTTCAGGGCACCACGGTGAACTTTATCCGCAGCGTGATGGTGGTCATTCTTCTGCTGCTCATTTTTGACAACGACATCTCCGCCGGAAAGTACTTCACCTTTCTGTTCTATTCCTTCTTTCTCTTTGGACCTTTGCAAGAGTTGGGCAATGTGATCATCGCCTATCGCGAGGCCGAAGTTTCGCTCTTGAATTTCGACCGCATCCTCAACCTCCCCAAGGAGGCAAAGCCCAAGAATCCTGAAACCGTGGGCCAGGTAACGACGCTGAGTTTTAACGATGTGGGTTTCAAACATCAGTCGGCGAGTACACACGCATTGAACAACGTTTCCTTCTCCGTCCGGAGCGGGCAGACCATTGCTTTTGTGGGGCCATCCGGATCGGGTAAGACTACGCTGGTGAAATTGTTGGTGGGCTTGTATCCTCCTAAAGAAGGAACCATCCTGTATAACGACATCCCTAGCACCAATATCGATCTGAACGAGCTGCGCGAAAAAATCGGGTTCGTGACTCAGGACACTCAATTGTTCTCGGGAACGATTCGTGAAAACTTACTCTTCGTACGCCCTTCTGCTACCGACGAGGAATGTCTGGACGTCTTGCAAAAGGCAGCCTGCCAGTCGCTGTTAGCGCGGGCTGATAAAGGTCTGGACACGGTGATCGGTGAAGGCGGTGTGAAAGTTTCCGGAGGTGAGAAGCAGCGGCTTTCTATCGCACGGGCATTGCTGCGTCAGCCGGATATTTTGGTTTTTGATGAGGCTACTTCTTCGTTGGATTCACTGACCGAAGAGGAGATCACGGAAACCATCCGTGACGTTTCCGAGATCAAGGATCAGATCACTATTCTGATTGCTCACCGTTTATCGACCATCATGCATGCGGATGAGATCTTTGTGTTGGAACGGGGGCATATTATTGAGTCGGGAAAGCATGAAGAGTTGCTGAGTGAGAAGGGACTTTATTATGCGATGTGGCGGCAGCAGATTGGGGAGAAAGTTACGGTGGATGCTTGAGGTTGTGACCGTCTGAAGACTTGTCGGTATATCGTGTCGATCCGGTTTCCTTATCCACAACCAGAGGAACTTTGTAATCCTTGGCAATCACCTATCGTACACGGTCGACCCCCTCACCCAAGAAGACCACTCACAACAGGATCTCATTTTGATGGAAGTTGATGGGGACGGAAATATTCTATTCGACAAATAACCAAAACCCGCAGGCCCTTACCTCGGCTGGGGACAAATAAAAGACACTCACGTCAACTCCCGGCACCAGCCCTTTATTTAGGAATATACGGTCCACCCGTTTCACCCCATCCCCATTTGGGCATGGGCTCATGTTCCTGTATAGGGTTTTCAGTTGTGTTGGAGTTGAGGACCGCCAAACGGCTGCCCCACTCCAGATAGCCCACCAGTGACGACCGGAACTCGGGGTCGTCGGGCAAGCCCACCTCATCGGCTGTTTCGAGGAGCAGGGCGATCCAGCGTTTTCTTTTTTTATCGTCGAGTTGTTTTCCGATGTGGTGGGCTACCATGTTGGAGTGACTTCCGTGGTCGCCTTCGGTATAGCCTTTCGGTCCGCCAAAAACTTCGGCTACAAAGTGGGCTACATGTTTAGAGTGCTCGGGGGACATGTTGGCAAAGACGGGACCGAGCAGTTCGTCTTGAAGCACTTTTTTGTAGAAAGCATCGAAGAGATTTTCGAAGGCACTTTGTCCTCCGGCCCATTGGAAGAGGGTCGGAATGTTGGGGTTGTTGGTCATAGGGTAGTCAACGGAATGGGCGGAGGTTTTGTTGGGTTTTATGCTTTGCTTAAACCGGCGATGTTTGGAACTACAAACCATTGGGCCGTGAACTACGCTTACAATCTCAGCGATACCATTCGGCGGCATTCGAGCTTGGAGAAACTCAAGAGTGCTGTTCAGACCTTGCCGGAGGGTGCGCGGAGTGTTTGGGATAAGGAATAAATTCGATAAATTAAAGATGTTAAGGTGGTAGTTTATACCTCAAGACATCCTGAATTTCCCATCCTCTAAAAAAACAAACCCCTCCCTTTATGCGCCAGGAAAAAATACAACCGACCTCCACCGGAAATTCGCCCTATACCGTTGGTGGTGCTACTCCTTTAAAGATATTCTCCTTCGTTGTACTGGTTATAGCACCCTTGTTTTTCACAACCCCATCGTCCGCCCAACAAAAGGACACGACGGCCGCAAGTTCGTTATCAACCGAAAATGATTTTCTCAAACAGATGCTCGACTATTCCAGGCCCAACAAAAATCACCAGCTGCTGGCCAACCTGGTCGGCACCTGGAGTTTTCAGGGGAGGCGTTTCCCACTAAGCCCCGACTCGAGCAAAGTAAAATTTGACTTCTTCGGTTCTTTCGAAAGAAAATCGTTTGCCGAAGGGCGATACTTTATTGTCGACATGACGTTTGGTGATGCTTCGCATAAGATAGCGATACCTGTGGCGAATGGGAAGATGAAAGACGTTCTCGGCAAAGGACTTGCCATTGAAGGCTACGACAATGTTAAACAGAGATTTGTAAAGACCTCCATCACGAACCATGTCGGAAGCGACATCGCTTTTTGGGAGGGCGCTTACGATGCCGCAACAAGGACCATCACCTATGACGCGGTGGATGAAATTGTTCCGGGGATGAAGACAAAAGTCCGTGAGCTTTTTATTATTCGTGATAAAGATCACTATACGGTCGAAAATTATGCGGAAGAAGATGGCCGTTATTTGAAAAACGGAGAAGTTAACTTCACGCGTGTGAAATGACGCGCCATGGAAATGGCGCGAATTGAGAACGGGCATGCAAAGACGATCGCCTACCATGCCGACAGTCGGAGACTGTCGGCATGGTAGGTACAAGTGAGAACACTTGCACCAATCGCTGTTCTGGCCCTAATATTTAACCACCTTCACACTCCGCTGCGAAGCACCTTCCGATATCTGGATGCAATACATGCCCGCGGGCTGCCCCGACAGATCGAGGGTCGCGCTTTCGCCGGTGGTGTGCAACTCTTGTACCGCATGGCCACTGAGGTTGAGGATGCGCAATGTGCGCGGGGCAGCCGCCGGGAAGTCCACCTGGACGAGGCCTCTGCTAGGGTTGGGATAGAGCTTGCCAACGAGCGCTTCTTCCACGCCGGTGACGATATCCGTTTTGAAGTCTTTGGTGTTGGAATACGTCTCGCCGTAGTCGTTCGCGGCAGCAACGCGGTAGATATACGTTGTGTTGGATGCTGCCGTTCCGTCGCGATAGGTCGTGGCGTTGGCCGGGGCGGTGCCGACCACCGTGAAGACGCCATTTATACCGGCGCGCTCGACGACGTACTGGGTTTCGTCCGAAGCATTATCCTGCCAGGTCAGCGTCGGCGCACCCGACAGCGCAGCCGTTATGCTTGTCAACACCGGTGCTTTGGGAGCCGCCGGCATGGCGGTATAGGTGACGTGGAAAATACGGGTCCCGGTGTCGTAGTTTCGGACTGAATACAAGAGTGATGTGGGCGACAAAGACAACACATCCAGGTCGCCGTCACGGCTGCCGTAGGCCAGCGTCGTGAAGCTGTTGTCGAATTTAC
This sequence comes from Chryseolinea sp., assembly GCA_036525235.1. Lineage (GTDB taxonomy): Bacteria > Bacteroidota > Bacteroidia > Cytophagales > Cyclobacteriaceae > Chryseolinea. The sequence continues at coordinate 19,673 of DATDAV010000163.1, read as the reverse complement.
CCGAGGGGAACAGCCGGCTCAAACCGTTCACACCGATGACTAACAGGCTGCTGTCTTTCAGCGGGTAGATTTGCAAATAGGAAGTGACCGTGGGTCTGACCTGGACCTGGAAATCGCTGCGGATAACGCCTGCCTGATCCAGGCCAATGTAGTTGAGGTCATTCGATTGATTGTCGGGATCGGCCGGGGAACCAAATAATCCCGCTACAATGATCTTGCTCTCGTCATAGGCAAGTACGTCTGTTACATACCGCATGGGGGTGCCATGGTCGGCCTGGAAGGTGAGGTCCAGCGATCCATCCGGCAGCAAGCGGGCAAGGTTCGCCACCGCCGTGCCGTTGATGTGGGTGAAGTCTCCCCACACCAGCACTTTGCCGTCGGCCTGTACGCTACAACCTTCTACGCTGCCGTCGAGTGCCGGGGCGAAACTGGGGTCGATCGCGCCGTTGGTCATCCGTCGCGTGATATAAGGTCCAAAGTGATCGGTAATGTAAAGCTCGTCGTTGACCATCTCGGCATGGTTGAAGAAAAAGGGCGTTTTGCCACTGTACGAATTGTCGAGCGTGCCGTCGCTGTTGAGGCGCAAGATCTGTTCTGCTTCGACGCCGTTGTAGGTGTCGTATTGCCCGGAGATGATGAGCTTGCCATCGGACTGGGACTTTACAAAATTGAATCCGACAGAATTGTATTCGACCTGGAATCCGGTGCCGGTCGCAAACGTCCCATCAATCGAAAGGTCGGCGTTGAGCCGCACGATGCCCGCGTGGGCCTCGCCGCCAAACGAAACGAAATCGCCCACCATCACGATCTTGCCGCTGGGCTGCGTGGTCATTTCCACGATGCGCCCGGGGTAGCGGGGCCCGTCGAGCGACGTGGGATAGGTGTTGTCTTTTGTGAAGTTGGTGTTCAACCGCAGCGCGCCCTGGTTGTTGGGCCCTGTGTAACCCAGAGCCAGCAACTTGCCATCCGGCTGAAACATCAGGTACGAAGCCATGTCGGTCGTGATGGTAGATACGTCCTTGCCATTCACGTCCATTTTAGTGAGTTTGTGAAAATAGCCTTGGCTCGCATAAACGTTATCCGCGCCATCGACCACAATCGCATCGACCCGGTCGCCGAGATAGGCGACAAAGGTAGGGTCGACGGTGTCGTCGGTATTGAGGCGGATGGTACCATAATGATTGGTACCGTTGAAATTATAGAAACCACCATTGAGGATCACCTTGTTGGTGGATTGCACGACGATCTGCATGACCTGTCGATCGGCACCTGTGCCGAACATGGTATCGATGGAGCCGTCGGCTTTGAGGCGCACGATGTTATTGGCTGCCGTGCCGTTGCATGCGGTGAAGTTGCCGGCCACGAGTATTTTGCCGTTCCACACTTTGAGGTCGTATACCTGTCCTGCGATCGTGGCGGTGAAGGTGGCGTCGCGCGAACCGTCGGATTTGATCTTGACCAGCTCGCCGTGATACTCTCCGGACTCTAATACTTGTTTGACCGTGATGAACGAACCGTCAGGCAACAGAGCGATCTCGCCCGAGAGTCCATTGAACTCATCGCTCAGGTAGGTCGACAGGTTGAAGGTTTCGTCCACCGCGCCATCGGGCATGAGCCGCACGCCCGCCGGACGGGCCTGGCCATTGAACGTGGAGAAATTGCCAAGCACGATGATCTTGTTGTCGGGCTGGATGGCTATGTGCGAGATCAGCGACCCCGCCCAGATGCCTTTCGGGCCGGTGCCCACGGAAAAGGTGTTGTCGATGGAGCCATCGGTATTCAACCGGGCAATGCCGGGGGCATCGACGCCGTTGAATTTCGAGAACATGCCCGTAACGATGACCTTACCCGTGCTCTGCATACCAGCCTGGTACACACGGCCACTGGTGAAGACCGCCGGGTTGAAATTGGGGTCGATGGTCTGGGCCGTCGACGTGCCGATGATTGCACAAAATAATAACGAGAGAAATAAAGCAAAACGCTGCATGAGGGTATCTGTTGTTTAACAGGGCGAAATTAGTATAGAACCTCCGTTGGCCCGCTTTTGATGTAAGAACTTCTGTTGAATTGCATGAATGCGTGGCGCCCAGCTGCAGTGACGGCGTATAGGCCAGCGTTGAAAATGGAATTATCGTGTTTTTATTGTGCCTTTGTGGGGCGGTTATAGCGCGGTTGCACGGCCGCGACGTTTGTTTTGCAACGCTGCTATTTTTGAGCGTGACGCTTTTTTTGAGGCGTACAACGGTTGCACTGCACTATTTAGCCTGTTCACGTTCCTGTCTTCCTGCGGCTAAATATGATGATAGGGCTCTGGACTGCGTATGGCCCTGGCGCATTATTACCATTTTGAGGGCGTTTCCTATTCGTGTATGATTAATTTTTCGGATTTGCTTTTTTTCAATTGATCAGTGGTTACCCTCCGTAGCACTCCCTGAAAAAAGTGATTTGTGACCCTGTAGGTGGGGAATCCTGGGGCGAGGTTCTTCGCGGTTGCCTACCCAGGCATGGATCCATTTACTTGTTGTTCCCGTAGCTGTATTGGACGGTCCTCCTTTGACCTGATGTTGGCGAAAGTGGATGTACCTTAACAAAGCTCCACGTTGACGGTTAACTTACAACATCTATCGATATGCTCATTCCATCATACGATCACAATTTGGCTTTGCTTCCGCATAGCCGAGGCGACTGCCGACAGTCAGAGACCGCCGGCAGGATGAGTACCATGTGAACCCTTCGCACCAATTATTTCGGTGTTTCCTCGCTGAAGTGTATTTGGTTCATTATGTATTCCGCGGTTTTCGCGCCCAGGATGTATCCGGCCTCAATCGAGGGCTGGTAATGAATGCCACCATAAAATCTTGACAGGCCTGCCTCTTTGCCGGCTGCCTCAAAATTTTTGAAGGTCCGCGGCTGAAAGCCAAGATCATCGTAGCTATGATCGGTGAACTTGATGTTGTTGCCCAGGGTGTAAGTTAGGGCCATGGCCGCGGCCATCGACACGGATGCATGAGCAGCGGGATATTCGGGATGCGCAGGAGTGATGATGAGCGGCTGCCATTCCGGGTGATTCATGTATTTATGGACGTAGGTGACCGGCCGGAGCAAATTATAGGTGTACTTGGCCTTCCAGCAACCATTAAAGGCATCCATTAGGGATATATGCATCCGGGCATAGGCTTCCGAACCTTCTATTAACGATAGTTTCTCCGATTCAAGAACCTGCCTCAAGATGGAAGCCCAATGGCCTGCGGCACCATAGTACCTGCCGTCCGGAAAGTCATCCCAGAAAAGGGCCATAGCCTTTTGATCGTCGGTCAACACCTGGGAGGCATCGTATACCTTCTCCACCATTTTATAAAAATCTGATGTTGGATTGCTTGCAAAACTTAGCGGAGGGACCGGCAATGTATTGCTGCCGCTATTTTTTACACACGTTCTGTTTCGGGAAGCGTAGGGCGCAGCGGGGGCGGAAAATCCGGGCGGGGTTGGTTCCCATAGCCCCTCGCCTTTCGGAATTTCGTAGGCCGGATAAGTTTTCGAAGCGCCGTCGTTCTTTGCCCATTCCAGGACAGCCGCGGCGATGGATGCACCAAAGTCTGCACCGGATTCAACCTGATCTTTTGTGAACCCACGCTTGACGAACCCTTCGCGATAATAGTTTTCAAGGGAGTCTACTTTGGAAACATGGGCCGGATTCGCTGCATAGAAGTTCCGCAGCACGGCCGCGACGGATGCATTGCCACTCGCTTCCCAACACGCTTTTTTTCCCAGGGTAGCCGTTGGCAGATTGACCAAGTCCTGGAGCTGGTTTTTCAGGGAGCGATAACGACTATCGCCTGGAGCAACCGCTTCATATAAGGCCACGCTGCTGTAGGCAAATTGTCGGTTGATCTGTCCCTGACTCAAGCCCTTCGTGTTCCGGATCAATTTTAAATGAAGCGTGATCCAGTCAGCAAGCAGCTTCCCCTCCAACTTTGCAGGGAGCGACATGGGAGCGTCCACGGTTGTGAAAGCTGATGATTGAAGGAATACCAGTAAGCCTAAGATGAGGTATCTTTTTTTCATATGCATTTGATTGGGTTTAATAAAGCATTAAAATATTCGTTCCTCATTCGACAAAGCCGTCGCCTTGTCGAATGACAACTCTCCCGATGGCGGTTTAAAGTATTTAAACCCCTGGTCAGGCTGTCGTAATTAGAGTCCTTTAATTTTAGATGATTGATTACTCGCCGTAGTTACTATGACGACAGCAAAGTTGGCTGGCAGAAAGATTTAATTCTACCTGTGGTTGTTCAAAGAACAACCGTAACTGTTCAGATTTATCCGGTACTCAATCCTTAGGGCTTTACTTACCGGCTGGATGAAGCCAATACCTCAGAAGGCATGCATCCGAATTTTTCGGCAAAGCATTTAGAAAAATAGGAAGGGTTGCTGTAGCCTACCTCCAGGGCTATTTGCGAAACGTTTTTGGTGCGTTGCTTTAATAACGCCAGTGACTTTTCGAGCCTCAGGTCTTTCAGGAAATCATTGGGTGCCCTGCCGGTGAGGGAAGTTATTTTTCTGTATAACTGCGGCCGGCTTATACCAATGTCTTTGCAGATGCTGGCCACATTAAAATTTTCCTCCGCCAGTTTGCTATCGGTGATGGCTAAAAGGCCAAAAACAAATTCCTCTTCACGGATGTCTAAAAATCTAACCTGGCCAGAGACTTTTACACCGTCGCAAAGTTTAGCCGCCAGTGCCGAAACCAATATTTGATTATCGTTGGCGGTAGTACATAAACGATGGCTCAATCGAATGGCTTTTGAGAAAAACTCGCCATCACGCGTGACGGGTTGGTCGGCGCTGATGCCGATTTTAAAAATCACTTTAGGTTCATCCGGGCTGTTCTGTAATTCCTCCTGGATTTTTTCGGCACACTTTATCGCGTCTTCCGCATCGGTGAATACGCCAATAACGGTGTCGTCCACCTCCCATTTACGGGTGCGTCCGCGGTTGGCTTTGATGTTTTCGACAACTTTTTCCTTGGCCCAAGAGGGAATTTGCAACCGTTGAAAATCCCCGGAGTTTTTAGCGGTGGTGATTCCCCGGATGGAGGCCACTAACACGGAGCGGTAGCCATCATCGATTTCCCCGTCTTCGGAGCGTGTTAAACCATGATCGACTACCAATTTATCGCCCATAAACAGATTGAAGCTGCTCTGTTTCACTTCCGTCATCGCACAAGCGAGGTTGCCGTGTGCCAGTTGATGTACAAGTTCACAGGTCTTTGCATCAGGGCCTTCCACCAGGCAAAAGACGGACCCTTCTTTTTGGTTCACCCAAAACTGATGGTATTTGACGCCATATTTTTCCTGGATCGATTCATCAGCCATGTGGGCATTGAGCACATCGTCGACCGTGACGTTTTCTATTTTATGAAAATCCATGTAGAGGGGCATACTTGATCATGGCTTGTTTAGGGAATTAAGATAACCATTAATGCCCTGGAATGCAAAGTGCTGTGAATGGGTGATTGTCTTTACGTTTTCCGCCACTTGGAGTTGCCCAGCCGTTGCGGGGTAGTTTAAAGATCAATCTCTCGCTAGGTGAAACGCATTGGTTCTTACTTTGGGGTCGGAGACTGTCGGCATGGTAGGTACAGGTGTAGACACTTACACCAGACGGATTTTGTCGTATATTGTATAGGGTTGTTATGAAAAAACTGCTTATACTCTTCGGTCTCAACAATTTGGTTCTCGCGCTACTCCTCGCCCGGCCTCTCCTCGTTGGCGAAGAGCAACTTGATTTTACGCTCCCGAATATATTCCTCTGCTCCCTCATTTCCCTCTTCATCATCACGGCTGTGGGGCTTCCCTTGAAAAATCAATTTGCGTGGTCGGCAAATTTTATATTAAGTCTTCTTGTGGTTATCGTGGTGCTCTATTTCCTTTTTCTTTTGGTTTACGGAGGATTCAGATTAACAAGAGATTCTGACCCGGAACCAACCGTGCGGTTGCTCGGATTTCTCGTGATTATTGGTGTAGCCCTTTTCTCCATCATCAGAACGCTGCGGGAAGACATCACCCAACTCTTGCAAATAACGGCCATCCAAAAACGGATCACTGTAGTCGCAGGACTACTGATTTTTGTTTCTCTGGGATGGACTTTAACCTACATTACTTCGATGCTCAACATATTTAAGGCCCCGTGATGGTCACTCGAGACTGTCGGCATGGTGGGCACAAGTGAAAACACGCACCCGTAGGACAGTTTACTGTATATTGTATAGGGTTGTTGTCGACGCAAAATTCATCTCCATTTATTGCTTGGCCTTTTGCGAGCTGGATTACTCCGCAACGGTTTGAAAAGGAACTTACCTCGGATTTACAAAAGGCAATCCGACATTTCGATAGCCATTGCGTTGGATATCCACTAGTCGGAGGCTCATTTGTTGAGAAAAAAGTTTTTTGTATTTTTTTTAGACGCAATAAATTTCGTTTACTTAGACATAAGCTTTATCAAAGAAAGTGTTGGGCGCGATTTTAAGATGAGAACAAGTTCCAACTCATAAATTTTACTTTCCCGAAAATTAATTGGAATAGCAAATTATTTAAAAAAAGATGCAAACGTCTTAATTACGGCCTGCGGTGCATCACAGCATGGTAGCCTATTGGCAAATTCAATTTTCAAGGCTCTTTCTGGGAATAAAAACAACTTAGCCATCTATACAAATGGCAGCCTCTCAAGCTTGTTTGAGGGACCTGCGCTAAAAGTGAAGGTAGACAAACAATTGAATGCAAAATTGAATTAATGGAAGCCATGGATTCTAACTACTTCATCCGGGTCAAAATCTATAAAGAAAGTGCCCGGACTCAATTCTAATGGATATCTTATGTTCTTTAACACAAGCGGCACAGCATCCGGTAGTACTCAATCGGACAAAAAAAGCAGAAAAATGAAGATTTGGAGTCGTATAAACGATCAGGAGGATGTTAATTGGTAATTTTAAATTTTCTATATGATTTGTAATTTATTTTGCGAGGCCAAGTTTTGTTTAAGCTTGCTGACATTCATTTTAGTGACACAGACGAGTTGCACTCCCTCGCAAAACTCTAACAAAACGATAGAGGATAACGTGCAATTGTTCCATGTTATCTCATTTGCGAGATCAAACTTTACAAAGCTCGCAAAGACAATAAAAAATGAAAGGTCTTACAAAGATTTTGACTTTGCTTCTCTAACGCCCTCAATAAATCCAAATCCAACCGTTAGATCGGTCAAATTGTTTTATAATGATAACGACGAATTGATAGGACTAAGAAGTCAGTCTAAGTTTAAAGACAGTGATTTTGAATACCAATTCATCCAAAATCAAAAACATGAGTTTACTATTTCTTTTGCAAAGCAAATATTTGACACTGAATACGAGAACGAACAAGGTGATATTGTCCATGGATTTTTTCTATCCATTCACAGTCGCTGCTTCTTTATTGGATTTAACGAGCCCTTGTGTATTATGGAATTAGATAGGGACTTAAGGGCCGTTAAAACTCTACGGTTTAAATTGAATCATTTAAATAATGGAACAAAAGTGAATTACAAGGAGAGATACCACATCTATTCAGACTCACTCTATAAACCTGATCACCCATTTGAGTTGACTAAGGAGACAACGATATCCGACATTATGGATGAATTTGACTCAATGAATAGTAATTTTACTTTTGACAAAGAGCTCAGAATTGGTTGGGTTAAAGAGGAGGACCATCTTCCGCTTTGGATATTTGGAGGACTTCATGAGTATGATTATTCCCAATCAGAAAAGTGACAGGCCTCGTGCGCTGTATAGACTCAAGAAAGCGCGGAGGTGTATTTGATGACAACGGCGGGATACTGCATCTGATGCAACCTACTCCTTGGCACGGAGATTCAATTACAAATAAATTAAAATGGTAAGATTATTAATATTCTCATTTTTGCTTTTAAGCTCGTGTTGTAAGGGCAAGTAGCAAGCGAGGTGACAGTCGATCATATTAGGATTGACCACATTGGCCCAGAAGACAGGTCTATTTTATCCGTAATTATATCTCCGAAAAAATTAACTTTGCCGATCACAGAGACACGGTTCAAGTCGACGAAAAGATTTTTGCGTTACCTCGCTACCTATTTTAAAAATAACAAATACCTAAACTCAGAACAAAAAGTTAATGAATTTGGTGTATTCAAAATAACAAAGCTAGTTAATGCAAAAACGGAAATTGGTTTTACACCGACAAGGAATGACTCGATTCACCTTTTCAAAAATTTACTAGATCAATTGAGCAACAAGCAGCCGTCAGAGAAACTAGTCAAGGAAATTAAGAGGATCCTGGCAAGGATTGATTTTGATAAAAAATAAGAACTGCAGTTACCCAGCAAGGAGGTCTAAGCTTTAAAACACTGTGGGGTGACTATGGATCCGGAATAAGAGATGGAGTTTTTGAGCCACTCGGTACAATGACTTATCTGGAGTGGCTTGTTTCTCCACATTCCGAACGCTACGGCAAGACATCACCCAACTCCTGCAAATAACATTAACCCAAAAATGGCTCACCGTAGTTGCGGGACTTTTGATCGCTACCTGGCTTGGGTGGGCCGTGATCCATCTCACTTCTTCTATTGGAAGCATTTGATGGGCAAAGATTTTTTTGCACAACATCTTCTTGCGAAGTTAGGACCGAAGCTCTAATGGTCACTCAGACTCATTGTCAAACCAAACAGTTGTAATGGTCACACGGACTATTTGTTTCACGAATCAACGTCGCGCTGTGTCTATTATATATACTTACGTATATATGCTTACTCTCCTCAATCCATCACATCAAAAAAATATCCGAGCAGGCTTAAATAGCACTTTATCGCATAAACAACTCTTGCTGTTTCGTTTTCATAAAGTCTTTCCCTATCTTTTCACCGTTTGCGGTAACGAATGCCGTTAGATCGATTTCTGAAGAACGAGTTGGACCATACAAACCTGATCAAGGGTCTCAAGAAAGGAGACTCGCATAGCCTGGAGCTTTTGTTCCGTCGGCTATACCCGCGACTGTGCGCGTATGCCAACAAGTTTCTCAATAACATGGATGAGTCAGAAGAGATCGTGCAGGAGGTGTTCTACCGGATTTGGAAAAATCGCGAACAATTGGATGAGAAGCAGTCGGTGAATGGGTATTTGTTTACAGCGGTGAAGAATACGTGCTTCAATACGATGGAACATCAGAAAGTACAAGATCAATATGCTGCACTCTTGCAGACGGTGTATAAACCGTCGGGAGTTGACTTTAGTGCGCACGAGTCTTTTGTGGCCGAAGAGCTTGAAAAAGATTTTCAGCGCGCCTTGGAGCACTTGCCACCGGAATGCCGCAAGATTTTTGAGATGAGTCGCTTTGAAGGATTGAAGTATCAGGAGATCGCCGAACGGCTGAACATCTCTATAAAGACGGTGGAGACACAAATGGTGCGCGCCTTGTCCAAGATACGGCTCGACCTGAAGGATTATCTCACCATGCTCATCATCACCCTGCTCAATCAAAATTAGACTACACTGCTCATTTATGAGCGTCGACCGCGGGCTGCCCGACCGGTCTGGCTCTTTGTGTGTCTTTTATAATACGTCCATGTAAAGCGTCGTGGCACATACAGCCCGTTATTACATATCTGTACATAACAACACTTGTATGTAACACAGTCCGCGCCTCATCCTCCCCGTTGCCATTTATTCCACTAATCTATTGCGTGTCACGATCACCGTGGTGGGGCGTACGCGTGCTGGATTAGGTGTGACAACTTCGGTTTGATCTTTTTTTAAAAAAGACAGCAATCGTTGTCAGGGGCAAATTCACTCTGCCTGTAGTTAAGAGTATAGCAGTTGATAAATCGCAGATATGGATCAGACGCCACAGGAAATAAAAGCATTGATCATTCGGTTCTTACAGCGTGAAACCACGGAGGCGGAGATCGCCGTGTTGCAGGCATGGATCCGCGAAGATGATGTTCATCGCCAGTATTTTGATGAGATCAACGTCACGTATCAAACCACCGTCACGCTGGGGAGATTCAACCCCGAAAAGATAGATGCGGCCTGGAAATCTCTCGATCAGCGCATCCAGGAAGACAAAAAATCAAATCAACGCTTCCTCTCCCCCATTCTTCGTCGAACATTTCTTAAAGTCGCGGCGACCATATCCCTTATTGCACTGGTCAGCTATGTGTTCCACACCTTCTGGAACCAGACGGCACTTTCAAGAGGTGCGGTGGTCTATCATTCCAAAAATCTCAGTACGCGCGTAGATCTTCCCGACGGAAGCAAGGTGTGGTTGAACACCAACAGTTCGCTGGAATACGACAATGGCTTTGGCATTGTGCATCGCAAGGTGGTGCTCACGGGGGAAGCTTTCTTCGATGTGGAGAAGAGCCAGCAGGATTTTATCGTCAGCACAAAAACCATTTCCATCTATGTGAAGGGCACGCGGTTCAACGTGCAGGCCTACGACGACTCCGACGTGAGGACCACGCTGGAGGAAGGGAAAGTAGAGCTAAAAGTGAAAGGCGCCCAGGAGCTCTACGCCATGAGGCCCGGCGACCAGATCACGGTGAACACCGATCTCAAAAAAGTGGTGAAAGACAAAGTGGACCCTTCCGACTACAGTGCGTGGAAAGAAGAACGCCTTGTATTCGACAACGTGCCGCTGTCGGACATTGTGCTGAAGCTGGAGAACCGCTACAAAGTGAATATCGTCATCGACACGGCGTTGGCACAGCGCGAGCGGCTCACGATGACCATCGAACATGAGACCATCGATGAAGTGATGGAGCTGATCCGGCTCTCGTCGCAGATCAAATACAAAAAGGAAAAGAGTCAAATCGTCATTTATGAATAACTAAAACACTCGTCAAACTCCAACTTAACCCTAATCGCTATGAAGTACTTCTATCAATGTTTGCACCCGCGGCCTATGCCTCCGGGGCGCACGAAGTTGTTTAATCGTTCTCTCCTGTTGGTGATCGTGCTGCTGGGCCTGAGCCCTATGCATGCCCTGGCGGCCACGCACCGGCAAGCTTTCTTTTCCATTGAACTTCATTTGAAAGATGCCACGCTCAAAGAAGCGTTGCGCGAAATCGAGCGCCAGACGTCCTACAGTTTTGTGCTCAACGAAAGCAAATTCAAATACGCCACACGGCGTGTCACGCTGATCATGAAAGCCAACAACATCGAGGAAGTGCTCGACACGTTGCTGAACGGCACCAACATCACATATCAGATCCGGAAAAAGCAGATCACCCTCATCCCCCCGAAGGATGATCGCATGCAACTCATTCCCCTCGCCGATTCGGGTGGGGGATTTTCCGGCATCAATCTTCAATTCAACACGGGCGATCAGTTCCCCGGCATGGCCGTACCTGATTTTGCTGTAAAAGGCACCCTCACCGACGAAGGCGGCAGTCCCCTGCCTGGCGTGAACGTGTTGGTGAAAGGTACCACGATCGGCACGGTGACTGATGCCAACGGAAACTTTTCGATCAACGTGCCCGATGAAAATGCTGTGCTCGTGCTCAGCTTTATCGGGTATGAGACGAAGGAAGTTGCTGTGAACTCACAGAGCGTGATCGCTGTTTCGCTTGCTCCCGATACGAAAACGTTGGAGGAAGTGGTGGTGATTGGTTATGGTACGCAAAAGAAATCGGACTTGACCGGATCGGTGGGTACCGTGAAGGCGGAAGATATACAAGAGCGCCAGTTGCCGTCGGTATCGCAGGCACTTGCCGGTAAAGTTACCGGCGTGGCTGTGAACATTAACTCGGGCCGTCCGGGTGGACAAACCAATGTGCGCATCCGCGGGTTCAGCTCGATCAGCACCTCCAACAACCCGTTGTATGTGATCGACGGTGTGATCATGCCGGTAGGTACGCAAACCAACGGCTCATATCCGTTGAACAACGCCATCGACAACATCAACCCCAGCGATATTGCTTCCATGGAAGTGTTGAAAGATGCTTCGGCCACGGCAATCTATGGAGCACGCGGCGCCAACGGGGTGATCCTCATCACCACCAAGCGCGGCAGCACCTCGGGTGGCAAAGTATCGTACGACATGCAAATGAGTGTGCCCACCATCGGACCGAATCGCGTGCACATGCTGAATGCAAAAGAGTTCCTCGCTACGGAGCAATTGGGTTGGGACAACATCAAAACCTATGATCCCGCCGGCTGGAATCCTGCTACACAAACACACTCTTCCGGTCGCCGCAACCCGGCACTGGACCGCACAAACCCTGCCCTCTTCGATGCCAACGGAAACCCGCTTTATGACACCGACTGGTTCAAGGAGTCGACGCAAAACAAAATGTCACAGAACCATCAACTGTCTTTCACCGGTGGCAACAAGGACAATTCTTACGGTGTGTTCCTCGGCTATCGCAACGACAACGGGTTGTTGTTGAACTCTTACCTGAAGCGTTATTCGGGAAGATTTGTGTTCGACAGTCAATTGAAGCCTTGGTTGAAAGTCGGCGGAAGCCTGGGCTATAACAACCAGGAAGAAAACATTGTCGACTTTGGCACGGGTGGTTTGAACTCGGTGCGGATGATCACGGAAGCGTTGCCCATTTTGCCGGTGCGCTATCCGGACGGCACGTTCTCGCACAACAAGAATTATTCGTCGTCCATGGAAGGCGGTCAGAATCCTGTCGACCTGATGACCAGTAGAAAATATATCTTGTTAAGCCGGACCGTTCTTGGCAACGTTTACGCAAACATCAAGATTGCCGAAGGATTGGAACTGCGCTCTACATTGGGCACAAACATCCTGGAGCGCGAGCAAAATCAATACGATGGACGGCCTGCGCCGGAGACTCCTTCGTATGTGTTTCCCGACAACCAGAAAGGATCGGCCCGTGTGCAAAACAACCGCGAGACCTTCTGGTCGTTTGAAAACTACCTGACTTACAACAAACAGTTTGGCGACATTCACAGCCTGACGGCACTCGCCGGTATCTCGTGGCAGGAAACCAACATCTACTGGTTCCAGGCCCGTTCGCAGACCTTCATCACCGACTTCCTCGACACCAACAACCTGGGAAGCGCCGCGAACTTTTTGCCTTCGCCCCCCGTGGAATCCAACCGCAGCCGGTTTGCTTTCAACTCTTACTTCGGACGGATCAACTACGCGTTGAAAGAAAAATACTTACTGACCGTGACCGGCCGTATGGATGGTTCATCCAAATTTGGTGAGTCGAGCAAGTATGCGTTCTTCCCTTCGGCCGCGTTGGCCTGGCGTGTAACCAAGGAGCCTTTCCTGCAAGACAACCCTGTGATCTCGAATTTGAAGCTGCGCACCAGCTACGGCTTCACGGGTAACTCGGAAATAAATTCCTATTCGGCACTTCCCTCCCTGCGCACGGTGACCGGCGTGGCGAGCAATGCCAAGACCATCGGGGTGGCCCTGAACCGCCTCGGCAACCCGGATTTGCAATGGGAGAAAACAGCACAAACCGATATCGGTGTGGAATTGGGCTTGTTCCAAAACCGCGTCAACATCGAAGCTGACATCTACTATCGCAAGACCACCGACATGCTGTTAGATGCACCGTTGCCGACGTCGTCGGGCTATGCGTCGATCGTGCGCAACGTGGGGAGCATGGAGAACAAGGGTATTGAATTGGCTTTGAACACCGTGAACATTCAAACCGATAATTTCACCTGGAACACCATCTTCAATATCTCCATCAACCGGAACAAAGTATTGAAGCTGGCCACACCCGCTCCTATTTTCGGCGTGGGCAATCCCAACTTCACCAACCAGACCGGTGTGATCATGGAAGGACAGCCTGTAGGCTCATTCTGGGGACTCGTGCGCCTGGGCACATGGGGCACGGCCGAAGCTGCCGAGGCTGCCAAATACGGTGTGAACAGCTATCGCGGAACGGGCAAGCCCATCTTGCCGGGCGACGTGAAATACCTCGATGTGAACGGCGATCACCAGATCAACGATGCCGACCGCATGATCATTGGCAATGGCAACCCGAAGTCGTACGGCTCGTTCATCAACACCCTGAAGTACAAGGGATGGGATCTGACGCTGGACTTGCAATATTCGTATGGAAACGATGTGTTGAACATGTCGCATCACTCCGGCGAAGACCGCACGGGTTTGGCCAACAGCTTCAACTCGGTGTTGGGTGCCTGGACACCTGAAAATCAGAATTCAGACATTGCCGCGGTGCGCGACTCCAAGGCCGGGTATGTGTCGAACGTGGACACGCGTTGGCTGGAAGACGGATCGTTTTTGCGCGGACGGAATTTGCTCATCGGCTATTCGTTCAACACGAACGTGACCGAGCGGCTGCACATCAGCCGCCTGCGCATCTACGCGTCGACGCAAAACTTTTTCCTGAAGACCAATTTCTCGGGCAACGATCCGGAAGTGTCTACCTACACCAACCCGTTTTCGCAAGGGCAGACCTTCTTCGACTATCCTAAACCGACCACTTATATGCTGGGCTTGAGCCTCGGTTTATAATCACCTCTAAACAACAGAAAGATGAAGCGATTCAATTATAAACATACGACCCACCTGTTGCTTGCGGGCAGCTTGTGGCTGGCGGCAGGATGTTCGGATTTTCTAAAAGAAGAAGATCCTTCGAACATCGCACCGGCCACGTTTTTCACGGTTCCCGAACACGCCCAAGCCGCCGTGGACGGCACCTATGAGAACCTGCGTTTTCACGGTGACGGCGCCGGCATTTTTTCGGCCAACTTCCAGATGCTCGATGCGTTTAGCGGCACGGCCGAAACTGAAACCGGTCAGAACTCGGACCTCAACAACCTGTACAGCTTTCAGCACACGGGCGACAACCTGCACCTGAGCCAGTGGTGGCGTCAGTTGTATGAAGGCATTGGCAACGCGAACCTTGCTATCGAGAAAATTCCAACCATCCCAGCCATCAAAGAAGCCGATTCCAAAAAATGGGTGGGACAAGCTAAGTTTCTCCGCGCCTTCCATTACTTCTGGCTGGTGCGTTTGTGGGGCGATGTGCCGTTGCTGACCAAGCCGATCTATAGTTTCACGGCACCGGAAGTAACGCCCAACCGCGCGTCTGTAGCCGAGGTGTATGCGCTGATCGAAGCCGATCTGTTGGACGCCGAAAACGCAGGCTTGCCCTGGACCGATCTGGCGGGGAGAGCTTCCCAGTCGGCCGTGAAATCGCTGCTGGCGAATGTGTATCTGACCGAGGCCGGTTACCCGCTAAACAAAGGTGGCGAGTACTATCAAAAGGCCGCCGCCAAGGCGAAGGAAGTGGTCGACTATTCGATTACCAATCCCGGGCAGGTGAACTTGTTCGGCTCCTATGACGATCTGCACAACAATGCGACGGAGAACCGGATCGAACACATCTTCCAGATCCAATATGCGTCAGGTATCGCCAACAGCAACTACCAGTCGTATTTTCTTCCGAACAATACAAACATCACCGCCTCCGGTGAAGTGGGCACCACCGTTCCAACGGCTTCGTTCCTGAATTCGTTTGAAGCCGGCGACAAGCGCGTGCAGGAGAAACAATTTTTCTTCTCGTCGTATTATGCCGGTGGCGATGGCGCGGCGTTCCCTTTGAACAAGCCCTATATCTTCAAGCATTTCGACGTGATTGCCAACGGCTCACCGGGTAATTCGGGTACGGGCAATGCAGGGTTGAATTACCCCCTGATCCGGTTTGCGGAAGTGTTGCTGACGTATGCGGAAGCGCAGAACGAATCCGGTGGTCCCTCGCTGGAGGCTTATGCGGCGGTGAACCGCATTCGCAGCCGGGCGAATCTGGCCGATCTTTCGGGGCTGTCGCAATCGCAATTCCGCGAAGCGGTGTGGCGCGAACGGTGGCATGAGCTGTGCTATGAAGGCATCACCTGGTTTGATATGGTGCGCTTGCGCAAAATTTATAAGGACGGTACCAGCACTTTCGAAGATTTTGTGGGTGGCACATTGAGCACCGCCGTGGTGCTCAAGCAGAAACATTTGCTGCTGCCGTTGCCTGCGGGCGATTTCCGCAACAATCCGAATCTGCGGCCTGATAATCCGGGATGGTAGAACAAGGCAGACGGTCTTGAAATAATCCTAGTTTGGTTGATCCCTGCTCGCGGAATGTTTTCGGGGCAGGGATTTTTTTCTTAGCTTTCCCCGGGACCGTCCCGGCGGATCACCACATCATTTAATCATGACGTTCATATAAAACCACATTCATCTCCTTGGAAAAGAAGTACCTTTAATGTAAGCTGAATAAATATCTATGCCCGAATTTCAAATCAAGAAAACTCAAAAAGCCTACGACGTGTGTATCGTGGGCTCCGGCGCCGGCGGCGGAATGGCTGCTTATGTATTGGCCAAAGCCGGAATAAAAGTGGTGTTGCTGGAAGCCGGCCCCCTGTATGATCCCGCAAAAAATGTCACCCAGCTAAAATGGCCCTGGGAGTCACCCCGCCGCGGCGCGAGCACGCCCCTGCGCAATTTCGGTGACTTCGATGCGGCCTATGGCGGATGGGAACTGGAAGGCGAGCCCTACACCCACAAGAATGGCACCGAGTTCGACTGGTTCCGTTCGCGCATGGTGGGCGGCCGCACCAACCACTGGGGCAGAATTTCATTGCGCTTCGGCCCCAAAGATTTCAAACACTACAGTGTTGACGGGCTCGGCGACGACTGGCCCATCGGCTACGAAGATGTGGCCCCCTTTTACGACAAAGTAGATAAACTGGTGGGCGTGTTTGGCTCGGTAGAAAACCTGCCCAACGAACCCGATGGCATCTTCCTGCCCCCGCCCAAACCGCGCCTCCACGAGCTCTTCATCAAAGAAGGCGCAAAGAAAATGAATATCCCCGTGATCCCTTCACGGCTCTCCATCCTCACCAAGGCCATCAACAGCGAAAGAGGACAGTGTTTTTACTGCAGCCAGTGTAACCGCGGCTGCACGGTGCACGCCGACTTTTCTTCTTCTTCCGTGTTGGTGAAACCCGCTATTGCCACGGGCAATGTCGATATCATTCCCAACGCCATGGTGCGCGAAGTGCTCACCGACAATGAAGGTAAGGCAACCGGTGTTTCGTTTGTGAACAAAGACGACAAACAGGAATACACCGTGACGGCCAAGACCGTGATCCTGGCGGCCAGCGCCTGCGAATCGGCGCGGTTGATGCTGAACTCGAAATCGGCTCGTCACCCGAATGGAATTTCCAACTCCAGCGACGTGGTGGGACGCTACCTGCACGATTCTACCGGCGCTTCGATGGGCGGTATCCTCCCGAAGCTGATCGGCCGCAAGCGCTACAACGAAGACGGTGTGGGCGGCATGCACGTGTACACGCCCTGGTGGCTCGACAACAAGAAGCTGAACTTCGCCCGCGGCTATCACATCGAATATGGCGGCGGCATGGGCATGCCGGGCTATGGCTTTGGCTTTGGCATCCAGAATACCAACGGCAAGTACCCCGGCCGTGACGGCAAGACAAAAGATGCGGGTGGATATGGCGCGTCCCTCAAAGACGACTACCGCTACTTCTATGGTGCAACCTTTGGCATGGCGGGACGCGGCGAAGCCATTGCCCTCCACGACAACTATTGCGAGATCGATCCGAACACCGTCGATAAATATGGCATCCCTGTGTTGCGCTTCCACTACAAATGGAGCGATCACGAGATCAACCAGGCCAAGCACATGAAGGAAACTTTTGCGGAACTCATTCACAACGCCGGCGGCGTTGTGACCTGGGGCAACGATGCCACGGCCGAAAACCAATACGGTCTGGAGGCTCCCGGAAGAATCATCCACGAAGTGGGCACCACGCGTATGGGCAACGATCCGAAGAAATCGGCGCTGAACAAATTCAACCAGGCACACGAATGCAAGAACCTGTTCGTGGTGGATGGCGGACCGTTTGTATCGCAAGCCGACAAGAATCCCACGTGGACCATCCTGGCGCTGGCCATGCGCGCATCCGAATACATCATCGACGAAATGAAAAAACAAAATCTATAATCTACCATTATGGACAGAAGAAAATATTTAAAAACGCTTGCCGTCGGATCCGTAGGCGCCGGTGTGTTGCTCGAAGCCTGTAACACTGACAAGAAGCCCGAAACGGCCGCAGCCGTTCCGGCCTCGGAGCTGAAGTACGACCGCTATCCAGCAGAAAAAGAACGTGAAGCCAAACTTCAGGCGGAAACGTTCTTCGACGCACACGAAATGAAAACCATCACCGTGTTGGTCGACATCATCATTCCCAAAGATGCCACCTCGGGCAGCGCCAGTGAAGCAGGCGTGCCGGATTTTATCGGCTTTATTGTGAAAGACATGCCCCGCTATCAGACCCCGCTGCGCGGCGGTTTGAAATGGCTGGACCTGCAATGCATGAACCGGTTCAACGCCGACTTCGCCGCCTGTACACCCCAGCAGCAAATTGAGCTGGTGGATCTCATCGCTTATCCCGAAAAAGCAAAGCCCGAACATCAACAGGGCGTTGCCTTCTTCAACACGATGCGCGACCTGACAGCCACTGGATTTTTCAGCAGCAAGATGGGCATCACCGACCTGGGTTATGTGGGCAATCAACCTAACCAATGGAACGGCGTGCCGCAAGATGTGTTGGATCAGTATGGTATGAAGTACGACGAGCGCACCCTGGAGATCAGCGTGAAGTTTGATGCGTAAGCATACCCTTCGATACGTAGAAAAGGAACAACCAGAAACCCCAAAATAAGACGTATGCCTTTAAAGAAAACGACCATTCCTTCGGTAAGCCGCAGGAATTTCATGAAGCAAGCCGGGCTTGCTGCAGCCGCCTTTACGATCGTGCCCCGTCATGTGCTGGGCGGTGTGGGATATAAGGCCCCCAGCGACAAAATTTATGTAGCCGGCATCGGTGCGGGCGGAAAAGGTGAAGGCGACATTGCCCAGTTCGCAAAAAGCGGCAAGGCAGAAATCGCATTCCTTTGTGATGTGGACGATCGCCGCGCGGCGAAATCCGTTGCCGCCTTCCCGAAAGCCAAATACTACAAGGATTATCGCATCATGCTTGAAAAGGAACACAAGAGCATCGATGCCGTTTCCGTTTCCACACCCGACCACAACCACGCGGTGCAGGCCATGGCCGCTATGCAGCTGGGCAAACACGTCTACGTTCAAAAACCTTTGACGCACGACATCTTTGAAGCCCGCGCGCTGACGGAGGCTGCCAAGAAATACAAGGTCGTCACGCAAATGGGCAACCAGGGCTCGTCCGGCGACGGCGTGCGCCAATTGATGGAGTGGTACAACGCCGGCACGATCGGCGACGTGCACACCGTCTATTGCTGGACCAACCGGCCCGTGTGGCCGCAAGGCATTGCGTGGTCAGAAAACAAAGCGCAGGTTCCCAAAGAATTGGATTGGGATCTGTGGCTGGGCACTGCTCCCCAGAAGGATTTTGTGGACAAGCTCGTTCCCTTTAACTGGCGCGGCTGGTGGGATTATGGCACCGGTGCACTGGGCGACATGGGTTGCCACATTGTGGAACCACCGTTCCGCGTATTGGGATTGAAATATCCTACGGATGTTACCGCCAGCGTCGGCAGCGTTTATGTTGACGAATTCAAACGCGGCTATTTCCCCGACAGCTGCCCTCCTTCTTC
>DATDAV010000162.1:0-3698 GCA_036525235.1 Chryseolinea sp. | reverse complement strand
TTAATGGACTACGAAGCAGTAATCGGACCGAGTGGTTCCCCAGCTCCCGGGACAGTTGATGGCACTCGTGACCTGGTCGACTTTTTTCCTGTATTTCTCAATATTAAGGAATTGCTTAAAGTAATGCCGCCGGGTCAACAGACCATTTATAAGCTTAAGCAGGATTCCGGGGCGCTCAATTTTGCCTACACCGACCTCAAACCTGAAGAGGCCGGGTCTTATTTGACTGATTTAACCATAGCGCAGAGCCTCCGAAACGCGGAGACCATTCAAATCAGATCTGCAGGCGTGGAACTGACTGCGGAGTTCTTGAACAAAATTAAGAACGACGGCAAAGGCGTCATCCTGCTCGAAGGCCGTGATAAAATTTTAGTAACCGATGACAAGCCGCTAGTTCTGGCAGTTTGCAACGAATTAGGTAAAACCATTGCCGAAACAAGGTTTCAGATCTCGATCGACGGAGTGGAAATGATGTTTCGGCACAAAAATTTAGTCGCAGCCGGAGGTGGTTCCGGCGGGCCTCCCGATCGGCTTGACGAGCCATCGAACTATCCCGACCGGCTCTGCAGTAACAAATCATTCGTCTTGGCCCATGGTTACAACGTAAACCCGGAATCGGCGAGAGGTTGGGGCGCGGAGATTTTCAAACGCCTTTATTGGAGCGGCTCAAAAGCAAAGTTTTACAGTGTAACGTGGTATGGTTATGAGACGCAACTTCTCGGAAACGTTACTACGGATTACCAGTGCAATGTGGACAACGCTTTTGCCACGGCTGACGAGTTGGCAGCTTTTTTAGCAAATCTAAGCAATCCCATAGTCGCAGCGCACAGTTTGGGAAACATGTTGGTCGGCAGCGCGATCCACGATTGGGGAGCGCGCCCGACAAACTATTTCATGATAGATGCTGCAGTGGCTAAGGAAGCCTACGACGGTTCTGAGGAGCAGTTGACCGGACCCGAACGACTGGGCATGGATCATCCCGATTGGAGCGAGTATAACCGGCGTTTGTGGTGCAGCGACTGGCATCTGTTATTTCCTTCATCCGATCATCGCGCCGAGCTCACGTGGGAGGACCGTCTGGAGACTGTTGGCGATATCGTCTCGTATAATTTTTATTCCAGCGGCGAGGAGGTCTTGAAGAACCCGGCTTCAGCGCCACACCTTACAACCAGCGCCAGCGAGGTTTGGAATAATCAGGAGCGAATGAAAGGCCTGATGCTCACGGGTCAGGTCCTTTCGAGCAACTATGGCGGATGGGCGTTCAATCCGTATTGGGACATAATAGATCTCAATAACCCTCCGAATTATAGCCGACATCTTCCGCCTGAACAGGCTGACGTCCTCTTCGAACAGCTTAAAGAGCATCCTTTCCTTAAACCTGGTCCGGAAGAACTCTACGGAACCAGCGGCAGCGACTACGCCTCCGGGCAACAGCATCGAAATACGTTACTCGCAGAAATGGTTCCTGCGCTGTCCTTTGCGACCGGGGCAAACGCGCTCGCAAACTTCGAGACCGGAAACTTTAATGTGATGGACTACAAAAACGGCGGGTCATGGCCGAATGAACGATTACAAGATGGAACGAAGGGAAATAACTGGTTGCATAGCGATGTTAAGGACATAGCCTACATTTACGTTTATCCGTTGTATTCGAAATTTGTGGAACTTGGGGAACTTGATCGATGAGAAAGTTAGCGCTAATACTATTAACATTTCTTGCAGTTATCATCACAGGATGGAGTCAAGCTTCACCTACTGCGCAAATAACCTTTAAAGTAGAAGATGAAGATGGCTTTCCGGTCCAAGGCGCGACGATTGGGATGACTACCTTTGTGCACTGGCAACCCGGCGAGGGTTTTGGAAAAGATGTTAATGATGGCCCCAAGGGTGTTTCTAATGGTGAAGGTGTGGTCGTGTTGTCCTATACCAGTAAGACCGGAGAGTTTGGATATCGCGTGCAAGACATGGAAGGGTACTATCGGGACATGGGTAATAGTTATAGATTCACGGGTCAATCCTCCGGACGCTGGACGCCGTGGAATCCAACTGTGAAAATTGTCTTCAAAAAAATTAGCAACCCTGTTCCAATGTTCGCTCGGCGCGTTGGGATCCCCCCCAGGTCCCTCGACATGCCAGTGTTGGACGAGCCTGTTGGTTTTGATTTGGAAATGGGCAATTGGATGGTGCCGTATGGAAAGGGAAGAGTGGCGGACTTTGTGTTTACTGCGAATCGAAGATGGACGGACAAAAGAGACTTCGCAGCGCGCATGAATCTAACGTTCTCAAATGAAGGCGACGGTCTTCAGTCAGTTGTAGCTTCGCCGCAGTCCGACAGCGAGCTAAAATTACCCAAAGTCGCACCTGAAAATGGCTACGAATCTAGCCTTTCCATATCGATCAGTCGTGCCCCGGGGCAGACAACGCAAAGCAGCACAAAAACGGGTCGTTCTTATATTTACCGCGTTCGAACAGTGCGGGACAAAAATGGAAAGATTATAAGCGCGTTGTATGGGAAAATACATGGCGATATACAAATCGGCGTAATGCGCTCAAAAACGGTTTCAGTGTCTTTTGTTTACTATTTGAACCCTGACGGAACACGAAATCTCGAATTTGACCGCACTCGCAACCTGTTCGAAGGGATAAAAGTAACCGATAGGGTGAACGAACCATAGGCATGCGTTACGAACACGTTGTTCAAAAATATTGGACTGGCTGTTTCCATCTGCCGCGGCATTTTTCTCCAGTTTTTCCGCCTTGCTTGGAGCGGGAATGGCTGGTCTGAAGGAAGAGTAAAATCCGACGCTACGGACGAAGAAAAGGAGAAGGCGACCGAATACATGTAAGCGTCACCCCAGATACACCGACGACGCGAGGCACGTCGCCACCTGCACCGTCTCCCACGCTGTGAATCGGGACGGAAACTGGAAATTCGGGATCACGCGATGTTTGGTGCAAGCCATTTTTCGATGGTGGCTTGCGTGGCGGCTTTCCTGGCGGCGTAGTCGGCGATCTGGTCGGGTTCGAGTTTGCCGATGGCAAAATATTTTGCTTCGGGATGCGAGAAATACAGGCCGCTTACGCTCGAGCCCGGATGCATGGCCATGCTTTCAGTAAGGGTGATGCCCGCGTTTTCTTCGGCGGTCAACAAATCGAAAATGGTGCGTTTTTCCGTATGATCGGGGCAGGCGGGATATCCGGGTGCGGGCCGGATGCCCCGGTATTTCTCGCGGATGAGATCGTCGTTGGTAAGATTTTCCGTTTTGCCAAAACCCCAGTCGCGGCGGGCTTGTGCATGGAGATATTCCGCAAAGGCTTCGGCAAGCCGATCGGCAAGAGCCTTGGCCATGATCGCGTTGTAGTCGTCGTTTTCGGCTTTGAAAATTTCGGCGAGTTCATCCGCGCCGGTGCCGGAGGTGACGGCGAAAGCGCCGATGTAGTCATCTGAATGCGGATTGCGAACCGAGTCCGACGAGATGGCCGCTCCATTGTCTTTTGAAGTTAAAGCGGCAATTGCGGATTGCGGATTGGGAACTGGCGCGACGAAGTCGGCGAGTGAGTGGTTGTGCTGGCCTGCGGGTTTTTGGAATTGCTGGCGGAGGCAGTGAAGGGTGGTGAGGATTTCACTGCGCGATTCGTCGGTGTAAAGGTCGATGTCGTCACCGGTTGCGTTAGTGTTGGCGGGCCAGAAGCCGTAA
>DATDAV010000161.1:0-3964 GCA_036525235.1 Chryseolinea sp. | reverse complement strand
TTAATGGACTACGAAGCAGTAATCGGACCGAGTGGTTCCCCAGCTCCCGGGACAGTTGATGGCACTCGTGACCTGGTCGACTTTTTTCCTGTATTTCTCAATATTAAGGAATTGCTTAAAGTAATGCCGCCGGGTCAACAGGCCATTTATAAGCTTAAGCAGGATTCCGGGGCGCTCAATTTTGCCTACGCCGACCTCAAACCTGAAGAGGCCGGGTCTTATTTGACTGATTTAACCATAGCGCAGAGCCTCCGCAACGCGGAGACCATTCAAATCAGATCGGCAGGTGTGGAACTAACTGCAGAGTTCTTGAACAAAATTAAGAATGAGGGCAAAGGCGTCATCCTGCTCGAAGGCCGTGATAAAATTTTAGTAACTGATAACAAGCCTCTAGTTCTGGCAGTTTGTAACGAATTAGGTGAAACCATTGCCGAAACGAGGTTTCAGATCTCCATCGACGGTGTGGAAGTGATGTTCCGGCATAAGAATCTCTTAACCGCTGGCGGCGGATCGGGTGGACCTGAAGACCGTCTCGGAGAACCATTGAATTATCCGGACCGGCTTTGCAGTAACAAATCTTTCGTCATGGTCCACGGATATAATGTGGACCCGGAATCGGCGCGAGGGTGGGGCGCCGAAATCTTTAAACGGCTTTATTGGTCGGGATCGAAGGCAAAATATTACACAGTAACTTGGTACGGCGATGAAATCACTAGCGGTGTAGTTCCTGATTATCATGCAAACGTAGACAATGCATTCAACACAGCTCATGCAATGGCATCATTCCTAAACGGACTCAGCAATGTGACCGTCGCGGCCCACAGCTTGGGAAACATGCTTATCGGCAGTGCAATCCATGATTGGGCCGCGAATCCCCAGAATTACTTTATGCTTGATGCGGCTGTTGCCTTGGAAGCCTTCGATGGCAACGCCGCTCTGGAGCCACAAATGATTCATCCGGATTGGGATAGCTACTCAAGCGAGGTTCAAGGAACTTATGTAAAAGGAAGTCGGGTGTTCGCTTGTGAGTGGTATTTGAATCCCGCCTTTGTCGACGGTGACGAACGCAAAAAGCTCACTTGGCGAAATCGGCTTGCTAACGTTGGAGCAAACGTCTACAATTTTTACTCAAGCAGCGAGGACGTGCTGCGACAGCATAATGGAAACCCTAATGATGGTGACACAATCGAGGCGGCATTGACCGCAGGCCGCCATGCCTGGGCGCTGCAAGAGAAGCTCAAAGGGCGCCAGGTTGACCTCCTCTTTGGAAAATGTGGGAGTGCCTACGGTGGTTGGAAGCTTACAAGTAATTACTATGTGCCCCCAGAGGTTCCTCATACTCCGTCGCCTGGTGAAGCCGGCAATGCGAGCGATTCAGGATTGACAACTGATCCGATTTTTGATCCAGGCTACGTTTTGCGTATCAGTCCGCCACCCACGCAAAAGAGTATTCACTCTGGGGCTCCAAATTGGATTATCGATCTTACTGACGCGGCGAATGGTAGCAGTGTTGCGGGGATGCACAAGAATCAACTACTCTCAGAAATGTTCCCGGCACGGACGCTACCTGCGGGCGCGAACGATCTGACTAAGCTTGAGGACAAAAATTTTAATATGCCAGCACTGTTCGTGACCGATACGTCTCAATGGCCTCGCGAAGGAATTTTCGCTGGGAAGCGTGAATGGTTGCATGGCGATCTTAAGGATATGGCATATTCACACTTATATAAACTTTACAATAAGTTTGTTGAAATTGCACAGTTGAGACAATGAGCAAGGTATTCTTGTTGGAAATTATAGGGCTGGTAATCGCGGCGGTGGCGGCTGTTTATCAATATCAGCCGCCACAGGCTCAAATAACAGTTCGGGTAACGGATGAGAGCGGCGATTCTGTATCGGATGCGAAGGTTGCGATTGCTTTTAAGAAAGCTAGTGTGAGTACCTCAGATTGGGGAAAGGGAGCAGACGATCCAAAGTATGGGAATACAAACGCAGATGGCGAGTTCTCAGCTTCTGGATCATCCTTTAATGAATTGGGAGGTAATGTGAAGAAAGAAGGATACTACGCTGGCTGGTGGAAACCTGTTGAGTTCAGCCATAAAGAGGGCAGCCGGTGGCAGCCGTGGAATCCAACTGCAAATGTAATCCTAAAACGAATCGTCGACCCTGTGCCAATGTATGCGAGGCGAATGGAAGTAGATATTCCTACGCTCGAAACGCCACTTGGCTTTGATTTGATCGAGGCGGATTGGGTCGCTCCGCACGGAAGCGGTAAGGTCGGGGATCTCGTTGTCAAGCTCACAAAACGCGTCGCATCATTTAACGACTTCGACGCGGAGCTGGTGGTGGGGTTTTCGAATAAAGGAGATGGAATCACAGTGATGCCGGCTGATAGTGGAAGCGCGTTACGATCCGCACGCTACGCCCCTGAGAGCGGATATAGCGCTTTATTGTCGTTGTTGAAGGGTAGCTCCAAAGAGCGCGGCGAGTATGGCATGAAGAACGATGGGAAAGATTATTTCTTTCGTGTGCGTGCAATAGAGGGTGAGGGTGGCCGGGTTGTCAGCGCGCTCTATGGGAAGATTTACGGCGGGATAGAATACTTTCCTATCTCCTACGCGACTGCCAAGCTGCGGATCACGTATTACCTCAATCCGACGCCCAACGACCGGAATATGGAGTTCGATCCAAAGCGAAATCTATTTACAGATTTGAAACCCGATGAACAAGTAACGGCGCCCTAATGGAGGTATACGGGTGAGTAACCCTCAGCTTGTCTGGTCATTTGGTCATTTTCGGAGATCGCAATTGTGTTTCTGTGTTTCACCAGTAAACGTCACGCTGTGAGTCGGTACGAAAACTGGAACGTTACCGGGAGGCAAGCACAAGATCACAATGAGCCTTTTGCGTTTATGCCTCGACCTTTTCCTTGGAGTCTCGGGAGAGAAGCAATGACGTAAATTGCGGTGACTGATTCTTACGAAATGCTGTGACTCGTTCGAGAGCTGTTGGTGCTGGAGAGGGAACCGCGGCGAACCCACATCGGGACGCGTCCGGTTGGTGCAAGGCAAGCGCATTTCTATTCATCAAAGCGGGGCCACCTTGTGGCGGCGCCGCTGCCAGGCACTGGGTAAACGCACTTGAGCTGGTTGCGCCCCTCGTGACATGCGGGGAGAGCAGATCCGTTAGTCAAACGAGCCAGACAGCAATAAACAATTTCGATAAAGAGCGCCTTCGTATCCTATAAATTCGGGATCACGCAATGTTTGGTGCAAGCCATTTTTCGATGGTGGCTTGCGTGGCGGCTTTCCTGGCGGCGTAGTCGGCGATCTGGTCG
Organism: Chryseolinea sp.; assembly: GCA_036525235.1. Lineage (GTDB taxonomy): Bacteria > Bacteroidota > Bacteroidia > Cytophagales > Cyclobacteriaceae > Chryseolinea. Next base: position 627 of record DATDAV010000161.1, on the reverse strand, counting down.
GGTTCGAGTTTGCCGATGGCGAAATATTTGGCTTCGGGATGCGAGAAATACAGGCCGCTCACACTCGAACCCGGATGCATGGCCATGCTTTCAGTGAGGGTGATGCCGGCGTTTTCTTCAGCGTTCAACAAATCGAAAATGGTGCGTTTTTCCGTGTGATCGGGGCAGGCGGGATATCCGGGTGCGGGCCGAATGCCGCGGTATTTTTCGCGGATGAAATCCTCGTTCGTGAGGTTTTCCGTTTTGCCGAATCCCCAGTCGCGGCGGGCTTGTGCATGGAGATATTCCGCAAACGCTTCGGCAAGCCGATCGGCAAGAGCCTTGGCCATGATCGCGTTGTAATCGTCGTTTTCGGCTTTGAAAATTTCGGCGAGTTCATCTGCGCCGGTGCCGGAGGTGACGGCGAAAGCGCCCATATAATCGGGAACGTGAGGGGTGAAAGGTGAAAGGTGAGAGGTGTCCGTTGGTGCCACGAAGTCGGCTAGGGAGTGGTTGTGCTGGCCTGCGGGTTTTTGGAATTGCTGGCGGAGGCAGTGAAGGGTGGTGAGGATTTCACTGCGCGATTCGTCGGTGTAAAGGTCGATGTCGTCACCGGTTGCGTTAGTGTTGGCGGGCCAGAAGCCGTAA
>DATDAV010000160.1:0-2256 GCA_036525235.1 Chryseolinea sp. | reverse complement strand
CTGATATTCCATGAGATTTGTGCGACCATCGCGATCAGGATCTGCATTGGGTGAGTTCCCAATATACCCAAACTCCTGCATCTCCCAAGCATCTGGCAAACCGTTTCTATCACTGTCCAATGATCCGCTAATAATACGGGGCCCCCATCCGTCCGAAGTTCCGTCGTCGTTCGAGTCCCAATCGCTTGGGTCTGTCCTAAGGACGTACTCGTAGATGTTCGTCAAATGATCTCCATCTGGATCGTCAAGTTCTGAGTAGTTAATAGTCCCGAAATGGTCGATCTCCCATTGATCGTTTAGCCCATCGTGATCCCGATCAACTACGCCGCGAGTGTAGGAATGGATATACTCCGAAATTTCTGCTTGCGGCCAGGCGCGGTTGTAGATTCGGACGTCATCAATGCCTCCTTTGAAAAATTGAGGCACAGGGACCGTTCCAGGATCATTCGGGATCTGGACGGCATGCCGCCCAATGGTAAGAGGATAGTTGTTGGATGATAGCGGGCTGAACACTTGAGGGTCCTTGAGATCCCTCCCCCTGTTTATATAGATGCGTGCTTCCACCAGATCTCCATCGACATAGAGCTGTGGCTGGAATTGTGCAGGAGTCTCTGTTTGAGCTAGGGTAGCGGCAACGTGGTGGTAACCTTTCGTGAGGTCGATGTTGTAAGCGATCAACTGTTCGCCGCCCTGACCACAAAAAGTCAGCCGCTTGATTGTTGGATTGTATTCGAGCTCATAGCCTCCCGCGTTTCCGAATGCCCTCTTGGAAATAATGCGCATGAAGGCGCCGGGATTACTTGCGTCGATTGGGCTGATCCATGCGGCGAGTGTGATCTCGCCGGTTATATCGAATTTATCGGAAGGCTGGGTACTTACGTGCCCGGAATTGCCGTCAAATGTCAGTCCACGTGAAATCCAACCTGGGCCACGAATCGCCACTCCGTGAATTGTCGCGTGGACCAAAGTCGGTGAATTGTTGTAGGAGATAGTACCTTCATCCTCATCGAAGCGGTAGTTTGCAATTGGCACCCTTCTAAGTGATGTGAGACATTCTTTAGGTACGATTTCGCGGGGGCCGCCGTCCAATTGCCAGGCAATCTCTGCATGGTCGAAACCGTATCCTTGTTTGAAATTGAGTTCGAAATAGTATAGCTCGCCGGCTTCGAGATGGACGGGTTGAGATTTCTGCGCAGGAATGCTGTCAAAGGCACGTGGAGCAGTGATAGTTGGGCTTTCAATGACATGGTATAGAAGTCCAGGATCCGCGTTTAAACTGATTCCAAAAGCCGCGTGGTCATCTCCGGAAATCCAGAAATGATAATTTCCCGAGACGGTAGGTCTGATATAGCCCGCCATCCGAGCGCCATAGTCTTCACCCTGGTACACGGGCATTTCAAGGGAATGGACATAGCGTGCATTGTCCGCATTGTAGGGAAACGAAGGAATGCCGTTTAACGCGGCGAGGGTGCCGCCTGGGGTGTTTACCCATTGTTCCCACTTAATGAATCCGTCCATTGCCACGCCATCATCGCGACCATCTCTGTCTGTATCCTTTACGGAGGGATTCAGTTCGTTGGCAAATTCATCGCCATTGGTGACAAAATCGGCATCGGAATCATCTTCCGCGATCTGGTCAAGGTTCCCAAAGTATGTCATTTCCCAATCGTCAGGCAGGGAGTCTCCATCAGCGTCCAGAATGGGGACGACCGAAACTTCAGTGGAATAGCTGCTGATACCACCTGTATTGAGCGCTTGAACAACGTAAAAATACTTGGTGCCGTTGGTTAATCCGGTATCTGTCAGAGCGATATCAGCCGTTACGTTGCCATCGAAATCTTGAAAGTTTTCTCCGATTACTCGGCGTAGGACCTTATAGCCGCTGGCTGCTGGCACCCCTGACCAAGAGATCGTCACGCTTCGGTCGCCGGGGACGGCGCTCACGTCCGCAGGTGCTGCCAGTATAGTGTGTTCGGTAAAGAAGACTGCGGATGCAGCGCCAGCTGTAACTGAGATCTTGCTGGTGGTAGGAGCGTTTTCGGGTGTTTTAAACCAGACTTGGGCATTTCCCTCACTATCAGTGCGCACGGACATCTGCTCGGCCGTGGATTGGGCGGATAAATCAGCGATTTGGCCTCCTCCTTCAACGGGGCCAAAAGTTACAGGTGCATTTGAGAGACCTGCGCCCCCGTGGTGGACGCGAATCTTCAACGTTTTGGGAAGAATGCTGTTTTGGGGCCCAACCTGGTCGTTCCC
>DATDAV010000159.1:0-2256 GCA_036525235.1 Chryseolinea sp. | reverse complement strand
CTGATATTCCATGAGATTTGTGCGACCATCGCGATCAGGATCTGCATTGGGTGAGTTCCCAATATACCCAAACTCCTGCATCTCCCAAGCATCTGGCAAACCGTTTCTATCACTGTCCAATGATCCGCTAATAATACGGGGTCCCCATCCGTCCGAAGTTCCGTCGTCGTTCGAGTCCCAATCGCTTGGGTCTGTCCCAAGCACGTACTCGTAGATATTTGTCAAATGATCTCCATCCGGATCGTCAAGTTCTGAGTAGTTAATAGTCCCGAAATGGTCGATCTCCCATTGATCGTTTAGTCCATCGTGATCCCGATCTGCTACGCCACGAGTGTAGGAATGGATATACTCCGCAATTTCTGCTTGCGGCCAGGCGCGGTTGTAGATTCGGACGTCATCAATGCCTCCTTTGAAAAATTGAGGCACAGGGACCGTTCCAGGATCATTCGGGATCTGGACGGCATGCCGCCCGATGGTAAGAGGATAGTTGTTGGAGGAGAGCGGGCTGAATACTTGAGGGTTTTTGAGATCCCTCCCCCTGTTTATATAGATGCGTGCTTCCACCAGATCTCCATCGACATAGAGCTGTGGCTGGAATTGTGCAGGAGTTTCTGTTTGAGCTAGGGTGGCGGCAACGTGGTGGTAACCTTTCGTGAGGTCGATGTTGTAAGCGATCAACTGTTCGCCGCCCTGGCCACAAAAAGTCAGCCGTTTGATTGTTGGATTGTATTCGAGCTCATAGCCTCCCGCGTTTCCGAATGCTCTCTTGGAAATAATGCGCATGAAGGCGCCGGGATTGCTTGCGTCGATTGGGCTGATCCATGCGGCAAGTGTGATCTCTCCTGTGATATTGAAGTTATTGGAAGGTTGGCTGCTTACGTACCCGGAGTTGCCGTCAAGTGTCAGTCCACGTGAAATCCAACCAGGGCCACGAATCGCGCCCCCGTGGATTGTCGCGTGGACCAAAGTCGATGAATTGTTGTAGGCGATAGTATCTTCATCCTCATCGAAGCGGTAGTTTGCAATTGGCACTCTTCTAAGCGATGTGAGGCATTCTCTAGGAACGATTTCGCGGGGGCCGACGTCCAATTGCCAGGCAATCTCTGCATGGTCGAAACCGTATCCCTGTTTGGAAATGAGTTCGAAATAGTATAGCTCGCCGGCTTCGAGATGCACGGGTTGGGACTTTTGTGCAGGAATGCTGTCAAAGGCACGTGGAGCGGTGATAGTTGGGGTTTCAACGACATGGTATAGAAGTCCAGGATCCGCGTTTGGACTGATTCCAAAAGCCGCTTGGTCATCTCCGGAAATCCAGAAATAATAATTTCCCGAGACGGTTGGCCTGATATAACCCGCCATCCGAGCGCCATAGTCTTCACCCTGGTACACCGGCATTTCAAGAGAATGGATATAGCGTGCATTGTCCGGATTGTAGGGAAACGAAAGGATGGTGTTTAACGCGGCGAGGGAGCCGCCTGGGGTATTTACCCATTGTTCCCACTTAATGAATCCGTCCATTGCCACGCCATCATCGCGACCATCTCTGTCTGTATCCTTTACGGAGGGATTCAGTTCGTTGGCAAATTCATCGCCATTGGTGACAAAATCGGCATCGAAATCACCTTCCGCGATCTGGTCAAGATCGCCAAAGTAGGTCATTTCCCAATCGTCAGGCAGGGAATCTCCATCGGCATCCAGAATGGGGATGACCGAAACTTCAGTGGAATAGCTGCTGATACCGCCTGTATTGAGTGCTTGGACCACGTAAAAATACTTGGTGCCGTTGGTTAATCCCGTATCTGTCAGAGTGACGTCAGCAGTTACGTTGCCATCGAAATCTTGAAAGTCTTCTCCGGCTACTCGGCGTAGGACCTTATAGCCGCTGGCAGCTGGTACCCCTGACCAAGAGATCGTCACGCGTCGGTCACCGGGAACAGCGATCACGTCAGCAGGTGCCGTCAGTATGGTGTGCTCGGTAAAGAAAACTGCGGATGCGGCACCGACTGTAACTGAGATCTTGCTGGTGGCAGGAGCGTTTTCGGGTGTTTTAAACCAGACTTGAGCATTTCCCTCACTATCCGTGCGCACAAATATCCGCTCGGCCGTGGATTGCATGGATAAATCAGCGATTTGGCCTCCTCCTTCAACGGGGCCAAAAGTTACAGGTGCATTTGAGAGACCTGCGCCCCCGTGGTGGACGCGAATCTTCAACGTTTTGGGAAGAATGCTGTTTTGGGGCCCAACCTGGTCGTTCCC
>DATDAV010000158.1:0-75508 GCA_036525235.1 Chryseolinea sp. | reverse complement strand
CTTCAAGACCCGTCAATTTGTGATGGACGCCAGCCCTAAAAGCCGCAGCCTCATGATGATCTTTCTCGATGCGGTCGATCTTTTTGAACATTCCATATCGTCGTATCAGGACTACGGCGAGCTTCACAAAAATCTCGATGGCACCGGGCTGCTCAACAAATTCTATGGCGCCATCCTGCAAGTGGCCGCGGCCCTGGAATACATCGGCATCACCATTCAGCGCGGCGCTACGGTGCGGCGCGAGCTTGACCTGGTTTCCATCACGGGCGCCCTGCAGGATGCCTTGCGCGAACACCAGCAAAGCACTGTCGACCCGGCGGTGCAGAGCAGCTTGCATGCGCTGGAGAAAACGCTGTTCAATATTCAAAACATTGTGAACCGCCTGCACCGGCTGGTCATGTACACACGCCTGCAGGTAGAGATCAACAAGACCGACACCGGGAAAGAAAGCGACAGGGCCATCGTGGGGCACCCCATCGACTGGCAAACGTTTCGCGAAAACCTGACGTTGCAATCCAACGACTTCCGTCATGCCGTGCGGCTCACGCTGGCCATCCTGGTAGGGTTCAGTGTCTCCGCCTTCTTGTCGTTGCAACATACCTACTGGGTTTTGTTAACGATCGTCACCATTCTAAAACCCGTGTACACCGTGTCGCGAAAGCGCAACGCGCAACGGCTGCTGGGCACGCTGGGCGGGGCGATCGTGGCGACGGGTATCCTCTTCGTGATCCGCGGCAACACGGCACTGTTGGTCATTATGATCCTTTGCATGTTGGTGAGCTACAGTTTGCTTCGCCTCAATTATTTTGGGTTTGTGTTGTTCCTCACCATTTATATTGTGATCACGTTTCATTTCCTCTATCCCGTTGACCTGAACACCCTGGTGAAAGAACGGATGCTGGATACTGTAATAGGGTCCGTCATCGCAGCCATCGCCTCGCGTTATGTTTTGCCCACCTGGGGGCGCCAGGAAATCGATAAGAACATGCGTGAAATGCTGTTGGCCAACCAGGCTTTCTTCACGGCCACCTGGCAATTTCTATTAGATCCCACCTCATCACGCAGTGCCTACAAGACAGCGCGACAAGAAGCTTTAGTGAACCTTACCAACTTATCCGACAATTTTCAACGCATCCTGGCCGAACCCAAAACGCTGGACCAGTCCACGCACATCCACCAGTTTGTCATCGCCAACCATATGCTTACGGGGCACATCACGTCCCTGGCAACCGATAAATCTTTTAATGTCACAGTGAACCGGCAGGAGTTGGAAAGCCTGGCACATGCCATTGAAAGAGAGTTGCAGCATGCTGCGCGACTTTCGGAGAAAAAAAATAAATACGACCTCGAAGCGGAGGGTGTTGCGCATAACCCGGTGATGGCCAACCAGGCGTTGAACCCGCTCTCCATTATCTATTCCCTGGTGCGCGATATCCGGCAGATCACAGAGAAAGTGAACCGGGAGCACTAACACGAGAGGATTCCTCTCCGTTTGTCAATGCAGTTTATTTCGGAGAAGAAGAACCCAAACGTCGCGTTTCATCCATTGGGCTACCAACTCGTTGGGAATGGTGCCGGGGAAATCCAGCGCACCGATCACCACATCGTCGTCGCGATCGTGGTCGAGGTCGGCTATTTCCAGGGTGATCCAGCGGCCTTGCGTGGCCAGGTGAGTGACAGATGGTTTAAAGTCGTGGCCCGTGTTTTCAAAGTAAACGAATCCTTGTTCCGGGTGATGTTGAAAGTCGGCAAAGAAGGCGGTGGCGACAATGTCGAGGTCGCCGTCTTTGTCGAAGTCGCCGGCTTTGGCCTGGCATGCGCCGTTGAGCGGGTAGAACCAGGATTCCGTGAAACGGTTCGACCCGTCATTTAAAAAGATCCTCAGGCCGTGATAGGGTTTGAGCGTCACGGAATAGTCGGCGTTGTCGCCGTTGGCATAGAGGATGTCCATTTTGCCGTCGTGGTTGAAATCCGCTACGTCGAAGTAACTCGATCCATATACGGGGGGGAAGCGCAGCAGCGCGATGATGCGAAAACGAAAATTGCCCTGGTTCAACAACAGGATGATCCGCTCGTCGCCTTGCGTCATGAGGGCCATCACATCGGGGAGCCCATTGTTGTCGAAGTCGCGCACCACCACCTTGCGGGCGCCGGGCACGTTTTGAAGCATGTGGCGTTTATATTTTCCGCTGTCCAACGTCTCATAGACGTCTAGCGAGCCGGTGAAATTTCCAAAAGAGCAGATCACGAAATCGTTCTTCGCATCCTGGTTCATGTCCACGCGTTCAAGGTAGACGGGCCGTTGCAGCGAGTCGATCAGCGTCGTGAAGGTCTGCGTTCCCTCATGCCACTGAGCAACCGAACCCAGCGCCTGGTCATTGGGGTCCATGATGCCCATCTGCAACAGCAGGGGATCTTCTCTTTCGGACAACAACAGTTGTGACGGCGGGCTGCCCAGGGGGTGAGATGCCTTCCATTGAAGCTTCGTATCGAACTCATGCAACACGGCACGCCGGTCGCTGATAAAGATTCTATTCTTTACGGTATCCACCTTCACCATCGTGGTGGTGGGGTGGCCGTTGATGGAAAGGGAAAACGTAGCCGCATCAAACTGTTGTAACGTATCGGCTATGCTCACCGAAGGTGCGCTTAGCGAATCCGGCGCCATGCGTTGGAAATAATTTTGGATGGACTTCCATTCCTCTTCAGACACCATCGCAGACGCGGGGAGGGAAGGCAGCACATAAGGTCGATCCGCCTCCGGTATCTCCACCAGCTTTCCAAAGTCAACCCCCATGCGCAGGGCCATCTGCGGCAATACGGTTTCAGCCCACACGTGTTTGGGCAGGAGGGAAGGTTCGGGAAACAAATGACAGCTGCTGCAATATTGCCGTGCCAGTTGTTCTTCGTGTTGGTTTTGGTTGGTGCACGAAAGGGCGGTGATCCAAACCACGGCTGCGGCCAGGAGTAAGCGTGTGGTGGACTTCACGGTCGGAGCACTTTTTTACATCGAGTGGGTAAAGCAATAGCTCAGGATGTTGGCCCCCATGCGCAAGGCCTGCATTCGCTTTTCTTCGGGGTCGTTGTGGATGCGTTGGTCTTCCCAGCCGTTGCCCAGGTCGCATTCGTAGGAATAGAAAATAACGAGCCGTCCTTCATAGATCAGGCCAAAGCCTTGGGGCGGTTTGCCGTCGTGTTCGTGGATCTTGGGCAGGCCTTTCGGGAAATCAAATTTTTGGTGATAGATGGCGTGGTCGAACGGTAGCTCGATAAGCTCCAGTTCGGGGAACACTTTTTTCAATTCCAGGCGTATGAATTTGTCGAGTCCGTAATTGTCATCGATGTGCAGGAAGCCACCCGCGGTAAGGTACTTGCGCAGGTTGGCGGCTTCGGCATCGGAGAACACCACGTTGCCGTGGCCGGTCATGTAGATGTAGGGATAAAGAAAAATATCGCGGCTGCCCACTTCGACATCGTCTTCTTCAGGGTCGAGCAGGGTGCCGATCTCGGTATTGGAAAACTTTATCAGATTGGGTAGGGCCGTCTTGTTTGCATACCAGTCACCACCACCGTTGTATTTGAGTTTGGCCACCTTCATGCGCAATTGGGCCTGAACGCCAAAAGTGCCCAGGGAAACCAGAAACAGGAGCGCAAATCTTACACGGGTTGTTACCATGGCATGGTTTTAATGATCCAAAGGTGGAAAAAAATTTACTTTGTCCTTAAACCTTTATACAAAAGGCCGGTCTAAGCCGTCGAATTTAAATCAGAAACCACCAATTACCTTATGAAAACCAATAATCGATTTGGAAAAATTGCGTCTATGTCCCTTTTGGGGATGTTTGCTTTCGTTTTTTCCTGCAAGGATGAGGACAGGCTCACAGTTGCCGATACGCAGGATATTACGGAGGAAGCCGTCACCGATTCTTATTACCAGGATATGGACGATATGGCCGGCGTGTCGGTTAGCACGCCTTCCGATGCCCAATATTCCAGTGGACGCGTGGAGACTACTTATACCATCAAAGTGGATGACGACCGCTTGGACTGCGCAGGTATAACGATCACTGTTACTCCCGCCGCCGGCTCAACGGCCGACGTGCCCAAAGGCGTGCTCACGGTGGATTTTGGAACGACTGCCTGCCCCGACACCAAAGGCAATATCCGCACGGGCAAGCTGATCTTTACCTATAACGGCCGCCGTTTCCAACCCGGCTCCACCATCGTTACCACCACCGACAACTATACCATCAACGGAGTGAAGCTGGAAGGGGTCAGGACCCTTACCAACGTAACCGGCAGCACCACGGAGGCCCCCAAATTCAATGTGGTGCTTACCAACGGCAAAGCCACTTTCACCGCCGACGGCACGGTGGCCGAACGCCAGTCCAACATCACCTGGCAATGGGTTAGAGAGGCTAATCCCCTGGAGGACTACCTTTTGATCGACCAGGCCAGCACGGCCAGCGGCAAGACCCGCGGCGGAAGGACGTATGCCGTTTCTTTGTCGAAAGCCTTGAAATACAAGCGTTTCTGTGGAATTGCCGTAGAAGGCATCAAGAAATATCTCATCGACGGCAGCAAGGAAGTCACCATCGATTATGGCGATGGCACTTGCGATAAATCGGTGGTGATCACCGTCAACGGCACCAGCCGGAGCTTGAGCGTGAATTGATCGGACCGGTTTTTCCAGTCGCATTCTAAAGCATAAGAAAGGCCGTCTCAAATTTGAGGCGGCCTTTTTCTTGTTCGATTTTTCCGATATATGGAGATTTCCAGGTTGTTACAGCGCGGACCAGGCCGACATTCTAAGAAGGTCAATGGCCTAAGATCAATTCTCCAAAAATCACTTTTTCAAGGCCACTTCTTATTGGCCGCCGCGACGAGATGCATTACCTTGCACCCGGAAAACCCCATGTCCCGATGAAGCCCTATCTCGCCCTCATGAACGATATCCTCCAGAACGGCGCGCGAAAAACCGACCGCACCGGCACCGGTACGCTTTCGGTCTTTGGACGGCAACTTCGGTTTGACCTCTCGGAAGGGTTTCCGCTGGTGACCACAAAAAAACTACACTTGCGCTCTATCATTTATGAGTTGCTGTGGTTCCTGAACGGCGACACCAACATCAAATACCTGAAGGACAATGGCGTGAGCATCTGGGACGAATGGGCCGACGCCAACGGCGAACTGGGCCCCGTCTACGGCCACCAATGGCGCAGCTGGCCCGCGCCTGATGGCCGGCATATCGACCAGATCACGCAGGTGATTGAACAGATAAAAGCCAAGCCCGATTCGCGCCGCCACATCGTAACGGCCTGGAACCCTTCGGAGGTTGACAAGATGGCCCTGCCGCCTTGCCATGCGTTGTTTCAATTCTATGTGGCCGACGGCAAGCTGTCGTGCCAGCTCTACCAGCGCAGTGCGGACTATTTCCTGGGCGTGCCGTTCAACATTGCTTCCTATGCCTTGCTGACCTATATGTTTGCCCAACAATGCAACCTGGCCCCCGGCGACTTTGTGTGGACCGGCGGCGATGTTCACCTCTATAGCAACCACCTAGAGCAGGCCCAACTCCAACTTTCGCGGGAGCCCTATGCGCTGCCGCAATTGAAGATCAAGCGCAAGCCGGCGTCGATCTTTGATTACCAGTTCGAGGATTTCGAGATTGTCAATTACCAGGCGCATCCCTCCATAAAGGCACCCATTGCCGTCTGATTTCGGCGCCCGCATCTTTTTGTATTCCCCAACCGATTTGTTGTAACTATTTCATCTTTTTGACGACAGATTGCGTATTCTAACCCAGTATGGCGGAGAAAAGCAGTGTTTTTGATATGATCGGGCCCGTGATGATCGGTCCTTCCAGTTCCCATACAGCCGGTGTGGTGCGCATTGCCCGCGCCGCCGTGAAGCTGCTGGGCGGAATCCCCGACACGGCCGACATTACCTTTTATAATTCGTTTGCCCGTACCTATGAAGGACACAGCAGCGACCGCGCCATCATCGCCGGTTTGCTGGACTTCAAAACCGACGACACCCGTATCAAGGATGCCCTCGACATCGCCAAGACCCAGGGGCTTACCTATCATTTCAAATCGGTGGGGAACGCGTCGACGATGCATCCCAATACCATCAAATTGAATATCAAAAAAGGAGACCTGTCCCTGGAAGTGGTGGGCGAGAGCCGGGGTGGGGGGCTCATCAACATTGCGGAAGTGAACGGCTTCAAGGCCGACTTCAGTGCCAACCTGCACACCCTTATCATCACCGCCGCCGACGTCAAGGGCAGTGTGGCCTTCATCGCGGATGTGCTGGCCCATGACGATTGCAACATCGCCACCATGTCGGTTTCCCGCAAGGGAAAGAACGACCTGGCCGGCCTGGTCATCGAAATGGATTCCGGACTCAAGGATGTAACATTAGCTTACTTAAAGAGTCTTAGCTGGGTAAAACAAATTATTTATATACCGGATATTGATCGCTGATAGCAACATGAAAAGAACCGTACTAGCATTTTTGATTCTCATGGCCGGTAGTGCCACGACCTGGGCCCAAATCGACACCTTGAAGCAGGAAGCCCAGACGACGCCCGCCGGCGCGAAATGGTCCCTGAAACAATGCGTAGACTATGCGTTGGCCAACAACCTGGCCGTACAACGCAGTGCCTACAACGTGGAGAGCAGTGAAGTGGATTTGCGCCAGTCGAAATTTTCGCGCCTGCCTACATTGAATGGTAGCGCTTCCTATGGCTACAGCTGGGGTCGTGGTCTTGACCCTGTAAGCAACCAGTTCGTGTCGCAGGAGATCAAATCGTCTAACCTGTCGACAAACTCGTCGCTGCTCCTTTTCAACGGCTTTCGGATCAACAATCAGATCAAGCAATATCAAACGGCCTACGCGGGCTCTGCCGAAGACCTGGCCAAGGCAAAGAACGACCTCATTTTGAACGTGGCGAATATTTTTATCACCGTCGTCTTCAACAAGGAGCTGGTGAACAATGCACGTTTCCAATTGGAATCCAGCCAAAGGCAATTGGAGCGAACCGCCAAGCAGGTGGCTGCAGGTGCTCTCCCCAAGTCGGAAGAGTTGAATCTCGATGCGCAGGTTGCCACAAACGAGGTGACCTTGATCCAACAAGAAAACGCATTGGCATTGTCCATCCTGCGTCTAAAGCAAGCGTTGCGCATCCCCGCAACCCAAGGCCTGGATGTGGAGATCCCCAGCCTGAGCCCGGAAGAATTGGTAATCGATCAAAGCCGCGACGAAATCTATGATGTGGCGCGCCAAACGATGCCCGAGGTACGCAGCGCAGAGTTTAAGATCCAAAGTTCATTGTATGCGGTAAAAGCTGCCCGTGCGAACTTATATCCCAGATTGAGTCTGAACGGTGGTATGAATACCAACTTTTCGAGTACACAAGAAGCGCAGTTTTATCCGGACAATACCTTCCGCTTCGGTTCCAACCCCGTGGGATATGTGAACCAGGATACCAGCATGCCCGTGTACACCGTGTCACCCAACGGTACATACCGTGATACTTACGGCGTGGGCAGTCAATTCAAAGACAACATCTACAAGACGTTGGGATTGCAGTTGACCATTCCCATACTCAACGGCTTCCAATCCCGCGCGGCCCTGCAACGTTCGGTCGTGCAAAACCAGCAGGCCAAAATCAACGCGCAGGAAATCGATCAAACCCTCCGCCAAAATGTAGAGACGGCCTACAACGATGCCGTATCGTCGTCGAAGACCTACAACTCGTCCCTGCGCCAGGTGGCGGCCCGTACGGAAGCCTTCCGGATGATGGACCAACGTTATTCCGCAGGAGCGGCGACCTCTTTCGAATATCAGATCGCCCAGAACAATTTGTTCCAGGCACAAACCGATCTGTCGCGGGCGAAATATGATTTTATTTTCAAGAAGAAAGTTCTCGATTTCTATCAAGGCAAACCACTCGACTATTAATAAACCACGCAATGGCACAGCAAAAAAAACGCAAGTCAAACAAAATGATTTATTGGCTCATCGGGGCCACCGTATTCCTGATACTTTTCTTATTTGCCGCCAAATCGATGGGCTGGATCGGCAAGCCGAAGGAGATTGAAGTTGAACTGGCCAAGGCCAAGCGTGTGACGATCGTGGAAAAAGTGAGCGCCTCCGGAACCGTTCAACCCGTAACGGAAGTGAAGATCGCCCCGGAAGTTTCGGGCGAGATCATCGACCTGCTCATCGAAGAGGGCGACTCGGTAGTGAAAGGTAATACCTTGGTACGCATCCGCCCCGATATTTTGGCGAGCCAACTGCAACGTGCCGAAGCCGGCCTGGGCCAGCAAAATGCTAACCTGGAGCAATCCAAGTCCAACCTGCTGCGTTCGCAAGCCACGTTGATCCGTTCAGAGGCGGAGTATAAACGCAATGAAAAACTTTTCAAAGAAAAGGTGATCTCCGATGTCGACTGGCAATTGGCCAAACAGAACTATGAGGTCGCCAAGAACGATGTTGCTGCAGCAGAACAAGCCGTGGAGGCTTCCCGTTCGGGAACCCGCAGCACGCAAGCATCCTTGAATGAAGCAAAGGAAAATCTCCGGAAGACCTCGGTAATTGCGCCCATGAGCGGCGTGGTATCCAAGCTCATCGTTAAAAACGGCGAGCGCGTGGTGGGAACGGCAACGATGGCCGGCACGGAGATGTTGCGCATAGCCGACCTGCGCAAAATGGAAGTGCGCGTGAACGTGAACGAAAACGACATCGTGCGCGTGCACCTGGGCGACACCGCAGTGATCGATGTTGATGCCTATAACAATCAAAAGAAAGAATTTAAAGGCGTGGTCACCCTCATCGCCAACACGGCAAAAGACAAAGTATCGACGGATGCCATAACCGAGTTTGAGGTACGCATCCTCATCCTCAGTTCATCCTACGAGGACCTGGTGGCGGCCGGCAACAAGTTCCCGTTCCGCCCCGGCATGACGGCCAGCGTCGACATCCAGACCACCACCAAGGCCAACGTCCTGTCCGTTCCCCTGGCGGCAGTGACCACCCGAAACCCGGATGACCTGAAGGAGGGCGACAAACCCCAGGACGGCCCGCCGAATGACAATAACAATGGACGCCAGGTGGTGAACGACCAGAAGAAGGAAAAGAAAAAAGAGGATAAGACCGTCATCTTTGTGAACGACAAAGGCGTGGCAAAAATGATGGAGGTGAAGACCGGCATCAGCGACTACGACAACATCGAAATCCTGTCGGGAGTGGGCGACAGCACGGAAGTGATCACCGGGCCCTTCCTGGCCGTATCCAAACGGTTGAAGGACGGCGAAAAGGTGCGGAAGATGGAGAAGAAAGAGCCCGAGAAAAAAGACAAGTAATTGCCCCAGACAAGGCCCCCCGGTAATGATCGGGGGGCTTTTTTATTTATTTTTACGGGCAAAACGAACTCTTATGGTAAAGCACCCGTGGCACGAAGTATCGATTGGCGACAATCCGCCGGAACATGTAAACGGCATTATTGAAATTCCAAAAGGCTCGCGCGCCAAATACGAGATCGACAAAGACAGCGGTCTCATCAAGTTGGATCGCGTGCTCTACGCTTCCATGTACTATCCCCTCAACTACGGGTTCATCCCCCAAACCCTAGGCGAAGACCACGATCCCCTCGACATCGTGGTGCTCACACAGGTAACGGTGGTGCCACGCTGTCTCATCCCTTCCAAAGTGATCGGCGTGATGCGCATGATTGACCGCGGCGAAGCCGACGACAAGATCATTGCCGTGGCCGAACAGGACGTGAGCGTGAGCCACATCAACGACGTGGATCAGCTTCCGGAATATTTCCGTATGGAGTTGAAGCACTTCTTCGAAAACTACAAGACGCTGGAAAACAAAAAGGTGATCGTAGATGAATTCGAGTCGAAGGCCAAGGCCATGGAGATCATCCAGCAGAGCATCGAATTTTATAAAAAGACCTATCCCAAGTGAACATAGGCTTCGACGCCAAGCGGCTGTTCAATAATTTCACAGGGCTGGGAAACTACAGCCGATTCGTCGTGAACGCCCTTTGCGATTTCGAGCCGGATCATCACTATCTTCTCTATTCTCCCAAAATCAGGAAACATCCTGAGGTGAGCCCTATTGTCGAGCGGCCACAGGTGCAGGTGGTCACGCCACCGTCGTTGTATACGTTCTTTAAGGCTACCAGTCTTTGGCGTACCTGGGGCATCGCAAAAGAACCGACGACAAAAAAGCTGGATGTGTTTCATGGCCTGAGCCAGGAGCTGCCGGCAAACCTTCCGTCTTCCGTGAAGAAGATCGTTACGGTGCATGATCTTATTTTTCTCCGCTTCCCGAAGTTGTACAACCGCATCGATGTGGCCATCTACAAAGCCAAGATGAAAGCGGCCTGTGAACAAGCCGATAGGGTAGTGGCCATCAGCCAGCAGACCGCCGAAGATCTTATTGATTTTTTGCGGGTACCAGAGTCAAAGATCACGGTAGTGTATCAAGGCTGTCATCCGCAATTCAAGCAAACGGTTTCCCCGGAGGCGATCGAGGCGATCAAAAATAAATACAAACTCCCCAAGCACTATATTTTGAATGTGGGGACGATCGAGACACGGAAGAACGTCATGTTGATCGTGCAGGCGTTGGCGTTGTTGTCGCCGTCCACGCGGTTGCCCTTGGTGGTTGTAGGAAAGGAAACGCCTTATAAAAAGCATGTGGTAGAAGAGGCCGAGCGATTGGGCGTAACCGATTCTATCATCTTTTTACACCAGGTTCCTTTCCATGAATTTCCGGCACTGTACCAGGGCGCGGAGGTGTTTGTGTACCCTTCGCGGTTTGAGGGTTTTGGCATTCCGTTGGTGGAGGCCATCGAGTCCGGTATTCCGGTCATCACTTCGGTGGACTCGTGTTTCAGTGAGGCGGCAGGACCGGGGTCATTGTACATCGATCCAACGAACCGGGAAGAACTGGCCTTTCAGCTTAGCCGCGTGGTGGTGGACAAGACGTTGCGGCACCAAATGATCGTGGAAGGAAAAAAATTCACAACACAATTCAATCCGGAGATTATCGCGCGGAACATCATGGCGCTGTATGTCGCGTGATGCTTTCTTTTTCAAGATCACAGGCATAGGTAAAAGCCTATGAAATGCCTCCCTGCATCATAGGGACTTCTGAATAAACGCCACCAACTCCATCGACCAGGCAATGCCCATGTGCACGATGATGCCGCCCCAGATGCTTCGGGTTTCAAACGCCACTACGCCGAGAATATAACCACCGAAAATGGAACTAATCGCTTCGCCTGCGGGCTTGCCAAAGTGCAGATAGCAATAGGCCACCGCCATGGCCAGCACGGCCTGCCGTCCCAACACCGCGATCATGCCGATGACCATGAACCCACGGAACAAAAGCTCGACATTGATAAAGTCCATGCCGTATACCACTTCATAAATGGCAACGGTCACCCACTCGGGTACGCCCAGCACAGTATAGGCTTGCGTGACTTTATACATCGGGTATTGTCGCAGAAAGCCGTCCAGAAAAGATGCCCCGATAATGAGCGGCAGCATCAGCAACAACAATTGAAAATAAGGACGTGTATCAAATTGATGGGGCCGCAGTCCATAATAATGATTTTCGCGGTTATCATAATACCGATGGAAGACGAGTAGCGGGAGCATGACAAAAACAAGCCCGACAAGATTGGTCAATACTTTATAGGCCAAATACTGGATCTGCACATCGAACGACGCATTGATGGCCTCGTGGAGAAAGGGCTGGCTTCCATCCAAACTCAGCAAGCCGATCGCCAGCAGGCTGCGGACCCAGAAGTCGCGTTTTTTCAGAAATGTATTTTCTTTTCGCGAGAAGTACAGGATCAGCAGCGCCGAAAAATAGGCGAAGCCATAGAATAGGAAATACGCAAAAAACTTGGTGAATCCTTTTAGTGTCTCCAGGTAAGTGTCCTCGAAATCAAACCGGTAGTTCACATACACGGAGGCGGCGAGAAAAATAAAGATGAGCCCGTACGCCCGCGCGTTGAAATCCTCTTTCACATGATGCACCAGGAATTTCCAGATCTTCTTCATGCGAAAGATTTAAAACAAAAAGGAGAATTGAGGGGTGTGCATTACCAGTGACGGAGGTATTGATATACTTTATGGATCGGCAACCCCATCACATTGAAATAGGAACCTACTATTTTTTGAATGGCCACCATCCCAATCCAATCCTGGGCACCATATGCGCCGGCTTTGTCGTAGGGTTTGTGGTGGTCCACATAATATTCGATCTCGTGTGGCGTGAGCGTTTGGAACGTGACTTCCGTGGTTTCGTCAAAGCTCTCTTCTTTCTCTTTCGAGATAATGCAAACCCCGGTCATCACACGATGGGTTCTTCCCGACAGGGCGGTGAGCATGCGAATGGCTTCGGCGCGGTCTTCGGGTTTGTTGATGATGGTGTTGTCGAGGATCACCACCGTATCGGCTGCCAGGATGATTTCGTCTTTCATGTTCAGGCGGAAAAACTCGGCCTTTTTTTCGGCCAGGTAGCGCGCCACTTGCTCCACGGGCAATGTGTCGGGGAAGGTTTCGTCCACACCGGGCTTCTCGGTGGTGAAGGTGAAGCCGGATTCTTTCATCAGGTATTGTCGCCGGGGCGAGCTTGACGCCAGCACGAGTTTGCGGGTGAAAGGGTTCATGATCGGGTTAATTTCTCTTCAATATAATCAGAACGGCCCATAAACCGGCAGTTCAAATTCCCCTTGCCGGATGGAAGTAAACAAAAATCCGCCTACCACTTTAGGATAAAAGTAGGTAGACTTCTGGGGCATGGTGTAGCCGCTGTGGCAAACCTCCTTCACCTCCTCAATGGAAACCTCGTTGGTGATGATCGCCATGGCCGCTTCGCCCTTCACCACGCGCTTGAGACAATCGGGGAAGCTCCGGTCAAAGTCGATATATTCCGACGCGCGCTGCTCTTTGCCGGGAATGCCCAGCACCTTTTCGATGATGAAATAGTGCATCACGGTGAGGTCGAGTGTTTTAATCGGGTCGGGGAACGGCCACGTCATGGTGGCCAACGCTTCGGGCCGGAGCCGCACCTTGTAAGCGCTGTCGCGGAACAGCAATCCAAAGGCATGCGGCTTGCCCACGATAAGTTCGTCCAGGCTGCACGGGTCGTCAGCGGGAGTGATGACAAAGTATTTTTCCAGCTTTCGCAGGACTTCCCCTTCATCGAAACCCGGCAGGCCCGTGAGGACGCGGTGCGTGGGCAAGATCCGCAGGTCGCCCGCTTCGGTGTTGGTGAAGTACATGAGGTGGAAGTTGTAGCCTTCGTCGCCCCGGTGATGCGGGTTCGCGGCCATCTGCTTGTGCTTATAGATCAGCGACCCCTCGTAGCGATGATGGCCATCGGCTAAAATGATGGTCTTGCTTGCCATCACCTCCATGAACCGGCGGATGACGGCACCGTCGTGGATAACGGCCATTACGTCGCGAACCCCTTGGTAGTCCTCCGTTTCATAGAGCGGAAAAAGGATGGCTTCGTCCATATATTTCTCCAGTGTAAAATCCGGATCGGTAAACAAGCCGTGTGTGGGATTGACGTGGAGTTCAGTTTTTTCCAACAGCTCGATGCGGTCGTTCACGGCCTTCGGGATCGTGTTTTCGTGGCGCAGGATCACACCGTCTTCCCAGTCGTAGGTGCGGACGTGCGCAATAAAACCTTTGCGGCAATATTCTTTCGGAGAGCCGGCAAGCTTGAAGTATTGATAGTAGACATAGATCGCCGGGAGCTTGTCCTGCAGCAATACATGTTCGGTCTTCCAGGCCTGGAGCAACGCCGCAGCCCGGTCGGAGGCGTTGGGGGGTTGGGGCACGGACAGGTGGATGCTGTTGAGCGGGTTTTGGTAGAGCGCTTTACGCTGCTTTTCCGACACCACATCAAACAACGGCGAGGTTAGCGTATCGATTGGGGGAGTGACTTCAGGGTTATAGCGCCAGGGGCGAATGGGGATGATCTCGGCCATGTATACAGTGTTCCGTTTCCTTAAAACGCTAAGATATTACTTTCGCCAGAACTTGTATGATGGATGGAGGACGATGCAGAGCGTTCTCCGCAGGACATTCGCCGGGGAGCAAATTTCTATCGCACAACGATCTTGCGCGTGGTCACCGTGCTGCCCTGCTGGATCTTGAGGATATACAATCCGGACGCGGTGTTCAGTACGATCTTCTGCCGGTCGCCGCTGGATTGGGCTGCGTGCGGCACCGCCTGGCCGGTAAGGGTCAGCACGGTGAGCTTATCGTACCGGCCCTGAATATAAAACTCGCCGCTATTAGGATTGGGATAGACGCTAAATGCATCCAGGTCCTCCGGAACCCCTACTTTGACGTCGCCATTGCCGAATACGGGGCGGATCATCAGGGAGCCATCGATGTCGCCGGGTACCCAGGAGCCGCCGGTGTTCACCGAGATCTTGTCGCCGTGACTACTACTCATGTCAAGCCCTATTTTCAGCGTACCCCCCACAGGCGCTTTCCAGCCGATATGGAATTTTTTGTCCACCAGGAAAGGCTCGACAATACGCACGCGTTGAAATACATTCAGTCCTTTGTGCTGAATGGTGATGCTGGGAAGGGTATACAAAATATCACCGGGTAATCCGTCGGCATCCCGGTACACAAAGAAGTCAACGGTGAGGTTGCTGGCCAGGCCATAGTCGGGAACGTACAGGTCGATACCTACCAGGGTATCCGGATCGTCCGTCACCATTTCATACCCAAAGGCGGCGCGGTTGCCGGCTTGCGTGAGGCCGGCGGCATATTCGGCAACGCCATCGTCGTACGCATAATAGTCTTTCATGAAATACTGCACGGTGAGCGTATCATTCAAACGGAAATCGATGGGGATAAAATTGGCGGAGTAATCGTCGGCATAGTCGCCATTTTTATTGAACGTGTCGCCTGTCAGTAGCCGTATGTTGAGACGGACCCGTGCCGAGTCTGCATCCGGATCGAACTGGGCCGGGTCGCTTCCGTCGGGGAGATATTTTATAGTAATGTTTCGCCTTTCCAGCGGCCCGATCACGTCGTTGTTATTCTCCCAGTTGATGGCGGCGGTATCGGCCGGCGTGGTGGTGATGTTGGCCACGCCGTCCACATAGTTGGTGAATGTTTTTTCGGTGCGGAAACTTACGGTGGTAAAACCGGGGGCATGATCGTCGGGATAATATTCCAATAAGTTATACACGTCAAATTTCGGCGCCTGAAGGGCATTGACCAGCTTGAAATGATCGTAGGGTATAGCCCTGTAGTTGCCCAGCAGACTTGTGGGCTGGCTGGCAATGGTCCGGTCGGGAAACGAAGTATCGTTCTCGTTGCGGCCCTTGTTGAGGTAGACGTAGTCGACGTTCCAGGTGTCGTACGGTCCCGACAAGCGGCCGTAGTTCCGAAAGCGGAATTGAAAGTTATCGTGGAAAAATTCATCGCCGTCCACTTTTACCAGTGTATCGTAGAAAACGTTGGCTTGCATGCTGGCCGTAGGGTAGATCGTCATGACGGGCTTCCAAAGGCCGAGGCCGACGTTGTTCTTGAATTCCACCAGCAGATAATCGGTGGCATCCGGCGGTTCCCCATTGCCCGCCCATTGGAAAAAGAAACTGAGATAAACCGTGTTGCGTTCCGCGACCGGCACGCTGGGGTCACCCAACTTGATGGGCTGCGACACGAGGCTGTCGCGAAAGCCGTTGTTGATGACCACTTCGGAATACTTCAAGTGGTTACCGTCCAGGCCGTCAAAAGTCGCCACATTGATGGATGGCGGATTGATGCTCATCCCATTGTTGATCCACACGGTCTTGTTGTAGGTACTGTCGTTTACCACGTTCTGCCACAACGAGTCCACTGCAATGTTGGACATGGTGTCGCCGGGATCATCCAGCTTTGTAAAGGAAAAGTCATCAAAGAATGGGAGCGACAGCGGGTCCGCAGCCTGCGGACGTGCAGTGGCATGGGGTCGTTGTTTTTTTACGGATGATTTTGCCGGCTTTGGCAAGGGAAAGGTTTGCCACTGGGCTTGCACCACCGGTTCGAAGAGCACCATCAGCGCAGCAAACACCAGGACGGTCTTTAAGGATAAAGGCCATCGCCCGCGAGGGAGACTTGTGGTTTTTTTTAGCGTGTTAATTCTCACCGTTTTCATCGGGTATTTCGGTCCCAGGTTGGCCTATCCACACATCAACGACGTCACCTACCTTTACCTTTTCATTGACGTCAGGTTTTTGTTTTATAACCACCCCGGTGCCCCCGGTCGTATCGCCCACCACAAATACACTTCCCAGGCTTAAGTTGGTCCCTAAAATGAGGAATTTCGCATCCTCCAGGTCTTCTCCAATCATATTGGGCACCTCGAAGGGGTCGTTTCCGCCATCCATCACGACGAGATCGATCGTTGATCCCTTGGGAACGCGTTCGCCCGCCGCCACCGTGTGGCCCTTGTATTTCATTTCTTTTACAACATTGAAGGGACCGGCCACCAACTCGATCCTTCCCCGCTTCAGTTCATTGCTGCGCAACACGGCGTCAGCGTTCACAACCGAGCCGTCCACGAGACTGGGCACGGGGACGGTGGGGGGGTCAAGGCGGTTAATGGAGATGAGGATCTTCCGGTCTTCTTTCACCTTGGCGCCGGCCGGCGGATATTGTCTCAGCACGGTGAGCGGCGGGTAATCCGACGAGTACGACGAGTCGTTCACTTCATAGCGAAGATTACGCTTCACCAAAAAATCCTCCAACTGGCTGATCTGCATGCCCTCCACATCGGGAACAGTGATGCTCATGCCGTGGTTGGTGCTGCTGGGCAGGTAGGCATAAAAATACAAGATGGCGATCAGCAACAGTGCCGCGAAGGCCAGCAGCAGGTGAATCAGCATGCCGCCAAACGTGTCGCGTTTGAATTTCAGGAAATCGAATTTCATATTCTTCTATATCCGGGTGCGACGACAAAAGTAGTCGGCATCCGGTGGTTTAATGTTTAGGGTATCCGCGCTATACAAATATACACATCAGAATTTGAGAGACGATTGAAAATCGCGCTCTATGCGTTTGCCCCGGTCGTAACGCTCCTGGGCCAGGGTGATCAGCCGGGTGATCAGTTCGGCAAAGCTCACGCCGCGCTCTTTCCACATCATGGGATACATGCTGGAATTGGTAAAGCCGGGGATGGTGTTGATCTCGTTGATATAGATATTTCCTTTTTTATCCAGGAAAAGATCGATGCGCGAAAAGTCCTTGCAATGCAGGGCCTCGTACGCTTTCACCGAGGCTTTCCGGATCTTTTCGGCAATGCCTTTCGGTAGTTTGGCGGGCACGTCGATGCGCACGGCATCGGGGTCCACATACTTGGCATCGAAGGTATAGAACTCGTAGTTTTTGCTGATCACAATTTCGCCCGGCTGCGATGCTTCCGGTGGGTGATTGCCCAACACGGCGCATTCTATTTCGCGTCCCGTGATGTATTGTTCGGCCAACATCTCGTCGTCGTACTTAAAGGCTTCTTCCACAGCGGCGGCAAAATCCTTCTTCGATTTCACCTTGGCCACACCCACGGACGAGCCGAGGCTGGCGGCCTTCACCATGAAGGGCAGCCCAAGTTTTTTCGACAACGCGGTAAAGCTGATCTTATCTTTTTCGTCGTAGCGGAACGTCACAAAGTCCGTCACCGGCAAACCGGCTTCGCGCATGAGGCGCTTGGCCACGATCTTGTTCATGGACAGGGATGAGCCCAACACGCCGGTGCCCACCATGGGCAGGTCCATCGCTTTGATCAACCCCTGGATGCTGCCGTCTTCGCCGTCGGTGCCGTGCAGCACCGGGAACAGAATGTCGACGGAAAACTTTTTGCCGCTTTTCTCCAATAGGAATGTAGGCTTGCCTGCATTCAGAGAAAGTCCAAGCGTTTGTCCTTTGTGGATGTCTTTGCTAACGCCTTCGGTGAGAAACCACTGGCCGCTTTTGCTGATGCCGATGGGCAGGGGTTCGAATTTGGATTTGTCGAGGAACTCAAAAATGTTGCGGGCCGAATTGACCGATACGGCGTGCTCTACCGAGCGGCCGCCATAGAGGATGGCTACTTTCTTCTTTTTTGGCATGAAGGCGAGGTTTTCAATGCCGAAAGATAGTGAATTATAGAGGAAGGAACGCCTGTCGTTGAGCGAAGAAAAGTGACGATGAGAGCGAAATTCTAGTTGATGACGATGAGCTTCTTCAAATGCGTCTCCGATCCCGACGTCACCCGCACCAGGTAAACACCCGTGGCCACGGAAGAAAGCGAGAGGGGATAGGTTTGGTTGAGCACATCCGACAGGGTTTGCGAGAGCAAGATCTTGCCCATCGTGTCCACCACTTCCAACGCTACCGGTCCTTTTTGTGAGACGTTGAAGGTGATGTTGGCGTTGCCCCCGGCCGCTGGATTGGGATACACGGTAAACGCTTCCGTGGCCTTGATGTGCGTTTCGGTGACGAAGAATTCGATGTTGTCCAGATACAGGTTGTTGCCGTTGCCGTTGGTCACCACAAAGGCGATGCGCACTTCGGGCTCGCCGGCCAGGGCGGTAAGTACGGCGGTTTTTGTCGTCCAGTCCGTTGAGACGGTAGGCGTCCAACTGCTGGTCGTTGCATGGCCGTTGGCCAGGGCTGTGCTGTTGGCGGTGAACAGCGTGTCCTTGTAAGTATTGCCGCAGTCGCGGGAAGCCAGGATGCGCAGCACATCGTTTTTGTTGCTGCGCGTGGCGTAGGAAACATCAAACGAAACACTGGCCTCTGCGGCGTCGCCAAAGTCGAGCACGGGACTTACCAGCCAGGCTTCGTCATTGGCCACGGCGTTGTCGTAGGCGTTAAAGAAAACGGCCTTCGTGCCGGTAACGGTCGTGGGGCGCCAGATCATGCCACCGGTCGGATTCACGATGGTCCACTGGGGCGTGTAGGTGTCCTCGAAGTTTTGGCGCAAGGGAATGAAGTCTTGCGATTTGTTGACGACGGTCTGGATGTCCAACGCGTTGTCGGCGGTGTTGAAGTCGGGCTGTCCGTTGGGTTCGGAAAGTTCGAAGTGGATGTTATTTTGTCCATCGGTCAACGCCAGCGAGTTCAAGGAAATATCTTTGGTCGAGCCACCGTCGATGGATAGCCCGGTGATCAGTTGCGTAGAGACTTTGTCGTTAACGGTGGTGGTCACCTTCAGGGAAGTGATCAGCGTGCCCGAGTTTTTCACACGCAAAACAGGAACAGCTCCTTCCAGGCACGTGACGGGATAAGGCGAAAGCACTTTTTGCAGCGTGGCGTCATAGACCGGCGTGGTGGTGAGCGACACGTTGTCGAGGTACAGGTTGTTGCCCCAATCGTTCACCCCCACAAAAGCGATCTGCAGATTTTGCTGGCCGACATAGCTGCTCAGGTCAATCTGTTCCGTGCGCCATTGGTCGGCGGTGGGCACGAAGGCGGTACCCGTGCTGGTTGTGGTGGCCAGCGTAGCACCCGACTTATCATAGACGACGGTGCCTTGCGTAATGTCTGAGCTGCAGTTGGTCAGCACCACCACCTTGAGGCCATCGTTGCTGGATTGAAACCGTGCATAGGCTACATCAAATTTGAGCAGGGCCGCGGGGGCGCTGATCAGCGTGAAAGTAGGAGTGAGGAGCGGATCGATCTCGCCCAGGTTGTCTTCATAGTTGAAAAAGTCCATCTCCATCGCTTTGTTCGAGCCATTCGCTGGCGTTGTCGCGAGGACCCAGGTCACTTTTTGATCGGGATTCTCGATCTTCCAGGTGCTGGGTATGGTGTTGAAAGTTTCCAGGAAAGGCAAGGCGATGCTGTAGGGAACCTCCACCACTTGCTGCCCATTGTTGTTGTTGGACTGGCCATCGGTGGTACCGTTGGTTTGCAGCACATCAAACGTGACGAGGCTGGAGCCAACGGGGAAAATGAGGGACGAGAAGCTCACGGTCGTGCTTTGCAATGCCGTCAGCGCCGGAGCAAACGTAAAGTCTTTTGTTTCCACCACGCCGCCGTTCTGGCTGATTTGGATGCGGGCCGATGAAATGTTGTTGGAGCCATAATTCCGGATCTCAATGGTAGGCAGCACAGGTGTGCTGCATTCTCCCGACAAGGGTGCGAGCACTGTCTTTATGCCCAGGTCATTAAGGACCGGCGCCGGATTGTCCAGGCCGTGCGAGGTGAGCAGGCTCAGGCGGCGCGGACTGTTCTCGATCACGTTGGTCATGCGGGCCACCTGGCCTTGCGTGAACAGGTTCATGCACACGTCGTTGGTGTAGTCCATGTAGTTTTGGAACATGGCGTCTACACTGCACGTTACGTGCGGCTGCGAGGGGCAACCGGAGGTGTTGCCGGATTGGTTCGGTGTGTCGTCTACGTAGTCCGTGCCACTGCAGTCGGTGCCGTCGTCGCCCCAGATGTGGCGCAAGCCAAAGAAGTGACCGATCTCATGGGTGGCCGAGCGGCCCCTTGCAAAATTGGTCAGCAGTTGGAAGGTGCCAAAACCGTTGAAGCTGGAGCCAAAGGCATCGTAGGCAATCACCACGCCATCGGTCAGCCGGTTGGTGGAAGAATTTTCAAGACCGTCGAGGTCCGACACGGGAAATTGCGAGTAGCCCAACAGGGAGGTGAGGTCGCAGACCCAGATGTTGAGATAATCTTCGGCCGGCCAATAGCTCAGCCCTTTCAGTTCATAGTTGTCGTTGATGGTCCACGAGGTCTTGGTGCCTTGCACGCGGTTGATGCCCGTGGTTGCCAACCCTTCGGGATCTTGTTTGGCCAACACAAACTGTACGTTGAAGCTGGCGGCCACCGGCTGGAATTCGCTCGGCGTTTGGGAGGCATCTGCGTTGAGGCGTTGATAGTCTTTGTTGAGGACGTCGATCTGCGAAAGGATCTGGGCGTCGGGGATGTTGCGGCCTACGCCTAAGGCTTCGCCGTTGTGGATCACGTGTACCACGACGGGCACCGTGTAGGTGATGGTTTGGTCGCGCTGCTGGTTTTGGGTGCGGGCCCGGGCGCTGATCTTTTGTTGCAGCCACTTTTCAAACTGGGGATTGTTTTCCAGTTTCAGTTTGTCGTTCAGCAGCTTGTTGTTGTATTCTACGGTGCCACAGCGTTCCTGCGAAAATGCGGTCCAGGAGACCACGACGAGGAGGCATTGAAGGAATGCAATTTTGAAGTAAGAGGAGTCAATCCGCACAAAGATCCTGGTTAAATACCTGCATCATTAATCTTTCAAATATAGTAAAGAGTAACCCTTTTGTAACAGCGTAACGCTGCCCGGGCGGAAAGTAATATGTATGCGTAGACCAACGCCGAAAAGAAATTGATCATTGGCGGGGAAATGACGACAACGCCTAGTGGTTTACCGGCGTGAGGTTGATCACCTCGATGGCTTTTATCTCGGGAACGTCGCGCTTGATGGCCGCTTCTACACCGGCCTTGAAGGTCATGGTGGACATGCTGCAATTGCCGCAGGCGCCCACGAACTCCAATTGCACCACGTGGTCCTCTGAAATGTGACTGACCTTCACGTCGCCACCGTCGGCCTTGAGATAGGGACGAATGGAATCGAGTGAAGATTCAATTTTACGGGTAAGTTCTTCTATCGTGCTCATCAGACTTTCAGTTCAACGCGTTGCGTTTGTGTAAAGTTAGCATTTCTTATGGCAATTTGGCGCGCCAATGTTTTGGCCAACCCTTTAAATACATCGGCGGTAATGCCTTCCTTCAATACGGCCGGGAGCCCGCTGTCGCCACTTTCGCGAACGCTCTGCACCAAAGGCACCTGTCCCAGTAGAGGAACATTGTATTTCTCGGCGAGGTTCTGTCCGCCGCCTTGTCCAAAGATATAATACTTGTTGTCCGGCAGTTCTTCCGGGGTGAAGTAGGCCATATTTTCAATAACGCCCAGAATGGGCACATTGATTTGTTGCTGGCGGAACATGGCCATGCCTTTGTTGGCGTCGGCCAGGGCTATTTTCTGGGGCGTGGTCACGATCACGGCGCCCGTGACGGGCACGGTTTGCACCAGGGTGAGGTGAATGTCGCTGGTGCCGGGAGGGAGGTCGATGAGGAGGTAGTCCAGTTCGCCCCAGTCGGCATCGCTAAAAAACTGTTTCAGGGCGGCGCTGGCCATGGGACCGCGCCATACCACCGCGCTGTCGGGCGGGGTGAGGAAGCCGATGGAGATCAGTTTTACACCATATTGTTCGATGGGAATGATGATATTCTTCCCATTTACCTGTTTCACAGAGGGTTGCTCAAACTCGCAGTTGAACATCACCGGGATGGAAGGGCCTGAAATATCGGCGTCGATCAACCCCACTTTGGCGCCGGATTGTGCCAGTGCCACGGCCAGGTTGGTCGTTACCGTCGATTTGCCCACACCACCCTTACCGGAGGCGATGGCGATGATATTTTTCACACCCGGCAGCAGGGGAGCGTTGTTGCGGAGGGTCGTTACCGAGCTGGTCATCTTGATGTTGATGGCCACATTGGCGCCCACCACTTTCTCGACGGCGTCCTCGCAATCCTGGCGGATTTTCTCTTTGAGGGGGCAGGCGGGGGTGGTCAGAACCACTGTAAAGCTCACGCTTTCAGGGGTTACGGCCACGTCCTGGACCATGCCCAGGGTCACCAGGTCTTTCTTAAAATCAGGGTCTTCTACTGTGGAAAGGGCTTTGAGAATGTCGGCTTGGGTAAAACTCATCTAATTCCGTCTTGTTAAAGTGGCCGCAAGTTAGCGGTAAACTGTTAATGGTTAAAAGTTATTCGCGTATTATCCGAACCCCTATCTTTGACGCAAAGTTTGAGGGAAAGGCGTTATTTTTTTTCTTCTCCGCAAGCAACGATAAAAGGTGATTTCCCGCGAAACCATAGACGACGTAAAGAACCGGGTCGACATTGTCGATGTCATCGGCGATTTTGTGACGCTCAAGCGCTCCGGCCAGAACTACAAGGCCCTCAGCCCGTTCACGAACGAAAAGACCGCGTCTTTCTACGTGGTTCCGTCCAAGGGAATATTCAAGGATTTCAGCAGCGGCAAGGGCGGCGATGGCATCACCTTCGTGATGGAACACGAGGGGATGAACTACATGGAGGCCATCCGCTATCTCGCCAAGAAATACGGCGTCGAGATCAAGGAAGAAGCCCAGTCGCAGGAATATGCCCTCCAGGCTACCGAGCGCGACAGCCTCTACATCGTGATGAATTATGCCAAGGAGCACTACAAACAGCGCCTGCTCCACACCGAGGAAGGCAACAGCATTGGTTTAAGCTATTTCCGCGAACGCGGTTTCAACGACCGCACGATCGAGAAGTTCGAATTGGGCTACGCCATCAACGCCTGGGACGATTTCAACAAAAGAGCCCTGCAAGAGGGCTATCGCGAGGAGATGCTGGACAAAGCCGGCCTCATCATCAAACGCGACGATGGCCGTTTCTATGACCGCTTTCGCGGAAGGGTAATTTTCCCGGTGCACAACCTCGCCGGAAAAGTGATCGCCTTCGGTGCGCGTATTCTCACAAAAGAAAAAGATCAGCCAAAATACATCAACTCTCCGGAAACGGAGATCTACCACAAGAGCCAGGTACTCTATGGTATGTACCAGGCCAAGAACGCCATCCGCCGCGAAGACTCCTGCTATTTGGTAGAAGGCTACACGGACGTGATCTCTCTTCACCTGGCGGATGTCGACAACGTGGTGGCCTCGTCGGGTACGGCGCTCACCGAAGAACAGATCAAACTTATCCGCCGCTTCACCGAAAACGTGACGGTGCTTTTCGATGGCGACGCCGCCGGCGTGAAAGCAGCGTTGCGCGGTATCGACCTGATCCTGAAAGGTGGTCTGAACGTACGCGTGTTGCTCTTCCCCGACAACGAAGACCCCGACAGCTTCTCGCGCAAGATGGGAAGCACGGCGTTCAAGCAATACCTGAAAGATCACACGCAGGATTTCATCTCCTTCAAGATCGACCTTCACGCCAAAGATGCGGGCCACGATCCCATCAAGAAAGCAGAGGCCATCCGTGATATCGTCAGCACCATTTCGCTGATCCCGGATCCGATCAAGCGGTCGGTCTACATCCAGGAGACCAGCCAACTCCTGCGCATGTCGGAAACGGTATTGCTGTCGGAGATGAACAAGATCGTGATCGGCGAGCGGAGGAAGAAAGACCAGGACCGCGGCCGCGAAGTCCAGGAGCCACCTCCCGATTTCATGAACGAGCCGCCGGTAACAGAAACGAAAGCCGACGAAAACACGATGGTGCAGTTGCAGGAACGCGAGTCGATACGCCTGCTCCTGAACTACGCCGAAAATAACTATGACGAACAGCGACTCATCGACTTTATGCTCGCCGAATTGGATGATGTCGAGTTTACCGATCCCATACTAAAAGAAATATACCAAGGCTTCAAAGACGGCGCCGAGCGGGGAGAAGTTGTAGACACGATGTACTTTATGGAACATGGCAGCGCCGCCGTAAAAGGAGTCGTGGCCGAACTCACCACGCCTCGCTATGAAGTCAGCAAGCACTGGCCGGAGAAAAACATCTTCTTCCCACACGAAAAGGAACTCCTTCATGACTTGGCCTATACGAACGTGTTGCGACTGAAATTCAGAGTGATACAGAAGCTTGTGGAAGATAATAAAGCCGAATGGCGAAAGGCTGCCACCGAAGAAGACCAGGAGAAGCATTTCACCATTCATGAACAACTAAAAGGTGCCGAGAAAGAACTGGCTGTCATTCTCGGTATTGTGGTGAACAAAGGGTAGCCAGGAACATACAAAAGAACTTTTTTGTTACTATGCTGACCCACAGGGAGGCGGTTTAAACGAGAGGAAATAACGACTATGAGTGCTATAAAACTGAATACCATTGAAGAGGCTATCGAAGATATCGAGAACGGCAAAGTGATCATCGTGGTCGACGACGAAGACCGCGAAAACGAGGGCGATTTCATTTGCGCCGCCGAATGCATCACCCCCGAGATCGTGAACTTTATGGCCACCCACGGCCGCGGCCTCATCTGCACCCCGCTGGTGGAAGACCGTTGCGATGAACTGGGTTTGCACATGATGGTGGGCACCAACACCGCCGTCTATGAGACCGCCTTCACCGTGTCGGTGGATTTGATCGGCCATGGCTGCACCACCGGTATCTCCGCCCACGACCGGGCCAAAACGATCCGCGCACTCGTCGACCCCGAAACAAAGCCCGAAGAACTGGGACGCCCCGGACACATTTTTCCTCTGAAAGCAAAACGCGGCGGCGTGCTCCGCCGCTCTGGCCACACAGAGGCTGCTATAGACTTTGCACGCCTGGCCGGTTTCAAACCTGCCGGTGTGCTGGTGGAAATCATGAACGAAGACGGCACCATGGCGCGCCTGCCCGACCTGGTGAAGGTGGCCGAGCGTTTCAAGCTGAAGCTGGTGACGATTAAAGACCTGATCGAATACAGGATCAAAAAAGAAACCCTGATCAAACGCGAGATCGAGGTGGACATGCCCACGGAACACGGCCACTTTAAACTGGTGGCTTTTGACCAGCTCAATACCAACGAAGTACATTTAGCGTTAGTAAAGGGAACCTGGGAAAAGGACGAACCCGTGTTGGTGCGCGTGCACTCTTCGTGCGTGACCGGCGACATTTTTGGTTCGTGCCGTTGCGATTGCGGACCGCAGTTGCACAAAGCCATGGAATTGGTGGACCGCGAAGGAAAAGGCGTGGTGCTCTACATGAAACAGGAAGGAAGAGGCATCGGTCTGTTGAACAAACTGAGGGCCTACAAGCTGCAGGAGCAGGGCCTCGACACCGTGGAAGCCAACCTGCAACTGGGCTTTGATATGGACGAACGCGACTATGGCGTGGGTGCACAAATAATTCGTAACTTGGGTATAACAAAGATCCGTCTCATCACCAACAACCCCAAGAAGCGTGTAGGCCTGATGGGCTATGGATTGGAGATCGTTGACAATGTGTCCATCGAGATTGTGCCCAATCCACATAACGAAAAATATTTATTGACAAAACGCGATAAGCTGGGTCACACCATTTTAAAGCATACATGAGATTGTTTTCATTAGTTGGCATGCGCAAAGAAGAGAGAAGTTTTTCGCCACGGATGGCGGGAGGACTTTTAATATTGTTAACCCTGCTGAGCTCCGGCACCGCCCACGCCCAGTTCCCCTCCGAGCTTTGGCACGAAGGAAAGATTGTGCTCGTGGAAGGCGACACGTTGCGCGGCCTGGTGAAATACGACCTCTCGCAAAACCTGGTGCAATACACGATGCAAGACAAACGCATCGAAGCCTTCAGCGCCCGCAAAGTATTGTTCTTCGAGATCTTCGATGCGTCGGTGCGCCGCTACCGGCAGTTCTTTGCTTTGCCTTATGTAGGTGCCAGTTCGGGTGCCGATTACAAAACTCCGGTGTTCTTCGAACTGCTCACGGAAGGTGCACTCACATTGCTCTCCCGCGAATCGTTAGAGACCAGAATTTATAGTTCTTCGCCTTACTATGGCGGCTTCTACAGTCCCATGTCGTCCTATTCACGCGTGGTGCTCGTGTATACCTACTACGTGCTTGACGAGAATGGCAACATCACAGAATTCACCGGCAACAAGGCCGACCTGTTGCAGCTGATGGGAAAGAAATCGGAGGAGGTCGAAAAATATATGAAAGCCAACAAACTGCGGTATGAAGATCGCTCCGATTTTGTTAGAATTGTGGCCTATTACAACTCGCTGATGTAGGCGGGCATTTTTTTAAGGCAACAACACACAACCCTCACCCATGAAGCCACTGATCCTGGTATCCAACGACGACGGCATTACGTCCAAAGGTATTCTCACCCTCATCAACGTTATGAAAACCATTGGCGACGTGCTGGTGGTGGCACCCGATGGCCCACAATCGGGCATGGGTCACGCCATTACGGTGGGGGAGACGCTGCGGCTGGAAGAGAACTTAATGTTCGAAGGCGTCAAGGCCTATGAGTGCTCCGGCACACCGGCTGATTGTGTGAAGATGGCCCGCCACTTTGTGTTGAAAGGCCAGCGCCAACCCGATGTGGTGGTGAGTGGCGTGAACCACGGCAGCAACACTTCCATCAGCGTACTCTATTCGGGCACTATGTCGGCAGCCATCGAGGGCGCCATTGAAGGAACACCCGCCATCGGTTTCTCTCTCTGTGACTTTTCGCACGATGCTGACTTCTCGCATGCCGAGGAATACATCCGCAAAATAACCGTACAGGTGCTGGAGAAAGGTCTACCCAAAGGCATCGCCCTCAACGTCAACTTTCCCCCTAAGCGCAACGAGACCATCAAAGGCATCCGCCTCTGCCGCCAGGCTAACGCCAAGTGGGTGGAAGAATTCGACGAGCGCCACGACCCCAACGGCCGCCGCTACTTCTGGATGGCCGGCAATTTCGTGAACTTCGACAAAGGGGAAGATAACGACGAGTGGGCCATTGCCAACAATTATGTTTCTGTAGTCCCCTGCCAGTTTGATCTCACCGCACACCAGGCGTTGCCGGTGTTGAATGAGTTGTGGGAGATTCTTTAGGGGCGCGATCTTCTCTAAATCAGATTTAAAAGCTGGCGACTTCCTCGCTGTTAATATTCCAGAATTTGTTGGATTTGGTTGGTCATTTTTCCGCACCAAGCCTTTTCGCGTACTCCTGCTGCAAACTGTTCAACTGGGCTTCATATGCCGCCCGGTCATTGAAGATCTCCGGGTTGTAGGGATCCCCCGGTTTACGCTTGTCGTGCAAGTCGAACTGGCTGGCATGGGAGGCGACCCAAAGATCGAATTGAAGTTTTTTCATGGCGTCGAGCGTGTACTTATAATCTTCGCCCACCTTTGGGTAGGCCGGCATGCCCATGAGCCGGGTTTGTGGAAGAATGGTGGGCATGTTGGCGATCAGTACTTTCCAGGAACGCTTCTCGTCCTTCACCGTCAAGAGAAAGCTCGTCGATCCTTTGGTGTGGCCGGGGTGGTGCAGGGCAACCAGGGCGGTTTCGCCTAGGCGTATCGTGTCGCCGTCGTGCAACAACCGGTCGGCCGTGACCGGTGCGAAGGAGTTTTCCTTGCCTTTCAGGGCAAAGTCAGACTTTCCTCCATCGGCGAGCACTTGCGCGTCGCCTTCGTGGATCATCATCTTTGCCCCGGTCAGTTTTTTTATCTCCGCCATGGCGGCCACATGATCATAGTGGGCCTGGGTGTTCAGGAGTATTTTTAAATCCGAAAATTTAAATCCTAAGGCCTCTATGTTCGAACGGATCATGGGGAGTGATTCGGCCAACCCTGTATTGATCAGAATGTTCCCTTGAGAAGTTGTGACCAGGTAACACGCCAGATCGTAGGTGCCCACATAATATAAGTTTCCAGCAACGCGGAAAGGCTCATACGGCTGTGTCCATCCACTGGGAGCACTGGAAGGAGGGGTCGCCTTTTGACCAAGGGACACAGAGGCGACAAACAGAAATAGTAGGGTAAGATAAAGGGAGACGCGAGACATGGAAAACAGTTAAGGAATAAAAGTATGAAGTCGCGTTTAATTTAGTGTATGCGACGCGCTAAAAATGTTTTTTGTGACGACCGGTCATCTTACCGACCGGTCATCGTTTCAACGCGGCCATCTTGCAAGGTGACCTTGCCGGTTTCCAACAGGGTCTTGAGTTTTTGCAGATTCTCCATGACCGCCGGTTGGATTTTCTTTTTTGCAAACCAACCCACCACCCGTGGTATTTTCACCTGCCAGGTATCTTCAACTTTGGTGTGGTCGCCTTGCGCAATAAGGTTGAAGCGCATCATCAAATACCGCTCCGGTGGCAACGTTTCGATAGCCACAACCTTTGGAAAGTCAAACGTGATGATCCTGAAGTCCTGGGCGTCGGTCTTCCGAACCTGGTGAAAGACGGAGCCCTTGGCGATGGGCCCCTTGGTGGTTTTGCTGACTTTCAAAACATAGTAATTCCACTTCGGCAAATTCTCAAAATTTGACAAGAAGTTGAACACCTCTTCGATGGGCCGGTTGATGATGATCTCGTTGTAGATCTCCATAGGAGTTGGGGTGATTTTTAGTGATCAGAAGATGAATGAGATTTCTCATCCCCACACAAATTGTTTCAAGGCTTAAAATCGTAAACGGTCGTGGGGACGCCCGAAGAAATCAGTTCTTGATTTATGATCGGCTCAATACTTTCCCATTTGCCTCCCGCCAGCCCGCAGCCGATCCTTGGCATATGAACCGAGGCGTTCTTCTCGCGGGCAAATGCGCTGACTTTAGCAAGGCCTTTTTGAATGGCCGGATATCGTACCGGTACATTCCCGTCTGCATCCTTTTTGACATCGCGTTGCCCGATCACATTGGCTACCCAGAGATCTTCTTCAACTTGCACAAACTGCACTTCCCCCAAAGTAAAATCAAGCTTACTTTTAAACCACTTCCGATACTCCTCTTCAGGCGCTTTCCACCGCTGAGTGATGGCCATGACAAAACCTTTGCCCCAGCCACCGATATCATTGCAGACATGTACAATGATTTTGTTCCCCACCTCGGTGGGAGCGGTGGCATCGCCTGCTGTATACGTTATATTCATTTTGATTTTGTGTCGGGAATCCTTTTTGGTTTGTCAGATTTTAAGAGGTTAAACTAATACTTTTCGGACATTTTTGGATACAGATCCGTTGTTTTAACACAGGTCGTCCTTGCCCGGCCTGGAGGATCAATGATTGGTACAGCTTGGGAAGAGTTTTCGCTTTTCATAAAGGGTTAGTGGATAAAGTTCGGTACATTCGTTGGAACCCTCTAAAAAGAAATCATGAAGAAGCATTTGAAAAATCTCGCGCTCATTTTTGTATGGGTAGCCTGGGCGACCGTTGTTCACGGCCAAGGTGATAAAAACGAGGCGGCCATTCAGTCGATCCTCCAGGAAGAGATAGCGGGATGGAACAAAGGCGATGCCGTGCTGTATTCAAATCACTTCGCGGCGGATGGCACGTTCACAAACATTATGGGAATGTTCTTCGTGGGCCATAAGCTATTTGTGGATAGACATGATCAGATCTTTAAAGGTATGTTCCGGGGAACGGTGCTGCAATTGAATGTCGTTTCCCTTCACTTCATAAAACCCGATGTGGCCATTGTGGAGACACTCTGCTGGGTATCGGGAATTTCAAAAGACGGCCCGCCTCCCGGCTCGAACTTAGATGCGAAGGGACGTCTCGTCACACGCCTGTTGCAGGTAATGGTCAAGAGCGGCGATGACTGGAAGATCACGGCTTATCACAACATTGACATAAAACCCGGCGTACCCGTTCCGGAACCAAAATGACTTGGCAGGATGGGCTCTCGGGGAACCCGTTCTGGGTTTGATGTTTGGCCACCTGTGTTTTTTTGAGATTTGATAGCTCAAAAGGAATTGCTATCTTAATAATCAATATCACCTGATTTTCTTAGTTCAAAAGGAACTGCAATTTGCAAAGGTTATTTTGAAGGAAAGCCCGTTTTACATGCGAAATGTTTAGTGAAGCCAGAATGGAGCGAATGCTGGTATAAAATTGATGTGCGGCCCGTCACACCGGCTCATCCTATTGAAGCATCGGAAATAGATGTTAGACCGTCAGATCACGAAAACATGAGAACCTTTATTCCAAAAAGCTGGGTAAACCTGGCGGCCGCCAGTATCATTTTGTTGGTTATTCTAAACATATTCATTACCCGCCGTAACAATAAGATCATCGAGGAAAACAAATTGCTTCAACAACAGACCGAACAAATCAAGGTAACTGTGTCGCAGTTTGCCATCGTCATCATTCACAACCTGGACCTGGGCCTGCGGGGCTATGCCCTGTTTGGAAAGGACAAATACTTGTTTCCCATGAAGTTTGCTTTGCGGGACAAAGACTCCCTTTTCTATTCCGTGCGCAGGCTCCTGGAAGAACAAAAGTTTTCGTTGGAAGAATTCGACCGGTTTGAAGATTCCACCGAAGCCTATGCCACCCAATGCGTGAGGATGAAGATTTTGTTCGATGAAAATCAGAAGGCGGAGTTCAACCGGCTGGCCGATTTGGACAATGGCTACAAACTGTGGCTGCAGTATGACAGACTTTCGCAGTCGATCAACCGTTTCGAGAATTCCATCAACGCACAGGCCCAGGAAAAATACAGCGCAGCGCTCCATAGCAACTATACGATCCAACTGATCTTGTTGTTGATCTGCGTCCCCACGTTGATCTTCACGGCGTTTCATACCAACCGCGAACTGAAAACACAGGTGAGGCTGCGTGAATTGGAAGCCGAGAAGGTGTCCATCCTGGCGAGACAAAACGATGTACTTGAAAAACTCGTGGCTACACGCACGCACGAAATTCAACAGCAGAACATCGCCTTGCAACACAGCCAAGGTGAAATTGAAGCACAAAACGAAGAACTGAAGTCGCAACAAGAAGAGATCTCTTCACAACGCGATCTGCTCGCACGGCAGAATAAGAAATTAAACCAGGCGAAGGAGATCATCCTGCGTCAAAATAAAGAGATACGGGCCCGGAACGATTCTTTGGAGGAAGACATCAAGGAGCGCACAAAAGTGCTCGTCGAGTACAACCAGCAACTGGAGCAATTTGCCTTTATCGCCGCCCACAACCTGAGGGCACCTGCCGCGCGCATCCTGGGGTTGGGCAAAGTGCTAGAACTTTCGGAAGACAACAAGGACGAGGAGCGGGCCATCATCAGAAAACTGATCACATCGACCGCAGAAATGGATACGGTGATCAAGGATTTGAATATTATCCTGGAGATCAAAAGCAACAACAGCAACTATTTCACTTCCGTCAATCTATATGATGAGTTGACCCTGGTGCGCTCCAACCTGTCCAGGGAGATCGTCGAGACCAATGCCAGCATCCATGCGTCGTTTGATGAGGCTCCCATTATTTTATCGGTAAAGCCATACGTCGACAGCATCCTGTTGAACCTGATCAGCAATGCCATCAAATACAGAAACCCGGACAAGGTGCCCGTCATCGTCCTGAAGACCGAACCTGCGGGAGATTTTATTTGCCTCACGGTGTCTGACAATGGATTGGGATTTGACGTCAACCAACAACGGCGGAATATCTTCACGCTCTATAAACGCTTCCACTTTCATGTGGAGGGAAAGGGGATGGGATTATACCTGGTAAAAACCCAGGTGACAGCCCTCGGCGGCAGAATTGAGGTGGACAGCCAGGTAAACGAGGGCACCACCTTCCGGGTATATTTTAAAAGACGGCAATTCAACTCCATGTAAAAGCCTACCAATTTTTCTTTACAGGAGTGGCACCGGGATGATCCGGTCATGCCCTATATTTGGACGCGCTTTTGGACGCATTGTTCCAAGATGAAGGATTGCCTATGAAAAAATATCGCCTGGAATGGTGGAAAATTCTCACCATCATACTTTTATATTATACCGTGATCGGCGGCTTCCTGTTGCCCGTGCCCCGGCTGCCGATCTTGAACGAAAGCATCCGCCTTTTTTATTTTCATTTCCCTATGTGGTGCGCCATGCTGTTGCTCTTTGTGATCTCGGTGGTATCGGCCGTTAAATATTTGAGAACCGGTGATATCGCGGCCGACGACTACGCCGCCGAGTCCGCCAAGGTTGGGTTGTTCTTTGGCATACTGGGTTTAGCCACGGGCAGCCTATGGGCAAAAGCCACCTGGGGAACGTTTTGGACGAGCGATCCCAAGTTGAACAACACCGCGATCGGCCTCATGATCTACCTGGCCTATTTTGTCTTGCGCGGTTCCGTGCAGGATGAAGTACAACGCGGAAGGCTGAGCAGCGTCTACAACATCTTTGCATTTGCTATCCTCATCCCGCTCATCTTCATTCTCCCCCGGATGACCGATTCGCTCCACCCCGGCAATGGCGGAAACCCCGGCTTTCGTTTATTCGACACATCACACGATCTGAAACTGGTGCTCTACACCGCCATCCTCGCATTTTGCCTGCTGGGCTGGTGGCTAACGACTTTACTCCTCCATATAAAAACCTATAACCGCCTTCGCGATGAAATACAGTAAACTGATTTTATTTCTGGCCCTCATCCTCGCAAGTTACCAATCCTATTGCCAAGCCAACGAATCGGTAGAGATGGCTGACACGCTTCGCAGCAATGGAAAGATTTACACCGTGGTAATAGGGCTCGTCGTCATCTTGACAGGAGTGGTTTTATTGCTGCTTCGCGTGGATAAGAAGGTGAGGGACCTTGGGAAGTAACTGGCGCAAGTGTTCCCACTTGTGCCCATCACCCTGGCAGTCTTCAGACTGCCGATCCTACAACAACCCATTCAACCAAAAAAAGAACGGCGCCACCTTCGTTTTAGAAGGCGCAATTTTCTGCACCCGGTTTTTCAAAAACCTCACGTCCATCCCAGGCGGCTGACTAACCCCATACAACCGAACCTTCCTATCCTTCCCCCGCAGCAAATGCTCACCCATATCCACATACCCACAAGGCAACGCCACCTGCTCCATAACGTCCCCCGACACTAACAAGTCCCGCCCCAGCACATTGCACTTCCCCTGAATTCGAGAGGCGGTGTTGATAGCATCCCCATGAAAGGCGAGGGTTTTGTGGGTGACACCCACGGGCGTGCGCACCACTTTGCCATGGTGGATCCCGGCTTTGAATTTGGGGACCATGCCATAGTGTTTTCGGTAATAGCCGGCGCGTTGCGCGAGGTGATCGCGAAAGTAGAAGAAATGCTGGATGGCATATAGGAAGTTTATGGGCGACGTTTTCCATGTGAACACCGCTTCGTCGCCGATGTATTGATAGATCTCGGCGGCCGTTTGTTTAGCAGCCTTCGTCATGTCGGCAAAGCAATCCTGGATGAGGGCGCTATATTTTATAGGCCCTAATGTTTCGGCGTGTGTCGTGGACGCTTTCATGTCGAGGAACATGAAGATGCGGTCTTCTTCCACGCCTTTGGCCTGGGGTGAGAGGATGTGCAACAGGTCGCTCGTTTGGATCCACGCCGCGGCCAGTTTTGAAAGTTGCAATAAGAAAGTGACCAGCAGCATGTATATAGCCACGACAACGAGGTTGGCCTGCATCAGCGAAAGCATCAGGATCTTTACCCCCGACGTCTGCCCCAACAGCAAGGGCACCAGCACCGAAGAAAGTGCCAGTCCCAAGCCGAGGTTGGCAAGGCCTTTGACGAGCACGCGCCGGGCAAAACCCAGGCGCCCGAACCACGCGTCAAAGCGCACATCAAGCCAACTGAAGACCAGTCCCTCAATCACCCCCGAGAAGGCGACGACCAAAAACAAGGTGCCAGGATGAATCTCCGGTGTTACCAGGTGTAACAAAGGCGCCGTTGCTCCATCGGCAGCCGTGTTGCCAAGACCCCAAAGTTTGATGGCGACAAACAGCACCTTGGCAAAACACCAGGTAATCATGTGGACCATGATCCACTTTCTATTTTCCTCCCAAAAGCGCATGAGGATCTTTTTTAATCGTTGAATTAGGATGGTGTCAAGCCACGGAATTGTCGGGGTAAGCGTGGGCGGCATCATCGTTCACTGATGCCCGGCGTTGATTTGGGTGCGCCCACTCAAATCCCATCCAGGCCTGGGCAAGCGCCACGCCGCCGAGTAGGGTGAGGGAAACAAGGTTGCTATGATGGTCGAGTAAGTAAACCGAAACGATCCCGATGATCGGGGCCAGCACAAAGCCAGCGATCATGATCAACAACGGCCGCTTCGAAATAACGCGTTGCTTGTTCAGCCCGATCGTCAGCAACAACGTGCCAATGAAGAAGGGCAGGAGCAGGGGAATGAGAAACATCACACCACCAGTTTGCATAAAGGCCATCACGCGCACCACATCTTCCTGGATGTGTACGGTGCTGTCGGTCATGTAGTAGGCCAGCAAGTGAAAGAAGGCGTCGGCACACAACCCCATCGCGCCGATGTTCAGCAACACGATGCCGGTGAAGGTTATCTTTTTCTGCGGAAGAAAATGCTGCGACAACAGGCAAAGGGCAATGGCGAAGAGAATGGACGAAATGATTTGTGTGATGACCGAACTCAACACGCCGGTGCGCGCCTGCTTCACGATTTGCAGTATGTGGGCCGCGTCGGTGGTGCCGGGATCGGGCATGAGAAACCAGCTTAGCCAAAAGGTGAAGGCGGCCATCATGAGCAGGTAGCCTGTGGTTTGAATGGATTTGTTCATGGTCTTAGTTTTTTAGAGGGTATGTTATTATAAGATGATCATCCTGAATGGAGGCGTTGAGGCTTTTAACAGGATGATCATTGTTTTTTTGAAATGTCTTATGTTAAAGTATGGTTACAGAAGATGCTAATGCTGGTTCTGCAATCGGCGGCGCCGGTTTGGTGAACCGGGCTTTCACCTGGTCTACCAAATAATACATCATCGGCACGATGAAGACGGTGAGCATCAACGAAGAGAGCAGACCGCCGATCATCACGATGGCCAGACCGTTCTTCCACTCTGCGCCGGCGCCATCCGCGAGGGCGATGGGAAGCATGCCGATCACCATGGCGATGGTGGTCATCAGGATGGGACGCAACCGCGCCTGGCCTGCATCGATGAGGGCGTCGAAGGTGCTGCGGCCTTCCAGTTTGCGTTGGTTGGTGAAGTCCACCAACAGGATCCCGTTCTTCAACACCAAACCGATCAGCATGATGATGCCGAGCATGGTGAAGATGCTCAGCGTGCTCATGGCGAGGTTCAGAGCGACGAGGGCACCGATCAGAGCGACGGGCACGGAGAACAACACCACGAACGGATAGACAAAGCTATCGTAGAGCAACACCATCACCAGGTACACCAACAGGATGGCGGTAGCCAACGCCAACCCCAGCGCTTTGAACGAGTCCACCTGGCGTTCAACATCGCCGGTCCATTTCATTTCCACCGACGACGGCAGGGGATGCGTGGCCACGGCGGCGTTGATGTTTTCGGCCAGCGTTCCGGACGTGATACCCAACACGTTGCTTTTCAGCGTCACCGATGTGCGGCGATTCTTTCTTTCGAGCATGGACGGCCCGCTGCTTTGCTTCACGGTGGCAAATTGCGTGAGTGCGATCTGTTCGCCTTTGCTGTTCACGAAACCGATGTTCTCCACATCGGTGGGATTGCTGCGGTCGAATTCATCGAGGCGCACGTTGATGTCGTACTCGTTACTGCCTTCGCGATACTTGGCGTCGGTGTTGCCGGCGTAGGCATTTTGGAGGGACGCGCCCACCTGGCCAACACTCAGCCCAAGCCGGGCCATCTTTTCGCGGTCCAGTTCGATGGTCAGCTCGGGGCTGCCGTCTTCCACGCTCACCGACACGTCGTTTGCACCGGGAATGTTTTTGATGAGTTGCTCCAGTTGTTTGGTAGCCTGCATCAACTCAATCTTGTTCTCGCTGTTCAGTACGATTTGAATGGGCTCCTCCGATTTGGTAATGCCAATGACGGTGGAGTTCACTTTCAATCCTTCGTATGTCGCTTCCAACGCCTTGCGGACACGGAGCATGAAGGCAGCCGTGGTCTCCTTCCGTTTCTGGGCATCGACCAGGCCCACGGTGATCTCCGTTTTGTTCTCGCTGCCCACGGTAGACATCATACCCGATGTGCTCGCACCCCCCACATTGGCCAACACCGTTTCCACGCCGGGTTGTGCCAGCAAATAATTTTCGATGGCGCGTGAGCGGATGTTGTTTTCCGTGAGCGCCGTGCGTTTGTCAAATTCAAATTTCAACTGCAGCTTACCACGGTCGCCCGACGCCACCATTTCCTGCCCGAGGATGCCCAGGCTCATGATGTAGGCCGTTGCACCAAAGGCGGCAAGAATAGCGAGCCCGGTGATGAGTTTGTGCCGCAGGGTCCATTTGAGTTGATGCGTATAGCCGTTGATGACGCGGGTTACGAGCGATTCAAAGCCCAGCAATACTTTGTGAAACACATTGTTGGGATTGAGGTGCGTCACCTTGCCAAAGCGCGAAGCCAACCACGGCGTCAGTGTATAACACACGAAGAGACTCATCAACGTGGACACGACAATGGTGACCGAATATTGCCGCAATATGTCGCCGATCACGGTGTTGATCAACGCAATGGGAAGGAACACGACCACATCCACCATGGTGATGGCCATGGCCGAGAAACCGATTTCCTTGCGCCCGTCGAGTGTGGCCTGGACACGGTCCTTGCCCATGTGCAGGTGACGGTGAATGTTCTCGAGCACCACGATAGAATCGTCGACCAGGATGCCAATCACCAGCGACATGGCCAGCAGGGTCATCAGATTGAGCGAGTAACCGAACAAGTACATGGCAATGAACGTCGAGAGCAGCGACGCGGGAATGGCCACGAGCACGATGAGCGAATCACGAATGCTGTGAAGGAAAAGCAGCATAACGGCGGCTACAAGAATGACAGCGATCACGAGGTCGTGCGTCACCGCGTCGGCGGCTTCGAGCGTAAACTCAGACGTGTCGTCGGCAATGATGACTTTGACACCTTGTGCT
The DNA here is from genome assembly GCA_036525235.1 of Chryseolinea sp. Taxonomy (GTDB): domain Bacteria; phylum Bacteroidota; class Bacteroidia; order Cytophagales; family Cyclobacteriaceae; genus Chryseolinea. The sequence goes on along the minus strand of DATDAV010000158.1, from coordinate 37,909 downwards.
GCATACTTCCTTTCAATCGAGGCGATCTTGGCGTGAACTTCTTCGCTGATCTTCACGGCGTTGGCGTCGGTTTGTTTTTTGATGCTGATGCCAATGCCTTCCTGTCCGTTGGAGCGGCTCACCGATTCTTGCTCGCGCGTGCCGTCCAATACATCGGCTACGTCGGCCACCCGCACGGGACTGCCGGCGCGCGTGGCAACAATCAGGTTTTCGATCTGCGTCATCGAGCTGAACTTTCCGGCGAGACGCACGGTGATCTGGTCGTCGCGCCCTTTGATCTTGCCGGTGGGAAAATCAAGGTTGGCGTTGTTCACGGCGTCCGTTACTTGCGACAGGGCAAGACCGTAGTGGGCTAATTTATCTTTGTCCACTTTCACCTGGATCTCGCGCTTCTGTCCACCGAGTAGGCGGGTTTCGCCGATGCCTTCAATTTGTTGGATCAGGGGCAGGATCTCGTTTTCCACAAGATCATAAGAAGCTTCTGCACTCATGTCGGCCACCACCATCAGGTCCATGATCGGCTGATCGCTTGGCGACACCCGCGAAATAGAAGGCGACTCGGCGTCGTCGGGCAGATCGTTCAGAATGTTGTTCAGTTTGCGTTGGGCTTCTTCCTGTTTGGCTTCGGTGTCGGTGCCCACACTAAATTCAACCACAATGACGGAGACCCCTTCGAAGGATTGGGACAAGACGCTTTTCACACGATCGAGTCCGGAGACCGCGTCTTCCACTTTCCGGGTCACCGACTGCTCCACTTCCGAAGGTGCAGCGCCGGGATAGGGCGTGGTGATCACCAGCGTGGGCACTTCCATGGGAGGCAAGAGCTCATAACGCAACGTGGTGTAACAATAGAAGCCGCCGAGCATGAGGATCGTGAAGATGACGATGATCACCGACGGTCTTTTGATGGATATTTCTGTTAAGTTCATATGGAAATGAAATGAGTTGGTCTTTGGTGAATACTTATTTTACAATGTCAACCGGCGAGCCGTTGCTCAGGTTGATGTGCCCGCTGGCCACTACGATGTCTCCGGCGTGCAAGCCTTCCACGACTTCAATCGAAGTGTCATTGGCATTGCCCGTGCGGATAGAACGAAGAGAGGCCTTGCCCTCGTGGATCACAAACACGTGCGGGTCTTTGGCGGAGCCCAGCAACGAGGTCCGTGCGATCACCAGCGTCTGGTCTTTCATGCCTTTGTTGAGTAGGGCTGTTCCATACATGCCGGCTTTCAACAACGAAGCGGGGTCGGTGTTCTTTAGCAAAAGACGGACGCTGTAGTTGTGCGCATTGTCGCCGCGGTCTGCCACCTGGTCGGTCTTTCCCCAAAGCGTTTTGCCGGGATAGAGATCGGTTTCAATGGCAATGGAATCGCCTTCGTGAAAAAGGAAGATCTCTTTTTCAGGCACGGAAATCTCGAGCTTGAGTTGCGAGAGGTCGGTGATGCGTGCCACGGCTCCGCTACCCACTACGGAACCGGGCTCTACATCACGCAAGGTCATGGTGCCGGTGAAGGGCGCGATGATGTTGCTCCATTCGATTTGCTTGGCCAGTTGTTTCACTTGTGCCTGGGCATTGATGAGGGTCAATCGCAGGTTGTCCAGTTGCAGGTTGCTCACGCCGCCGCTTTGGGAGGCGCCTTCGTAGCGTTCCAGATTTCGCTTGGCGTTTTGATAAGTAGCCGCGGCGGAGCTGTATTGTGCCTGAAGGAGATCGTCGTCGATTTGCACCAGTCTGGATCCGGTCACGACGTGGTCGCCTTCGTCAAAATAGACCGCTTCCACTTCGCCGTGTACCTGGGGCACGAGCATCACTTCGCGAAAGGCAGCAAAGGTGCCCGTATAGGTAAAGGTCTTGTGTAAGCTTTTTACGACGGCGGTGTCGGCTTGCACCAACACCTTTTTGTTGGCGTCGGGCCGGTAAACGTTTTCTTCTACGGCGCGTTTGTTGTTCTTCAATTTGAACGCTACCGATACGAAGAGCACGACGGTCAAACTGGCAATGGTGATTTTTGTTTTCATGAGGATTTGTTTCTTGTTGGTTTTGTGTTCTTTTTTTGGTGGATCGGGATTATTGTTTTGCGATCAAGGTTCCGTTGGCCTTTTTCAGCGAGAGCTCGGCAAGTTTGAGGTTTAGCAAAGCGGTGCTGTAGTTGGTGCGGGCATTGGTCAGGTCGTTCTGGGCGTTGAGCAGATCGGTGAGCGTGGTGATGCCACTTTCGTATTCACCGCTGGCGCTGGCGAATAATTTCTCCGCCAGGTCCAGACTCTTTTTATTGCTGTCCCAAAGTGTTTTGTTCGAGCGATAGGTGCTGAGTGCATCTTCCAGTTCTTTGTCAGCATTGGCGCGCATCATGGAGAGCGTGTTTATGTTGCGTTGTATGGTCATTTCTTTTTGACGGATCTGGTTTTGCTTGCGGAAGCCATCGAACACGGGCACCTTCAACGTGAGGGCGAAGTAGCTGCTGCGCACCCAGTCGTTGTGAATGGGTGTGAAGGGGCCGAAGTCGTTGTTGTAGCCGGTGTAGCCATACGAAAAGGTGTTGGTCAGCGTGGGGTAGTAGCCTGCGGCGATATTTTTCTTTTCGAACTGTGCCACCTTGATCTGAGCCTGTTGAAGCTTCAGGTCCGGGCGCTCCGACAAGTCGGCCGTTTCCGGCATGGCGAGGAGCGCGGCATAGTCGAATGGCTGCACGGCCAGGGAGTCGTTCACATCCATATCCATAAGATTTTTCAAGGCAGTCATATTCGTGCTCAGCAACAGCTTCTGGTTCTCGTATTGATTGCGCAGGTTTTCCAGGTTGATGAGCATGCGGTTGTGGGCGTTGGGCGATACCAGGTCGTTGTCCTTCAACACGCTGTTGATTTGGGTAGCGTGTTCGAGGTTGGCGAGGTTGGTGGCCAGCCGCACTAGGTTGTCGTTCAGCACCTGGATGCTGTAGTAAGTGGCGGTCACATGGTAGATCACATTTTCGCGCACGACGTGGTCTTGCAGATGCGTGGCTTCTTGTGCGGCCTGGGCGGTCTTCACACTGGTCCGGACCAACGGGTTGAATAGCGACTGGCTGAGCTGGAGGTTGGCCGTTGTGGTTTGGCGCATGTTCAGGCTCAGCTTGGTGTATTCGCCTTCGGGGCCGCCAAACGCGGAAGCCGGCGCATATTGACCAGGCAAGTCCTTATAGTAGAGCGATTGCCCGGCGAAGTCCACGGTGGGCAGCAAGCCGCTCTTTAATTCTTTGATGCGGAAGGCAGAGGCAGTCATGTCGAGTTGGCTGTTTTTTAGTTGCTGGTTGTTTTTCAGGGCTGCGTCGATACAGTCTTCCAGGGAGAGGGCCTGGGAGAGGGTCTGCGCGACCAGGTCTCTGCACAAAAGGAGCGAGACCAGAAGAAAGAAGGCGGAAATGGTTTTTGTCATGAGCATTGGTTTTTTGAGTGATGCCGGTTTTACGCCAGGGAAAAGGGGTTCGGACATGCGATTGGGTTCGGATTGGGGAATCCGAACTTCGTTTAGGTGCGGATTTGGGAGTTCGGTCCTGCTGGCCTTGGGTGGTGGCGGGTAGGGGAAAGACTTCGGCGGCGTATGAATTTAAACCGCAAAGACGCTAAGGCCCCTCCCTCGCTAAAGCTTCGGCGGGCAGGCAAAGTTGACGCAAAGGTTCTTATGGGTTGAGTTGGGATGGGGGAGCAGTCCCGGGTTGGTGACGCTCCGATTTGATGCGGTTATCGTAGATCGCTTTCTGGCTTAAGCGGCAACCGTTTGTGTTTGGTGTTGCTCTTTGAATTCGGAGGGGGTGAGGCCGGTGAACTTTTTGAAGACGGTGTTGAAAGTGGTTTTGGAGTTGAAGCCGGAGTCGAAGGCGACGGCCATGATCTTTAGGTTCCGGTTTTTGGGGTCGAGCAGGAGGCGTTGGGCTTCGGCAACGCGGCAGCCGTTCACCAGGTCGTAGAAGGTTTTTTGGAGGCCTTCATTGATAGCCTGTGAAACCTGGTAGGCGGGGGTGCCCAGTTGGTCGGCGAGATCCTGGAGGGTGAGCTCGGGCTGGAGGTATAATTTCTCAGCTTCCATGAGTCCCTGGATGCGGGTAATGATATCGTCTTTTCGTTCCGGGTTTAGGGTGTTCTTTTGATTGCGGGCTTCGGTTTCCTCGACAATGTGAATCTCTTCCAGGACTTCCTCGCGGCTGGCCTTGCGCCTGGCCTGCCATAGCGTGGGCTGGGATATGCCTTTGAAGGTGATAGCATATAAATAAGGTGTGACAATGGCGGTGTTGAGGAGAATGATCAGCTTGAACTTCTCAGGAAATTTCAGAATCGTAAAATAAAAAAGGATCATCCAGATCGTGAGCACAAGAAATCCGTTGATAAGCCACCGCATCCACGCCAGGTCGATGCGACTGGTTTCCGAGTATAAATGCTGAATCGACCGTTGATATGAAGACAGCGCCCGCCCCGCGAAATAAATGTAGGCCACCATTTGGACCAAGCGGAGAATCACCCGCCCCATCGGCCAGGGATTGTGGATCAGTTCGGGCGGTACTTGCTTGGACGGTGGATATTGCGGGGCAATCTTCACCAGGATATACGCCTCCATGGCCACGGCCACCAGGAACAAAATAAAGTGCGGCCAGGCTTTTCGAAACGTGATCTTCTCGCGAAAGCTACAAACGTAGAGATATAAAAAGGGTGCCACCAGCAAGAGGACAGGGGCCAGATAAAGCAATCGCTGCCATGAAAAAAAATGCTGGATCAGTGGCGTAAACATGGGGATGGTCAGCGACAGGATGTACCCCACCAGGTAAATATTCACCGACCGGTCGCCGCGTGGATTAAAGAATATCAGCGCCGCCAAAAAGAAAGCCTGTACGATTCCTGCACTGACAACGAACAACAACATGTTTTCGGTGACGTTCATAGCACGGCGGGGGTTGCGGCTTATAAAGATAAGAAATTCCGGCCTTCCTGTATTTCCCCCGTCACGCGCACCATGAAATAAAAAGGACCTCCTAATGTTAATAGAAGGTCCTTGGCAATGATCAACTAATCCGGAACGGGCCTGCCGTTGGGATCAAAGCGGAAGGTCTTGGTTTTTTCACCGTCCGTGATTTCGACAATGTACCCGTCGTAATTTCCCAGGCGAAAGAAGGTACCGTTCTCCCAACCTTTATATCTATAGCCTTGAAGACTCGAGCGCAAACTGGCAGGAATGTCCTCGGTCTGGATCTGCACCATCATCTCCTTCGTATAATTGTTCGATGGCGCCGACAGCGCAGCCACCCCCTGACGTTCGTCCTTCATCGAAATTGTGTCTTGCTCCTGAGCGTACATACCTGCAACACCCATGACCAAAACACCAGCGAATAGTAACATGAACTTTTTCATACTATTGATTTTAGTTTGATCTACTGATTTCACTTTTGACGAAAGTTTTTCCGTCTAAATTTTTTTTCCAGTCATCAACCCAATCCCATACTTCCTCACGCTCCATCCCTGGCCCCTGGCTTCTGATTCCTGGCTCCCGGCTTATGATTCCTGGACCCTCGCTTCTGACTCCTGGCTCCTGGCTTCTGGCCGGCTCCTGATTTCTGACTCCGGGCCCCTGACTCCAACATCTTTTTCAAGTCATGCACCGACTGAGCTTCATCAATGGAATGTGACTGCTGTAAAGTTTCTTCCCGTTTTGTGAGCTCGCTCAGCGACGCATAGTATTTTTTGATCACTTTCAATTCGTCTTCAGTCATGGTTTCCACATTCACCAGTCGGTTGCTGGCAAATTGGTGAGCGGCCACCAGTTCGTTCAACTTTAGTTGAATGGCCAGCGAATCTTTGTTCTGTGATTTCTGAATGAGGAATACCATTAGGAATGTGATGATCGTGGTTCCGGTGTTGATCACCAGTTGCCATTGCTCAGAATAGTTGAAGAGGGGACCGGTTACGGCCCATACCATCACCAGTGTGAACGCAACGATAAAGGCAGGTGTGCTGCCGGTGGCATTCGTAACCATAACGGAGAATTTCTCGAAGGCTCCCATTTTCGGATTCAGAGGCGGTTCTTTTGTTTTCATGACGGGCCCTCTGCTGAGGTGGTATGGTTGGTGAATGTTTCCTTTTGGAACTAACATTTTTCATGGCATTTTGGATCATGCTACAACCATGATCCGTGTCAAGAGGACTGATCCCTTTGCGAAACCCTCTGCACCTATCCTGCCCTAATCCTCCAGGGGAAGGAAACCTGGCGACGAATTCTAATTCAAAAAGCGTACCTGGGGCTTGTACTGGAGTTGGACGCGCTTTTTTCGGAATAATGGGTTAGATTGGGGTGGTCCGATGGGAATATTTCTTTACAGCGCCTGCCCGTCAGTGTAAATCATTCTACACGCTGCCTTGGATCTGGACCGACCGGCATCCTCCTGAAAGACCGCCATGGGTCGGTGTGCATTCCTCCCGACAAAACATCGGCAGGGAACGGGCGTTTTAATAGTGGGCTTGCCGGGCTTTAAAAGCTCCGCCCAGTGATCCCTTTCGTACTTATAAAATAGAAACAAAAAAAGATGAACCTCACACACCCCTCTTCTTCCGTCTTCATCAATCACCAGGTGCTGGTCGACGGCCTTTCCATACATGTGGTCGAGGCCGGCAAACCGGAACGCCCCGCCATTCTGTTCCTGCACGGCTTTCCCGAAAACTGGTCTGCCTTCGAGCAAGTGATGGCGCTTCTCTATCGCGACTTTCGCGTGGTGGCGATCGACCTGCCAGGCGTGGGCACTACGGGCGGCATTTCGTCCACCAGCAAAACTCCCATTGCCCGGCTGGTAAAACGCCTGGTCGACAACCTCCGCCTGAACCAGTTGACCTTGGTTGGTCACGATGTGGGGGGAATGGTTACGTACGCTTATCTGCACGCATTTCCAAACACCGTGGAGAATGCCGTCATCATGAACACCGCCATCCCGGGCATCGATCCGTGGGAGGAAGTGAAGCGCAATCCGAACATCTGGCACTTTTCATTTCACAACGTGCCCGAACTGCCGGAGATGCTGGTGGGCGGCAAAGAGCGGATCTATTTCGAATTCTTTTTCAACGCCATCAGCGCACATCCCGAGAAGATCAACAAACGCGCGCGTTCCATCTACGCCGACGCCTATGCCAAACCCGAATCACTAAAGACGGCTTTCAACTGGTATCGCTCTTTCGTGCAAGATGAAAAAGACAACCGCGAGAGCCGGTCCATGATCGTCGAAACCCCCGTGCTCTACATCCGTGGCGACAAGGAATATGGCGACATCAACACCTATCTGAAGGGGTTCCGCGAAGCCGGTCTGGCCAACATCGAAGGCAAAGTGATCGAAGACTGCGGCCACTTTTCGCCCGACGAACAACCGGAGAAGCTGGCCGAGGCAATCCGTGAATTGTTAAAAGTAAAAGTTTAGTCTGCCCGTACATAGGCGCAAAGTTTTGTGCACAGCGATTTGGGGAGATTTTGTAACAACCCGGGGGGAATTGTCCCAAGGGATTTTCCAGCGATTTAACACGACGATACTACTGGCCCGGATTCATTCTGGAAGCGATTGAATACAAGGACGTTAGGAATGCTAAATCCCGGGTATAGCCATCTATTTTTATCCAGATCATCGCCATAATCATGGCACATTTTTTTCCCTTTCCAAAGCAAGGTTATAGGTAAAAAGGGAAATGCTCAAATGAAGGTATTGATGTTTGGCTGGGAGTTTCCCCCGCACATTTCCGGGGGACTGGGAACGGCTTGCTACGGATTGACGCAGTCGTTGCGGCAGCATGATGTCGAAATTGTGCTGGTGGTACCCAAACTTCACGGCGATGAGCCCGACATGAAATTCGATCTCATCGATGCCAGCCACGTAACCCTTCGAAAAGAAAATGGAATCATGACCCCTTCGGTTGTTTCCGGAGAGGCGCTTATAAATTTTGCCGGGAAGCTCTCGGCGGTTGTTGCGGAGAAGCACTCGGTAATGGTTGCCCGGAAGCCGCCTGCGTTCGTCGTCAGTGGACCGGAAGCCCATCTCCGGCGGCCGGTGTATACAACGCGGGAAACCGAAAACCTTACGACCATCGAGATCCCCTCGTATCTCTCACCCTATGTCAACCCTGCTATGAGCGTCCTGCCAAAATCAATGACCGTTTCTGCAAAACGCTTGAAACAGGAAGCGACAATTCTGGAAATGGATAAAAAAGTGGAACGTAGGATGGAGATGAAGAGCGAAGACACGTATAATGACAAGGATAAGGCTAGTGACAATGATAACCCTGATCATCATTATGCTGATACGGACGCTCTGGCGCAGCTTCCCGAAGAAGGGTCATACTTCTATGCGTTCTCCGGGAAGTATGGTCCCGATCTCCTGGAAGAAACAAAACATTATGCAGAAGTAGCGGCCGAAGTCGCGCGCCGGCACACGTTCGATGTCATTCACGTGCACGACTGGATGACCTTTCCGGCGGGGTTGGCGGCGAAGGAGGCCAGTGGCAAGCCGCTGGTCGTGCACGTCCATTCCACCGAATTCGACCGGTCGGGCGAAATACCCCATGCGCCGGTATTCGAAATCGAGAAGGCCGGCTTCGAGGGCGCCGATAGCATTGTGGCGGTGAGCGGTTGGACGAAACGCATCGTTGAATCGCGTTACCACATCGCACCCTCCAAAGTGAAAGTAGCCTACAACGGCGTAATGCCCCGCGAAATCACACCGCTCATACACGGCCATCCGTTCGGTCCACACGTGGTGACGTTCCTCGGAAGGCTCACCTACCAAAAAGGTCCCCTCTACTTTGTGAAAGCAGCTTATCAGGTGCTGGAAAAATTTCCCGATGCCCACTTCATCGTGGCGGGCTCCGGCGACATGCTTCCCCAGGTCATCGAAGAGGTGGCGCACTTGCGCCTCTCCACACGTTTTCATTTCACGGGCTTTTTAAAAGGCGACAGCGTCGAGAAAGTATGGTCGATGACGAAGGTGTATGTAATGCCTTCCGTGTCGGAACCTTTTGGCATCACGCCGCTGGAGGCGATCCAGGCCGGCATTCCGGTGATCGTATCGAATCAATCCGGTGTGTCGGAGGTGATGTCGCATGTCATCAAGGTGGACTTTTGGAATACGCATGCGTTGGCCAATGCCATTTGCAACGTGCTGGCCCACGAGAGCCTGTCCACTACACTGCGCGAGAACAGTAAGGATGAAATTCAGCATATAACATGGAGTAAAGCAGCAAAAAAAATAAAAACCATCTACCATGAACTCACAACCTAATCCAACGCCCAAACACATGGTGCTGTACTTTCAGGCGCATCAACCCTGGAGACTTCGCCCGTTCCATTTTTTTGAGATCGGATCGCAAGGAGACGGGTTCGACAACGCCCAGAACGAAGCCATCGTGCGCCGCATAACCCGGCAGTGTTACCTGCCGGCGAACAAGATCCTGTTGGATCTCATAAAAAAATTTCCGCAGGTAAAAATTACATTTTCTATTTCCGGCAGCTTGCTGGATCAACTGAAACAATATTGTCCCGAAGGGCTCGCCAGCTTCAAGGCGTTGGCCGAAACCGGTTCGGTAGAGTTCCTGGCTGAAACGGATTTTCATTCGCTGGCCAGCCTGCTCCCCGGAACGGAGTTTGAAGAACAAGTGCTCGACCATGTCGCCCGCTTGCAAGAATACCTCGGCGTGCGCCCCGTGGTCTTTCGCAACACCGAACTGATCTACAACAACGACATGGCGAAGAAGGTCCATGCCCTCGGGTTCAACGGCATGTTTCTCGATGGCATCGATGCTGTGCTCCAGGGCAGGAGCCCCAATCATTTGTACGAACATCCCGAAGAAAAAGGAATGAAGCTGTTCCCGCGCAATTATTTTCTCAGCGACGACATTGCGTTCCGCTACCTGGAGTTCGGCAAGAAATTGACCGTGGGAAAATTCATGGCGCGGCTCAAGAGCATACCCCAAGCCGATCCGCTCATCACGCTGGGGCTGGACTATGAAACATTTGGTGAACACCATAAAGAGGAGAGTGGCATTCTCAAGTTTCTCCATGACCTGCTCGTGTGCATCGCCAAAGACAAGAACTACAAATTAGTGACGCCTTCCGAAGCCATTCAACAACTCCAGGAAACGCCCGCGCTCAACGTGCCCGACACCATCTCGTGGGCGGACGCAGAACGCGATCTTTCGGCCTGGTTGGGTAACGACATGCAACAAGATGCCTTTGAGACCATGGCCCACCTGGAAGGACGCATCAAAGCCATGAACGACGCCGGCCTCACCGACCGCTGGCGCCGGTTGATGACCAGCGATCATTTCTACTATATGTCGACAAAGCGGAACAGCGACGGCAACGTGCACGCATACTTCAGTCCATACGCATCGCCCTACGAAGCCTTTATGAACTACATGAATGTGTTGCAGGATTTTTTGCATACCGTGAAGGAGAAAGAAAAAGAGGTGGCCACGCTGCCGGAGAAAGGCGCCTTGAAAGCAGAGGCGGAACGACGCGAGATGCACACGCCCATCTGGGCCATGAAATTGGAAAATAGCTATGAGAAATAGGATAGAGACGATCGAGAAAAGGAAGCTGGACGTATATCCCGGCTTTGCCTATCCCTTAGGGGCCACCTGGGATGGCGAAGGCGTGAACTTTGCGTTGTATTCAGAAAATGCAAACGCCGTAGAACTGTGTCTATTCGATTCTCCCGGTGATGAAAAAGAAGTTATAAAAATAAAAATACAGGAACGATCACACCAGATCTGGCATGCCTACATCCCCGGACTGCAACCCGGACAACTCTATGCCTATCGTGTGCACGGTCCCTATGAACCGCAGAATGGCCATCGCTTCAATGCCAACAAGCTGCTCATCGATCCCTATGCCAAGGCGATTGCCGGCAAGATCGAATGGGACGACGCCTTGTTCGGCTACGTCGTGAACGATGAGGCGGCTGACTTGTCGTTTAGTGAAGTGGATAGTGCCCCCTTTCTACCAAAATGTGTAGTGAGCGACGTGCGCTTTGATTGGGAGAATGACAAGCGACCCAACATTCCGTATCACGAGACCATCATATACGAAACCCACGTGCGGGGCTTCACCAAGCTTCACCCGGATATCCCGGAAGACATCCGGGGAACCTTTGCAGGCCTGGCCCATCCCGTGACGATCGGATACCTGAAGAAGCTTGGCATTACCGCGCTCGAATTGATGCCCGTGCATCATTTCATCGCCGATCGTCACCTGGTAGAGCAAGGTCTGACAAACTATTGGGGCTACAACACCATCGGGTTCTTTGCCCCGGAAGTGCGCTATTCGGCGAGTGGCGTGTTGTGCGAACAAGTGATAGAGTTCAAGGAGATGGTGAAGGCGCTTCACAAGGCAAACATCGAAGTGATCCTGGATGTGGTTTACAACCATACAGCGGAAGGCAATTTCATGGGACCGACGCTTTCGTTTCGGGGCATCGATAACGCCAGCTATTATCGTCTATCCGAGGACAAACGGTTTTACTTCGACTACACAGGTACCGGCAATACGCTTAACGCGAACCTTCCCAATGTGCTGCGCCTGATGATGGATAGCCTGCGCTACTGGATCCTGGAGATGCATGTAGACGGTTTCCGCTTCGACCTCGCCTCGGCACTGGCGCGCGAGCTGCACGAAGTGAACAAGCTCAGCGCATTCTTTGATATCATCCACCAGGACCCGGTCATCTCGCAGGTGAAGCTCATTGCCGAACCGTGGGACATCGGCGAAGGTGGCTACCAGGTCGGCAAGTTTCCGCCGGGTTGGGCTGAGTGGAACGGCAAATACCGCGATTGCATTCGTGACTATTGGCGTGGCGCCGACAGCATGCTGGGTGAATTCGCCCAGCGTTTTACGGGCAGCCCCGACCTCTACGAAGGCGACTACCGCAGCCCGACGGCCAGCGTCAATTTTATTACCGCGCACGACGGCTTCACGTTGCATGATCTTGTATCGTACAATGAAAAACACAACGGGGCCAATGGAGAAGGCAACAACGACGGCGAATCGCACAACCGCTCCTGGAACTGTGGTGAGGAAGGCGCCACCGACGACGCCGCGGTCATCGCCCTGCGCAACCGCCAGAAACGCAACCTGCTGACGACGCTCTTTCTTTCACAAGGCGTGCCGATGTTGCTGGCAGGAGACGAACTCGGCCGCACACAACAAGGCAACAACAACGCCTATTGCCAGGACAACGAAATCTCGTGGATCAACTGGGACAACGCTGATCAATCCTTACTGACGTTCACGAAAAAGCTCATTGCCCTACGCAAAAAGCATCCCGTACTTTGCCGGAGAGGTTGGTTTCAGGGGCGTCCTATAAAAGGCTTAGGCGTGGAAGATGTCGCTTGGTTTTTGCCCGAAGGAACGGAGATGACCGAAGAACATTGGAGCCATGATTTTGCTAAGTCGTTGGGCGTATTTCTAAACGGCCGCGGCATCCACACGCCCGGCCCGAAGGGAGAGGCCGTTTTGGACGATAGTTTTTATATCATGTTCAATGCGCATCACGAACCCTTGGAATATGTATTGCCCCCTGCCAAATACGCCATCCAATGGAGTCAGCTTTTGAATACGGCCACCGGCCAGATTGGCGAAGGTCCCACGTACCCTCCGCTGGGTACCGTGACGGTGGAAGGACGATCGATTGTACTACTTCATCACCCCCTCGACACATGATGCAGGCCGTTGACATAGACCACCGGCGCCTCGGCGTGAATTTTAGCGATGAAGGCGCCGCCACGGTAAGGCTGTGGGCTCCCCAGCTGGAAGAGGTACACATCCGGTTCCGTGACCAAACCATTCCGCTCCTCCCGGAAGCGCACGGCTACTGGACTTTGACCATCCCAAACCTGCACCCTGGCGACGACTACGAATTTATTGCACCCAATGGTAAGGCTATGCCAGACCCGGCATCGCTTTGTCAACCGCATGGCGTCCACGGTCCGTCGCGGGCCGTGGACCTCGCTGCATTTGCGTGGACCGACCACAAGTGGGTTAATCCAAGCCAGGACGATTACATTTTTTACGAGATCCACGTTGGAACCTTTTCACCGCAAGGAGATTTTCAAGGCGTCATCGATAAATTGCCACACCTCAAAGCGTTGGGCATTACCGCCATCGAGCTGATGCCCGTCGTACAATTTCCAGGCGTCCGCAACTGGGGCTACGACGGTGTGTTTCCCTATGCAGTACATGCGGCTTATGGTGGGCCGCGAGGTTTACAAGAATTGGTAAATCAGTGTCATGCACAAGGCATCGCCGTGGTGCTGGATGTGGTTTACAATCACCTCGGACCGGAGGGAAACTACTTCAAGGAATTCGGCCCGTATTTCACATCGAAATACAAAACACCATGGGGCGACGCCATCAACTTCGACGACGCGTACAGCGATGACGTACGCCGTTTTTTTATTGAAAATGTACTGATGTGGTTTCGCGACTTTCACATCGATGCGCTGCGGCTCGATGCCGTACATGCCATCAAAGATTTTAGCCCCGTTCATATTTTGAAAGCGATCCGGCAAGAGGTGGATACGTTCATCCAAAACCATTGGTGCATGCACTACTTGTTCGTAGAGCTGGACCTGAACGACCCACGCTACATCGACCCGCTCAAACGGGGAGGCTATGGAATGGACGCCCAATGGGCAGACGAATTTCACCATGCCTTGCGCGTCACTACCGGGCAGGAGGGAAGTGGTTACTATGCCGATTTTCAGGGCATTGGTCACCTGGCCAAAGCGTATCGCGATGCCTATGTGTACGACGGTCAATATTCGGAACACCGCCTCAAATGTTTTGGTATTCCGGCGACGCACCAGGCCGGCAACAAGTTTATTGTCTTCTCGCAAAATCACGACCAGGTGGGTAACCGCATGCTGGGAGAGCGCACGAGTGTGTTGGTGAGCTTTAACATGCTGAAGGTGATGGCCGGGGCGACCCTCCTAAGCCCGTACCTGCCGCTGCTGTTTATGGGCGAAGAGTATGGCGAAAGAAATCCCTTCCAATATTTTGTACATCATAGCGACCCGCAGCTCATCGACAATGTGCGCCGCGGGCGTCGCGAAGAGTTCGCTGCTTTTCATGGCCAGGATGAAGCACCCGACCCGCAAAGCGAATCAACCTACATCAACAGCAAACTCCAATGGGAGCGCCTGCAGGAGGAAGACCACCAGGCGTTGTTCCGGTACTACCAGGCGCTGATCGGGTTGCGTAAGAAACATCCGGCCCTACGTCACCTGGAGCGTCATGCGCTCGAAGTTTTTTACGAGGAAGAAGAGAATCTCCTGGTCCTTCACCGGTGGCACCATTCGGATCATGTATGGTGCGCTATGAATTTTTCAAAAGGGGCACGGCACGTCGCCCTGGTAGGAGATCAACAACTGCAAAACGTGCTTGACTCCGGCGATGCGCAATGGAAAGGAGAGGAAACTTCACCCGGCGTGTTACAGGACGGCAGTTTCACCCTGCCCCCCGAATCGCTGGTCGTATATACTGGAAAATATGACTAATCCCACCGTCACCTATCGCATCCAATTTCACAAGGATTTCACCTTCCGCCAGTTGGAGGCGATCATACCTTACCTCGTGTCGTTGGGCGTGGGAGCGGTGTATGCCTCACCAATTTTTGAATCGGTGCCGGGAAGTTTGCACGGTTATGACAGTGTGAATCCCCACCGCATCAATCCGGAGATTGGCACGGAAGACGACCTCTACAGGACGTGCCGGAAGTTGAGAGAATGCGGGATTGACTGGATACAGGACATCGTACCCAACCACATGGGCTTTCATCCTGGCAATCTCTGGCTGATGGACGTGCTGGAAAAAGGACGGTATTCGGTTTATGCCAACTTCTTTGACCTGGCGTGGGCGGGCGACCTTTTTCATGGCCGCATTATGGTGCCCGTGCTGGGCGCTCCCCGTGAGGATGTGCTGTTCAACAAAGAACTGCAGGTGGTCTATTGGCAACAACGCTTTGTGATCAAGTTTCACGACCATCATTATCCACTGCATCCCCGGTCGTACGGCCTCATCTTGAGTGACAATCATTCGCCGCAAGCGATCCAACAATGGACACAGCAGATCACCGAGCTACATGCCGTAGATCATGCCGTGCCCTACTCACTCCGTTGGCACGAGCTGCTGTTGCAACTGGACTCCCTGATACAAAACGCTGAGGTGAACACCTACATCCAAACTCGTCTCGAACAAGTGAACAGCGACGGCCTGGCGTTGAAGAGAGTATTGGACGAGCAAACCTTTACGCTGACGCCCTGGCAGGTGACGGATCGCCGCATAACCTTCCGCCGCTTTTTTACGGTCAACGAATTGATCGGTCTCAATATGGAGGAAGAGAAAGTGTTCGACCATTATCACCTGCTCATCAAAAAGCTCGTGGTCGACGGTGTGTTCCAGGGGCTGCGCATCGATCACGTCGACGGACTCTTTGATCCGTCGCAATACATCGAACGCTTGCGCAAGTTGGTGGGCGACGATGTGCTGATCTATGTCGAGAAGATTTTGAAAACTGGCGAAACGCTGCCCCCGTGGCCAATACAGGGAACCACCGGTTATGAATACTTGGCCTGGGTCAACCAACTGATGACCTATGCTCCGGCGGAAAAGAAATTTTCAAAGCTCTACAAACAGATCTCGAAAAGTGATGTGTCTATCGACGCAGAAATTGGTGCCAAGAAAGCCCACATCCTGAACACACACATGCAGGGCGAGTTGGACAACCTGTATCACTTGTTTCTCGAACTGAACCTCGTCGATAAAACGCTGTTAACGCCGGCTACCCTGGCAACGATCAAGCCGTCCCTGGCGGCATTCCTGGTGCATTGTCCGGTTTACCGCTACTATGGCAACGCCTTTCCGTTGGAAAAAGAGGAAGCGCAAAAAGTGCAAAGCCTTTTAACCGAAATTCGCGAACGATCGCCTGCGCTTGGCGATGGCGTTACGGTTTTGGAGCAGGCCCTGTTGTTTCCCGGACCTGCGGACGATCAGACCCATGCACAACGTGCAGCCCAATTCTACAAACGCACCATGCAGTTCACAGGGCCGCTCATGGCGAAAGGATTTGAAGACACCCTGTTCTATACCTACAACCGCTTTATCGGCCACAACGAAGTGGGCGATTCGCCGGCCAGGTTTGGCATGTCCCCGGAAGAGTTTCATGCCGGCATGGTCCACCGCCAGCAGCACTGGCCGCTCAGTCTCAATGCCACATCCACCCACGACACGAAGCGAGGCGAAGATGCACGGGCCCGCCTCAATGCCATGACGAGTCTTGCCGAAGACTGGGCCGACACCGTGACCGAATGGTTTGCACTGACGGATCCCTTGAAAGAAGATGGCATGCCCGATGCCAACGACACGTACTTCATCTTTCAAACCCTGGCCGGCGCTTACCCGCTTTCGCAAAGCGATAAATTTGCTGGCAGGGTGGAGGCCTATTGTGTGAAAGCCCTGCGCGAAGGCAAGCTGAACTCCACCTGGTCCGAGCCGAACAAAACCTACGAGGCGGCCACCGTCAAGTTCATAAAGGCACTGACCAACCTAAGCTCACCCTTTGGCCTCGCCTTGAAAAAATACCTGGCTACCATTACCGACGGCGGCCTCATCAATTCGCTCGCACAAGTGTTGCTGAAGTTCACCACCCCGGGAGTACCGGACATTTATCAAGGCTGTGAAGGATGGGACTTCAGCCTCGTAGATCCGGACAACCGCCAGGCCATCGACTTCACAAGCCATGAGTCCTCCCTGCACGAAACCCTAGCGACAACCGAAGGGCACCGGCTGCGTTCGCTCTGGCAAACCCGCGACAACGGCTACATCAAGCAATGGCTCATCGCCGCCCTCTGCAACATCCGCTGGCAAGAAGCTGCCTTGTTTGCTGAGGGCGACTACGTTCCCCTGTCATTGACCGGGGAACACAGCCATCACGCGCTGGCCTTCGCGCGGAAGCGGGGACGCGACTGGATCGTGACCGTCATCCCATTGCACGCAGCCTTACTCGCGCATCGTCAAGACCTGGATATTCTTTTCATTGACTGGGGCAACACGGCCGTGGTGGTGCCCGTCGAGGTGCCGCCGGACTGGGTCAGTCTTTTAACGCCGGGCAAGGGCCGGCACGATGGGAAAATACTGCTGTCGGAGATCTTTCTCTCGTTCCCCTTGGCGGTGCTGTCCTTGAAGGATCGGACCGGCGACCGTGGCGCGGGCGTGCTCTTCCATGTCAGTTCCTTGCCCTCGCCGTTTGCGGTGGGCGACCTGGGGCCCGGTGCCTATGCGTTCGCCGATTTTCTAAGACGGAGTGGGCAAACCTACTGGCAAATGTTGCCGCTCAACCCAACCCATGCGTCCAGCGCGCACTCGCCCTATAGCGCCTTTTCCAGCATGGCGGGCAACCCGCTGTTCATCAGTCCCGAGTTGTTGATAGAGGATGGGCTTTTGCCGCGGGAAATCCTGCAAACGCACCGAACACGCACGGGTGAGAGCGTTGACTACCGCGCGGCCGAAAATCAAAAAAACGAGTTGCTCGATCAGGCCTGGTTAGCTTTTCAAAAAAAAAATGACGGCCCGGCCCGTGAGGCTTTTCGGGCATTCGTGGAAAACGAAGATCACTGGCTTCACGATTTTGCCCTCTATGTGATCCTCAACACCATACATCAACGATCGTGGAGGGAATGGCCAGCCGATTTGAAGAACCGGGATCCCCTGGCACTGGAAAAAAATACCGAGCGATACGCTACGGAAATTCTAAAAATAAAATGGCAGCAATTCACCTTTCACCAGCAGTGGCACCGGCTGAAAAAATATTG
Organism: Chryseolinea sp.; assembly: GCA_036525235.1. Taxonomy (GTDB): domain Bacteria; phylum Bacteroidota; class Bacteroidia; order Cytophagales; family Cyclobacteriaceae; genus Chryseolinea. The sequence continues at coordinate 20,053 of DATDAV010000158.1, read as the reverse complement.
CAACGATGCGGGCATAAAGCTTTTTGGTGATTTACCCTTCTATGTCGTCTACGACTCGGCGGATGTGTGGAGTCATCCGCAGATTTTTTGTCTCGATGAAGACAGAGCGCCACGCTTTGTCGCCGGCGTGCCCCCGGATTATTTTAATGCTCGCGGCCAGCTCTGGGGCATGCCCGTATTTGATTGGGAGACGCTCCGCACCACGGGGTATGAATGGTGGAAACGCCGTCTCAAAAAGAACATCGAATTGTTCGACAGGGTGCGCCTCGATCACTTCCGTGCGTTTGCAAGCTTCTGGCAAGTTGCCGCTGGCGCAACGGATGCGGTAGAGGGACGGTGGGAGAAAGGGCCGGGCCGGGAATTTTTTCGCGCGATGGAGCAGGACTTGGGTGAAAGTCCCTTTGTGGCCGAAGATCTGGGGGAGATCACCCCCGATGTCTTCGCCCTGCGCGATGCGTTTGCGTTGCCGGGTATGAAGGTATTGCAGTTCGCCTTTGGGCCCGACATGCCGCGTTCACTCTATGCCCCGCACAACTACGAAACGAACTTTGTCGTCTACACCGGCACGCACGACAACAACACCACCCGCGGTTGGTTTTCGAGAGAGCTCGGAGACAAGGACCGCGACCACATCAGCCAATACGCCAACCTGAGCGTAGCCGACGAAAATATTTGTAAAGTATTTATTCGCATGGCCTATGCTTCGGTGGCGCGCATCGCGATCGTGCCCCTGCAGGATATCCTGGGCTTGGATGAGACCGCCCGCATGAACACTCCTGGCGACACCACGGCAAACTGGATATGGCGGGCAACAAAAATACCGGGCAAGGAAACGGAAAAAGAACTCCGCTCGCTCGCCCGGCTTTTCAACAGGATATAGATCGTGCAGTTAATCCTGTCAAGGTCAAGAGCCAAATTTTTTGGCGGGAGTTTTCCGCTTCGGCTCGTAACGAACTTCGTGTTCTTGTGAATGGTTCACATAATCTCTATCCTTCGGACCCGTCTTGCCTGCCCGAGCTTTCCGGGCGGTTTTTGATTTTGTTTTCTTTTCCATGATGGTGTTGTTTTGATGTTGTCAATAAAAAATTAGAACTACTTTTTTGATTTCGGTCAGCGACTGGACTTACGAGCTTTTTTCCGCGTACTTCTTTTGGCTGTTTTTCTCGCACGCTTTTTCGCCGGACGTCCCGTTCGTTTCGCGCTGGTCCCTGAGGTTTTTCCTGCTTTTTTAGGAACCTTGGCGCCAGCCTTGCGCGCTTCAGACAAACCGATGGCGATGGCTTGTTTACGGCTCGTCACCTTTTTGCCACTGCGCCCGCTTTTTAACTCCCCGGTTTTGCGCTCATGCATCGCGCGTTTCACCTTGCTCTGTGCCTTCTTGCCATATTTTGCCATGGGTCATTGTGTTTGATGTTGATACAGGGCATGAAAAAAGAATGCCAGGCTTGTAAAGGGCATATTTGAAGAAAAGGTTTGTCTGGAATTTCTACTTTGGAGTATTTGTAATCTTAAGACTATACGACCTGGTGGTCCACGCGAAAAGTGGATTTTTTTTCACGTATCAGAAGGAATCTCTACACTCGTATGCCATTTTTCTCCTCCATGAGTATGCGGCAGCTAGTTTTGCGGCTCCATTATCCTGTATGATTTTTGAATAACAAGTTGTAGTCAAACCATGAAACGGTTATGAAAAAAGTAAATCTTCTGTCGATGATGGCGCAATACCCCGACAACGTCACACCCAAAATACTGTCAGGTGAAGATATGGAATGGATAAAGGATAGTAACCTTTTCGCGTTTCCGAAGGCTGATCCGATCTACCGCCAAAACCTAAAGCAACTCAAGGCATATCAGTATTTGCAACGGGTGGATGTTTTTTATGCTGCGCTGACTTGCAACAACTGAGGCGTCGATGATTGCGTTTCCTCAGGCGGGTAAATGACGCCTATCTATTTTGCATCCTTTTCTGCGCCACCGTTCACGGGCAAGAGGGTGATGAACTCGGCGCCCTTTCCATCTTCACTCATCACGTGCAAAGAGCCCTGGTGATTGTTGATAATCCCCAGACTTATGGACAAGCCAAGACCGGTGCCTTTTCCAACTTCTTTTGTCGTGAAAAATGGGTCCATGATTTTTCGTTGTAGGGCAGGGGGGATGCCGGGACCATTGTCGGAGATACTTATTTTAACAACATCGCCCTGGAGCGCCGTAGAAATAATTAGATTCCGCGGCCCTTCCACCTTACCCATGGCGTAGATGGCATTGTCGATGATGTTCAGAAAAACCTGGCTCAACTGAACAGCACTGGCCAAAATGAGCGGCAATGTCTTATAGTTTTTGATCACCTGAATATTACCTTCCTTCAGCTTGCTGTTGAGAATCGTAAGGGCGGCTTCCAGTGTTTCATGAACGTCGATCTTTTCCATGCCACGCGTTTGGGGTGACGAGAAGAAGAGCAGGTTCATGATGATCTTATTCGTCCGTTGCACGCCATTGCCAATGGTGGTGAGGATGTCGCGGATATTCTTTTCAGATTCACTGAAGTTCTTTTGCAATGCCGAGGGGTCGCCTGCCGCTTTGTTCAAATCGTCTATCTCGCTGGTCAGCGCTTCGACGCCACCTGAAATAAAATTCAAGGGATTGTTGATCTCATGGGCGATGCCTGCCGTGAGCACGCCCAACGAAACCATTTTTTCAGACTGTATGAGATGTTCCTGTGCTATTTTTAGATTTTCGATCGACTGTGTCAATTCCTTCTGGTGACGTTCGATTACTTCATTTTTTGCGATGAGCGCGCGATGGGATGATTTCTTGTTTTGGTAAGCCCTGTAAATAATAAATAACAGAACGATAAATGTAGCGATGGAGGCGATCAGGACATTGCGTTGAAATTTGTTGCGGGCTACCTCGAGCGCAAAGATCTCGTTCCTGGCCTTTAATAAATTTATCTCGGCGTCCCTCCATTCCATTTCTTGTCGGATCGCATCGCGTTCGAAGTTGGCCTTCTCCTTTCCCTGGTAAAGCGAATCACGTATGGTGTTGAGTTTTTGCAGGGCGAACACGGCGTTCTTATAGTTTTCCTGTGCGTTGGAAAGATCAGCGCTCGCTTGCCAGTAATACAGCTTCACATTGTCGTCTTTGCTCTGTGGTAAAAGCATTTTCGCCGAATCGAGATAGACTTTCGCCTCAGGGTAGCGTTTCATCAAAGTCAGCACCCTGGCCACGGTGGCGGCCGTGTGACAAGCGTCGGAAAATTCATGGAAGGTCATCGCCGTCCGGTATCCATATTTGATTTGGTCCAGCGCATCAGGATAACGTTTTGATTTGATATACAGGTTTGCTTTACTCCACCGGACTATTCCGATCCACACGGGATTCTGGAAGTCTTTAGACAATTGCTCTGCAGTATTGAACCATTTGAGCGACGTGTCCAGGCTATTGCTGAAAAAATAGCAAAGTCCCACTGTGTTGTGGGCGCTGATAAATTCGGCGGAGTCCTGCTTTTCCGGTTTTTTTATCGTCTTAAAATTTTCGATCGCTATTTTGGATTGCTCGATGGATCGCGGATAATCGCTTTCGATATAATAAATGATGGAGAGAAAATAGTTGCTCCGGAACAGTCGTCTTTGATCGCCTACGGCGCGGAATAAAACAGCCGCCTCCTGTATTTTTTCCTGTGCCTCCGGAAGTAAGTTGATGGCCTTGTAGAAATAGCTGATGTGCAAGGCTATCCAGCCGCGCGTTGCCTTGGAACAGGATTGCGCGAGCGCATAGGCCGCATTGAAATTCCCGAAAGCTTCTTTTATGCTGCCCTTTTCGAAATAGAGCTGGCCCAGGGAGGAAGTTGTTTTTACGACAATATCCGTTATTCCCGTTTGTTTGGCCGCCAGCAAGACGGCCTGGCCGTGCAGGATACTTTCCTCAAAAGGTAAAGCCAGCGCGTGCCGGTAGAGCGAGTCTAAAAATGTTTCGAGACTATCATTCTTCAATACGGCAAACTTTCTTTTCAAGACGTCTTCCCCCGCATCTTGTGCTGCTGCCGGCGCTATCCAGGGGTAAAAAGAAAGAAAGAATAGAATTAGGATGAGTGTTCGAAGCGGGGTCATGTAGCATGAGGGATGTTGAGCGCTGTCTAACTTAGCATCTTCGCCTTTCAAATCCAATTTTTTTGCAATGTAAACGGACAAACGGAATTGCAGGTACGCAAGATCAACGGAAGATAGACTTTTAGCGCACTACAACTTTTTTCGCCTGAGTAAATCAAAAATCAAATCCAGTCAATGGAATTTCACGCTCATGGGGTTTTAAGTGGCGATGACGAACAACTAAAACGAACCCCTGATTTTGGATGAATAAATTCTTTACAGAGAAGACCTTGATGTACCAGTGATTGAAAAGGAAAGAGGCTGCGGTCACTAGCATGTAGTGAGAGCAGCCTCTTAGCATCGAGTCCTGTCATTCGCTGAGTATGATCTCTCGCTTATGTTCTCCAGGTTGCGTTTGATGTCGTGTTACCGACTCCTTTTTACTTCCTGGGAGTAAAAGACCGACACTGACCAATGTCCAACCATCGTGCCAAGAGCAAAAACACGCATAGGAATTCATGTGGGCTTAGGATGATGTTAACGGCAGTGTGGAAGTGTTTCTTTTATTCTACCCACAGTGGAAAAAACTCTACGCTTGTTAATGATGTAATTGCCGTAGTCGCATCTATGGCCCGCCGCCACCGGGTTGGCACGGTCGTGGCACCATACAGTCAGGCTTCTTTCGCCCGGAATCTGACTTTATCATCGGCATGAATTGCCAAGGTCTGGCATGAGTTAACCATGGTCGGAAACTGGGTATAGAATATACGCTTGTTGACATTTTTCCTCAGGGCAATTTCCAATAAGTTTTTTTACAACCTCCAAGCCCACGTTATTCTCAGGCATGAATTTCGCCAGGGGTTCCTCAAAAAACCTGGTTCACATATGAAAAAGATAATGCCTCTCCCGCAACGGGAAACCACCTCCGATCATAACTCCAAACTTGAAAGACTTTTTGAAGACGAATTGAAGGACATTTATTGGGCCGAGAAGGCACTGGTCAGGGCGTTCCCAAAACTGTTGCGCAACGTTTCGTCCGAAGAGTTGTATAAGGTGCTGGAAGACCACCTCACCGAAATGGAAGACCAGGTCGTGCGCATTGAAAGTGTTTTCCGGACGTTGGGAAAGGAGCCCAAAGCCAAAAAGTGCGAGGCTATGGCCGGTCTCATCCGCGAAGCCGAGGAGATCATGGGACATACCGAGGCCGGACCGATGCGCGACGCTGGCATCATCTCGGCCGTCCAGAAAGTGGAATATTTTGAAATGGCCTCCTATGGCACCCTGCGCACCTTCGCCAGCACCCTCGGGTTGGATAAGGCTGTGAGTTTATTGCAGGAAAACCTCAACGAAGAGCGGGCCGCCGACAACAAACTGTCGGAACTGGCCATGTCGGTTATCCATTTCGAAGCCGCTGAACGATGATGTTTGCTTTGTAGCCCTGTGTGGAGTGTCCGTGATATTTTCCGGAGACCCATGGGGCATTGCCATTTCGCCAGATCGTTTGCGAAAAAACAACAACCAGAAATAGTTATGAAAACGAAGGAAAAATCGACCTCCGAAAACAAAGCCGCTGGGAACAAGAACATGGCCTTGGCAAAACCGGTATCGCGCGTGGCCCCGAAAGCCCGCAAGACCGCCGCGCCGGCCTCGCCAACCAAGCCCGCGAGTGTATCGAAAAAGAAATGGGACCCCGCCGCTTTATACTTCTAAGCGTCGTCGCCCTGTTCTGTAGTTGTCTTTAATCTTTTAATAATTCGTCCATCCTCCAAAAAAAATATTATGGCCCCTCCTCGCAAAGAAACCCGCAATAAAGCTAACAACAAAAAAACCGAAAATCTCAAGCCCGATACCGAAGAAGGTCGAGATGAATTTCTCACCACCAACCAAGGCGTTCGCATCAACGACAATCAAAATTCACTAAAGGCAGGCGATCGGGGTCCGTCCTTACTGGAAGATTTTATTTTGCGGGAGAAGATCACACATTTCGATCACGAGCGCATACCCGAGCGCGTGGTGCATGCCCGAGGAACGGCCGCGCACGGCGTATTCAAAGTGTATAAGCCGCTAGCGCAGTTCACAAAAGCAAAATTTTTCAACGATACAAAAATAGAAACGCCCGTATTTGTCCGCTTCTCCACCGTGGCAGGATCGCGCGGTTCTTCGGATCTGGCGCGCGACGTGCGCGGCTTTGCCGTGAAGTTGTATACGGAAGAAGGTAACTTCGATATTGTCGGAAACAATATGCCCGTGTTCTTTATCCAGGATGCTATGAAATTTCCCGATCTCATCCACGCCGTAAAGCCCGAGCCGCACAACGAAATACCGCAAGCCGCTTCTGCACACGACACGTTCTGGGATTTTATTTCACTCATGCCCGAAGCGATGCACATGATCATGTGGGTAATGAGCGATCGCGCCATTCCCCGCAGCCTCCGCATGATGGAAGGCTTTGGCGTGCACACCTTCCGATTAGTGAACGACGAGGGGAAATCCTGTTTCGTCAAATTCCATTGGAAGCCGCTGCTGGGCGTACACTCGGTGGCCTGGGATGAGGCCCTCAATATATCGGGCCGCGATCCCGATTTCCACCGACGCGATCTCTACGAAGCCATCGAAAGCGGCAACTTTCCGGAATGGGAGCTGGGGGTACAAATCGTTCCCGAAAAAGATGAGCATGCTTTTGAATTCGATCTGCTCGATCCGACAAAACTAATTCCCGAAGAAATTGTGCCCGTGCAGCGCGTGGGAAAACTTACCCTGAACCGGAACCCCGACAACTTCTTTGCCGAAACGGAACAAGCGGCTTTCCATGTAGGCAACATCGTGCCTGGTATCGACTTCACAAACGACCCGCTTATGCAGGGCAGACTGTTTTCGTATACCGACACGCAATTGATCCGCCTGGGCGGACCAAACTTTCACGAAATACCCATCAACCGTCCCGTGGCGCCAGTACACAATAACCAGCGCGACGGCTTCATGCGACAAACGATCAACAAAGGTCAAGCCGCCTATGAGCCCAACTCCCTTGGCGGCGGCTGTCCTTTCCAAGCCAAAATGGACGAAGGAGGATTCAAGTCCTTTGCCGAACGCGTCGATGCGAAAAAAGTGCGCGAACGAAGCGCCAGTTTCATGGACCATTTTAGCCAGGCTAAACTTTTTTTTAATAGCCAGTCGGAACCCGAAAAAAATCACATCATCGATGCCTTGCGCTTTGAATTGGGAAAAGTAGAGACCCTCGCGATCCGCCAGCGCATGCTGGGATTGCTTTCCCAGGTCGACTGGGATCTTGCCCAGCAAGTTGCCGTCGGTTTGGGAATGTCCGTGCCAAAAGCTCCTGAAAAACCAATGAACCACAGCGTGCCCGCCGACGGGTCGCCCAACCGTTATAAGTCGGTGGTGAAGGAGAGTGGACTACCGGTTTCCAAAGCATTGAGCATGGCCGATACCGTTAAGAATTCTATCGCCACGCGAAAGGTCGCCTTCCTTGTTGCCGACGGCGTTGATGCCACAACGTTGACGTCAATGAAAAAAGCACTGGAATCGGGCGGCGCCGTAGTGGAACTTATCGCACCGCGATTAGGAGAAGTGAAGGCCAGCAACAAAACAGCTTTTACCATAAAAAAATCATTCCTCACCGGGGCCTCTGTTTTCTATGATGCCGTCTATGTTCCCGGCGGAACGGCGAGCATCAAAGCGTTGGCTGGCGAGCCCGATGCCGTTCATTTTTTGAACGAGGCATACAAACATTGCAAAGCTATAGCGGCCAGCGAAGATGCAAGGCCGTTGTTAAACGCTACTTATTTTGGAGCCGCGTTGCCGGATGGCAAATCGAAAGATAACGCCTCGTCCGCGGGCCTATTCATTCAGGCCGATACGGCACGGTTGGCAAAGTCGTTCATAGAGGCCATCGCGCGCCATCGTTTTTGGGAACGGGAAAAAATGCGGAAGGTACCCGCCTAGGAAAAATTATCGCCTAGCCGCAAAGACGCAAGGGAAAATAGCATGCGAGACAAAAGCACCGCTGCCGTTAACTTTGCGTCTTTGCGCCTTTGCGGTTAATTCGCCAAACGCTACCTTGTCCCCCCAGTTGTCCCAAGAAAATCCATGAAAAGTCTCCGGCTTGTTGCGCTGTTATTTTGCTTTGCCCAAAACGTTTCCGCGCAAAGCAATGACAGTCTTATTGCCGTATTAAAAAAAGAGATTGCCCAAAAAGAAGTATACGTTCAGCACAAGCTCAACGCCATTGCCACCCTTCGCCAGTCTTTGGAGCACGTGAGCCGCCTGACCCTGCCGGAGCAGTTCGAGCTCTATAATGCGCTCTATCACCAATACAAAGTATTCATCAACGATTCCGCCTTCAAATATGCCACCCGTCTCATTGAAACCGCCGGCAAGCTCAAAGACAAATCGCGGCTTGGCTACGCCCGGGTGAAGTTGAGCTTTATCCTCAATTCGTCGGGCATGTTCAAGGAGACTTTCGACTCCCTCAATGTGGTGGAGCCCCGCTACCTGGACGACTCCACCAAGGCAAACTATTATTGGCTGGTGGGCAAAGCCTATTCCGACCTGAACATCTACAACAAGGGCAACCTGTACGACGCCTATTACACCAACCTGTCCCAACATTATTTCGACTCCGCCCTGCATTGGTGTCCAGCCAAATCCTACCTGCAGTATTATATCACGGCCGTGAAAAACGGACAGGTTCACCACTACCAGAAGGTGATCGACACCATCGAAGAACTTTTCCGCACCCAAACGCTGACCAACCCAAGGCGGGCGGTAAACTATTATGACCTCGCGCTCGCCTACCGCGGTGTGAACCAGGAAGAAAAGAATCTTCGATGCCTGCTGATGTCGGCCTTATGCGACGTTCGTGCCGCCACCAAGGAAACCGCCGCCACCTATACGCTGGCGCGACTGCTCTATGACCGGGGCGATGTGGCCAATGCCTATGTATTCATCCGGCAGGCCTTGGATGATGCCGAATTCTACGGTGCGCGCCAACGCATGGTGGAAATCGGGTCCATTCTGCCGATGGTCGCATCCGCGGCGTTGAACCAATCCGAATCGCAACGCAGGCTTTGGTTGGGCTATGGCGTGGGGCTGTCGGTCTTGTTTGCGGTGCTGGGATTATTTGCCTACGTCAGCCTCCGTCAGCTCCGGAAACTAAAGGCCGCCGAGCTCAAGATCATGGAAGCCAACAACACCCTGCAGGAGACCAACCGCCAACTCACCGAAGCCAATAAGATCAAGGAGGAGTACATCGGCTACTCTTTCTCCGTCAACTCCGAATACCTGGAAAAAATGGAGTCTCTCAAGCGGTCGGTCGACCAAAAGCTGACCCACAAAAAGTACGACGACATCAAATTCATCGTCAACAACATCAACGCCCGGCGCGACCGGGAGGAGCTCTACCACAGTTTTGACAAGGTGTTCCTGAAGTTGTTCCCCGACTTTGTAAAGACCTTCAATTCGTATTTTCACACAGAAGACCAGTTCGTCACCAAGGAAGGCCAACTGCTCAACACCGAGTTGCGAATCTTTGCGCTCATCCGCATGGGCATCACCGACACCGACGACATTGCCCGGATCATGGACTATTCCGTCAACACCATCTACGCCTACAAGACCAAAGTCCGCAACAAATCCATCCTTCCCAACGATGAATTCGACCGGAAGATCATGGAGATCCAAGCCACCGGCTAGAAAAAGGCGATAAAGCTTTCATATTTTTTTGTGATGCGCTATCATTCAATTTACTGACAGTCATTTCTTTACTTCCAACGGGGTGCAAGATTTTTCTATATTCTTTCCATACAAGTTGAAAATGGGAAAAGGGGAGACGTCATTTGATTACTACAACGCAACCACTAACCCAACCCCTAACCGTATGCCGAAAGTACTACCCAGACAAAAAGGCCGGAGGATCGAATTCATCGGCGACTTCACGAACGACTCCATCGTGATCGGAAACTACGGCGATGTATCCCTGGTAGCCCGCGGCAACTTCAACCTCTCTGGCCTCATCTATTGCGGCAGAAACACTGTTGAAATGGAAATTGCCGGCGACGGCATGATCGCCTTTAAAGGCGTCTGCAAAAAACTCATGATTAAACGCGTAGAAGGCAACTGCGTCATCGACCTCAGCGACCTCACCACCCAGAGCGTGTGGTGCGAATCCGCCCGCGGCAAATCGATCGTTACCCTGGGGCGCACCCGCACCATCGAACTGCTGAGTTTGGATGAGGATGCGCTGGTGCGGTACGAAGGCAAGCCGCTGTTGCTCAATTATTCGCTGCGGGGCAATTCAAAGATCGAAAACTGGAAGACGGAGCCGGCGTAGAAACATAAAACACAACGTTGAGCCACAGCGTTTGCGCCAACATGGCATTCGTTGCGGAAAGCATCTTAAAAGAACCCTGCATATACCGTCACACCAAAACCCGCAGGTTAAAAGAAACCGGCGGGTTGGCGTTAGGTTGGTCAGAAAGAGCGATTACCGTTCCCAGAAATGCGGAGGCTCGATACCCAGCGAACGAAGGTATACATAGCCTTGCGCGCGGTGATGGATCTCATTGTCAACCAGGTAGAACGTGATCCAATGCACGGGACCTTCCCAGGCGCCAAAAGCCTTGTCGATCTCCAGGAGTCTCTCGGACGTTACCTGTGGCCAGAGCCGGTTCAAATCTTCGGTCACTTCATCCCAAAGGGCAAGCAATTCCTCACGCGTGGAGGCCTTGTATTTTTCACCCTGAGCATCAAAGCTCTGCCATTTGCCCGAAACGATGCCGTTAATGCCATTGCCAACCAACTGGATCATTTCCAAGGCCAGTTCCGAAAATGGGCGCATACCCCCAACCGAATAAGAAAACAGCTTGTCTTCCGGAAAAGCCAGAATGGTGCGCCGCGTAAGATTGCGATGTCCTTGCCAATGTTCCAGGAAAGCCGGGATGCTGATAACAGTTGATTGTGCCTGAAGGGTTGTTGTTTCCATAAGAGTTTTGTTTTGTTTCTGATGTAAAGTAACGGCCGCGAGGTGACAACCCTATGTCAGCATAGAAAAGAAAATACGCAAAAAGGCAAAAAAAATTGCGCAAAGGGCGAAATCCCTGTTCCGACAAAAACCGGATTTTAAAAGGAATGGAGTCTGCTGGCCGCAGATGACGCTTATGCGAAATGATCATTCCATTTCAGATGATACACAACGCTAATGCTACACGCCACATTTTAAACTTCTGCTATCACTTCCGGTAACCTTAACTGCCATTCTCTCACTTCACCAAACGCCCTTCTCGGTCGGGGTTTTAACGGACATCATATGGGGTCAAAGCATGGTGTATAATTTGCGCACCGCATAAAGTGTGGAAAATGTGTGGAGAATATTCCTCAAATAAATGAATTGATGATAAACACGCCCAACGTGCTGGTTTTAAAGCTATTCGCGCTGTATATTCATATACTTTTTATCTTGACCTATCAGACCTTGTATGCCTGGCCCACGTGCTAATCTCTCGAAGAGATTTTTTTTAGGCTTAATTTTCCTTGGCTTGTCGCACACCTTGGTGGCGCAGACCTGTGAATGTCCAAAGCCGGATGAATGCAACCCTTGCGCTGGGGGTATATCCAGTATGACGTTGCGCTATACCGGTGCGTTCCCTGTCTTCGTCACTGGCTTTGACGACAATGACATGATCTTTGGAAGGTCTGTCGCGCCAGATGAAACCTTTGCTCTTAATAGTAAGTCAAGCGCGTTCAAAAACGACGTGAACCTTTTTGTCGCAGGCATCTTCAACGTCAGGATCAAAGGCAATTGTTCGCTTGATTTCGATCCCTCCGAGCAGCACGGCTTTTTCACCATCGTGAGCGCAGTGAGCAAAAACGGAGGCACTATGTGTTGCACACCGGGCGGGGGTGGACCGCCCACGATCATCAACTGCCCATCCAACATCAATGCCTCCGCGGGAACATCCTGTTCAGCCGTAGTGACCTGGACACCACCCAAAACGTTGTCTGTCTGTAACCTTTTAAGTCTCACCTCTACACACGAACCCGGCGCAACGTTTCCCATCGGGCAAACCAAGGTGATTTACACGGCCACCGACAATAACAACAACAAGAGCACTTGCAACTTCAACGTGAACGTCTCTGACAATTCCGGACCTGTCGTTACGTCGGCACCGGGTACGATAACCGTAGCAGCAGATCAAACTTGTAGCGCCAAGGTAGACTGGACCACCCCCGTGTTCACGGACAACTGCCAGCTCGCCTCCGTCACCAGTACGCACTTGTCGGGCAGCATATTCCGTTTGGGGACCACGGACGTAACCTATACCGCAAAAGACAAAGTGGGCAATACCACTAACCTCAAATTTTCCGTGGTGGTCGAGGATGTTTCCGGTCCCGAAACCACCAGCTGCCCCAATACCATAATGGTCACGGCCGTGTCCGACTGCAAAGCCCGGGCAACGTGGCGACCTCCTGTGTTTACGGATGCTTGTAGCAAGGTAGCCGTCACCTCAACGCATAAGCCCGGGAACGAATTTCCCATCGGCGCGACCGACGTAACCTATACCGCGACAGACAATGCAGACAATATCACAACCTGCACCTTCCAGGTGATTGTGAAAGACATCGTGCCCCCCGTCATCACCAAGTGTCCAGCCGACATCAGCCTGGCCACCCCTTCGGCGTCTGGCAACACGATCGTCGAATGGACGCCACCGCTAGCCACCGATGAGTGTACTTTGACCTCCTTTCAATCAACCCACCAACCCGGTGATATTTTTCCCATGGGAGCAACGGCAGTTACCTATACGGCGACCGACAAGTCGGGTAACATGACTACCTGTGTTTTCACCGTGAAAGTGGAAAAGGAGGAAAGCCCGCTCGACATCACACAACTGGTCACACCCGATGGCAACGGTTCGAACGATATCTGGTTCATAGGCAACATTGAGAAATATCCAGCCAATAAAGTGACCGTCGTCGACCGGTGGGGAAGCGTGATTTATACCACAACGGGCTACGACAATACAAGGAATGCATGGAATGGCGAGAGCATGAAAGGAGGCCCTGTGCCCACCGGGACATATTTCTATACATTGAGCATTCACTCCGGCACGACCGTTACGGAAAGAAAGGGATTTATCGAAGTAGTCAGATAACCAAACCTATCCTATACGCCATCCATGAAAATGATTTTCGCCACCCTTGTTCTCACCGGCATCACAACCGGGATGGCGATTGCGCAGCAAAGTGCACAGTATAGTCAATATATGTTCAACGGCTTGGTCTTAAACCCAGCGTATGCCGGCGCCGATGAGGCGCTGAGCCTGACGTTTGTGAACCGCAGCCAGTGGGTGTCGGTGGATGGAGCACCGGTCACCCAAAGTTTTTCGGCGCATACCCTGTTCGACCGACAGCACCTGGGTGTGGGGCTGACGGTGATCAGCGATAAGATTGGCGTGCACAAGAATCAGCAGGCCGCCGGCGTGGTTTCCTATCAACTGAAAGTGGCTGAAAAGAGCGTGTTATCGTTCGGCATGCAGGCCGGGATAAACATACAAAAGTCAAACTATGCGGCCCTCAACACCGGCAATGCGCCATTGGATGTGAACTACAACGGCAATCTTTCGCAGGCATATTTTAACGTTGGGATGGGTATTTACTATAGGAGCCCCAAGCTTGACGCCGGGTTTTCCGTTCCCGCTTTAATGCCGGAAAAATATGTCGTCAACGATTCGGCGACCATCCATTGGCGGCAGGCCAACTACTTTTTATTTACCCGCTACCGTATCCGTCTTAACGACATGTTGTGGCTTGAACCCAGCGTGTTGCTCAAATACCACCAGGGAGTGCCGCTATCCTACGACGTCAACGCTTGCCTGGTGATCAAAAAGGCATTGACCGTCGGCGCGTCTTATCGCAAATCCGAATCGCTCGACTTTTTGTTAAAAGCCCAGGTGACCCCGCAGCTCCAATTGGGCTATAGCTATGATTTTGTGATGGGTGCGGTGAGCGCCCTGAGCAGGGGCAGCCACGAGTTGATGGTGAACTATGTTTTTCGCTATACACATACGAAGATAACGTCGCCCCGATGAAGCAAGGCCAAAAGCATAACGCCACCGTTGCGCACTTCCGTTGGATGGGGATTGTGGTGGCCGCCTGGCTCACGGTTTCGGTGCACGCACAAGAAACGATTTTCACCATGAGGCGTTCGGACGCCGAGAAGGCAGATGCTTTTTACGCCGCCGCCGACTATCGTCAGGCCGTGAACTTGTACGAAACGATGATGGATCACTCCGGCACCGACCGCTACACTTTGCTCGTCGCACGTTGCTACTATTATTTGCATCAACCCAAAGATGCCGGGCGATGGTATGAAAAATTTCTAACGACAGGCCAAAAGCTTCCAGTGAAAGACGTTTTCCTGTTTGCCGAGACCTTAAGCGCTTTGAAACAATACGATCGCGCCATCCAGGTCTATACACAATATCAAAATCTGAGCGGTGATGACGCGCTGACCGCGAAAAAAATCTGGCGTCTCAGGAATAAAGAATACCTCTATGAGGACTCTATTCACTATACAATTAAAAAGCTGTCGATCAATTCCCCAGCGAGCGACTTTGCCCCGGCGTTGTTTGGCAACCAGTTGGTATTCGTCTCCAACCGCGAACGCACAACCCTGTTACACAAGACGGCCCCGGGCAGCGACCCATTCTTCCACCTATACAGCGCTCAACAATATCCGGATACGCTGACCACGGCGATGGTAACGACCTATGATCAGCCGGCCTTATTTGGGAAGAATTTGGGGGTGCGCTTTCAGCAGGGACCGGTCTCTTTTTACGACAGTCTGAAACGCATGGCTTACGTAGCCAGTGGTTCGCCATCGGGTCGCGACCGGGGCAAGCGAACGTTGCAACTATTCTTTGCCGAACGCAGGGGAACGGAGTGGCGCACCACGGGGTCGTTCGTTTACAATAACCCAGACTATTCTATCGATGCCGCTACGGTGAGCGAGGATGGAAAGACGCTCTATTTTTCGTCAGACATGCCCGGGGGCTTTGGCCGCAAGGACTTGTACATTTCTTCCTGGACAAATGGCCAATGGACCAAGCCGGTAAATCTAGGGGAGACCGTGAACACGAGCGGTGACGAGTCGTATCCCGCGCTCTTTGGCACCACGTTGTATTTTGCATCCGACGGTCATCCGGGTTTGGGAGGGCTGGATATATTCTATGCGCGAGGTGAGACAAAAGGCTTTGGTGAACCGCAAAACATCGGCTACCCGATCAATACTAATTTTGATGACTTCGGATTGTCACTGAATAGAGACGGCTCCAAAGGATATTTCAGTTCAAACCGCTACCATGACGACGATATTTATGAAGCGACGATCGATCTGCAATCGTATCCCTTCACCATTGCGGGCGTTTTGAAATACAAGGAAGAAAGCTGGCGCGAGTGGGACGAGTTGAAGGTGTTGCCCAATGCTCAATTGTCTCTTATCGACAACCTGAAGGGCACCGTTGTTCAAACGGTCACTTCCGATGCCCAGGGCGGGTTCACCCTGACGATTCCATATTTCAGCCAATATCGCATCCGGGTGTTGGGCGAGCACGACAACGAAGAGGCGTTTGTGAGCCTTGACCTTTCGCGCACCCGCGCGGGGGGTAACACCTATGAAATGGTGGTAGTGAAAAATAACTTTAAGAAAACCTATTAATTAGATTTTGAATACTGTGACCATTCGGCTATGCATCCTTCTGGGATGCCTCTTTTTCATCTTTGGCGGGCGCGGCCTTTTTGCCCAAGATAAAAGCATGGTGCAGATCAAGGTGTTCGACCAGCAAATGAATGCCATGACCAGCCTTGCGGTTTCCATCAATGGAAAGGAATTCGTTACGCTGGAGGGAAAAAAAGCCACCTTCCATGAGATCTCTAAGGAAGACCTGCCTCCGAAATTCATCAAGATCGACAGACCCGAGTGGGAAGCCGAATCGTGGAACTACAGCAGAGGCACGCTGGAGATCATTGTCCGGAAAAAACTATACAGCATCGCCGACATCATCGTCGAAACCGGCGATAGGAGGCCCGTACCCAACGCCGTCGTGAACTTTAAAGGGAAAACGAACATCAACGCGACGACCGGCCTGAAGGGCGAACTTCAACTGCCGCTGGCCTTGGATGAGGTGATCACCTCCTCCGGCCAGTTCAGTATCGCGGGCTACCGCGTGGTCAAGCTGTCGACCGCCGGGAAAGGGGGGACCCTGGTCGTGGAGGCACTGCCGAAAAAAGAAAAACCTGTGATCGCCGTAACTCCGTTGGCATTGAAAGATTTCGACCTGAACCAATTGGACTCCATTCGTTCGCTCACCGTCTTTTACGCCGTGTTCAAAAATTATGATATGTCGGGCCTCGATGCGCTCACGCGTGAAAAGATCGATGCTAAATTCTATTCCCTCGTCGGCCAATTGCAGCAATCGGGGAAACAAAAGGTCTTTATCGGAAAAATCTCCGACTCGTCGTTTGTGAAGAACGATGTCGAAAATCTTTTAGCGCAAGCCAAATACGAGAACACCTTGTTGGATAACTTCCGCAGCGACTTCGATAAAAAGGTACGAATCATCAATCAAAAACTTGCTGGCGGTGCATCTACCCTAAAAGCAGCCGAAAGAAAAAAGCTCGTCGACGACCTTAACCTGCTGGAGGGCGTGCTGGAACAAAATGAAGATAAATTCTACAAGAACATTTCCGATTACCGCATCATTCTCTCTTCCCTGAAAAGTTCTTTTTCCGACATCCAGTTGCTAGAAGAAAAACTAAGCTTCAGCGAGATGAAGCGACGGGAGGAGCAAAAAGCTTTCCGCATCAAGATCTTCCTCACGGTTTCCATCGCCATCGTCTTCGGGTCGCTGGTAGTATTGCTGATCTTGTTGCGGGCCAGACTGGAAAAACAAAAGAAGAGCCTGGTAAAAGCCAACGACGAAGTGAAACGCATGAACGAGAACCTGGAGTTCCTGGTCTATGAACGCACAGAACTGCTCATCGGCGCCTACCAGGAAATGGACATATTCTTATACCGCGCTTCTCACGACTTGCGCGCCCCCCTCTGCACGATTATCGGCCTCGGTAACATTGCCCAGCAAAGTCCCGAGTCCACACCGGAACTTATCGGCAAAATTTCGAACACCGCGGTAAAAATGGATGGCATGTTGAAGAAGCTGCGCATGATGACAGAGGTGAATCACCCCAGCAATTACTCGCCCGTGACCCTCGCTAAAAAGATCGATACGATAACGGGCAATTTTAGTCGTTTTATTGCCGAGCACGATATTGAAGTGATCGTGGATTGTCGCGAAGACACAACCTTCCATTCCTACCCTGACCTTGTCGAGATCATTTTATACAATTTGATAGAAAATGCATTGTTCTTTAGCAGCACGTGCAAGGACCGAAGGCCACGCATATCCATTATGGGCAGTCTGGAGAATGATCAGGTCTTTATCTCTGTGTACGACAACGGGATCGGTATGGAAGAGCAAATACGCGTCAAATTATGGGATATGTTTTTTGTCGGTAACGAGCTCTCCCAAGGCAATGGCCTGGGGCTATATATCGTGCTCAAATCCGTTCAATCGCTCAATGGCAAGATCGACGTCCAAACCGAACCCGGTGTCTACTCGCGCTTCTCCGTCACCATCCCCGTCAACACTAACGTTACCTCACCGATAAGCCGCCTGGGGGCGCCAAAAAGCCATCGAAGGATGGCGGAGGTATGACCTGTGAGCTTAGTAAAAGATCAGGAACGGGAAGGTAAGCCTTTAGTGGGCATGGGTGCACAGAAACCATAAGTGCCCCCGAACTGTCCAATTTGTAACTTTCCAGCGGCAGAAGCTGAAAAAACATACGATCATTTTGCTTAGCTGAAACTTATATCGTAATATTACGATATAAGGAATATGGGCGCAACCAAAACCGAAGAATTTACAAAAGCGCAAAATGAAATGGCCGTGCTTGCCAAAGCCCTGGGGCACCCCGCGCGCATTGCCATTCTTCAATTCCTGATCAAAACAAAGTCGTGTGTCTGCGGGGATATTGTGGAGGAACTTCCGCTATCGCAGTCCACCGTATCGCAACATTTGAAAGAACTGAAGAACGCCGGATTGATCAAGGGTGATATCGAGGGGCCAAGCGTTTGCTATTGTATCGATGAAAAGATGTGGGGCAGAGCCAAGGCCCAACTCGGTAAGCTATTTGAAAGCTATAAAGAACCCGGTTGTTGCTGACTATTTTTTTGTCCCGACTAATCGTAATATTACGATAATAAGAAAACCACTAAACACCCATGCCATGAAAACAGCCGAACAACAAAAGGAGATTGTGAAAGAGAAGTACAGCCAGATCGCCGGACAAAGTAAAGAGCAGAACGAATCAAGCTGTTGTGGTGCAACTTGCGGATGTTCTACCGTGGACTATGCGGTGATGGCCGATGACTACGCGGCGCTGCAAGGTTATGTGGCCGAAGCGGATCTTGGATTGGGTTGCGGCCTGCCCACTGAATTTGCCGGGATCAAAGCGGGTGATACCGTGGTGGACCTGGGATCCGGTGCGGGTAACGATGCCTTCGTAGCCCGGGCCATAGCAGGGGAGACCGGAAAAGTAATAGGGGTTGACTTTACAGAAAAGATGATCGAGAAGGCACGGATCAACGCTGCCAGACTTGGCTTCACCAATGTCGAATTCCGTCAGGGTGACATAGAGAACATGCCCCTGGCGGCCGAAGTGGCCGACGTCGTGGTGAGCAACTGCGTCCTCAACCTCGTTCCCGATAAACTGAAAGCGTTTGCCGAAACATTCCGCATCCTGAAGAAAGGCGGACACTTCAGCGTTTCCGATATTGTATTGACCGGCGAGCTTCCCCAAGGTCTTCAACAAAGCGCCGAGATGTATGCCGGGTGTGTGTCGGGCGCCATTCAAAAGAACGACTACATCGGTATCATCGAGAAGGCGGGCTTCACCAACATCACCATCCAAAAAGAAAAACGCATTATCTTGCCCGCGGAAATCCTAAAAGATTATCTGATGCCCGGAGAGGCCCGTGCATTTAATGAATCAAACCAAGGCATCTTCAGCATCACCGTCTACGCCGAAAAGCCAACGAGCTGCTGCGCTCCCGGATGCTGCGCCTGATCTTATACTACCTGATCACACTCGGAAAATACAGTAACTCACGTAGCATTCGACGAATAGATGGCCGACGGGAGGGTGCATTATTTTGCCAGATATTGATTGATGGCATCTTCAGTCGTGCAGGTCGTGCGCATACATTTTTTTGAGCATGACCTGGTCGATTTCGTTTCCGAAAGAATTGTGCCCCGTGAACGCATATGTAATGCTTGCCGCGGTTTGACTTTCATTATGCGGACGACAAGTAACGGTAATGGTCCAGTGACGATTTTCGGTATAGACGAGATATTGGATCAAATACTGCCGGTGGTCATACCGCGTGATGATCCAGGTAAATTTTTTTTCTCCATGACCATGGCCCCGGGTTACAAAGGTTGTTCCCTCGTGAATATTCTCCGTGTCGGGATAGATCAAAACCGGTTGCCAGCCTTCTGACCATTTCCTTTCTTCGAAAGCGCCAAACAAAGGGAAGACCTGGTCGGGTTGCCCATCGACGAGGATGGTTGCGCTTTTTGCGACTCGCTCAGAAACGAATCCGGACTCTTTTAACGGTTGATCGCAGGAACCCAGCAAGGTGGCTGCGCTAAAAAGGGTGATCATTTTTTTCATGCCCCAAACTAGCGAGGGGATGAAAGAGCGACTTGTCGAAAATTGGTTTTTTATTTCAGCAGCGCCGAGGGCATGCATCCATATTTTCTTTTGAAAAGATGACTGAACGATGCCGGACTTTGAAATCCGACGGCATAGCAGACCTCCGAAACGGAAACGCT
>DATDAV010000157.1:0-2161 GCA_036525235.1 Chryseolinea sp. | reverse complement strand
ATGAAGTACCACATGACCACTCCCCCAATGAGGTAGGGAAGCAAGTTTCGAATTTTAAGTCGGTTCATGATGAGCAACACACCAAAGACCGAAAGCGCCGCGACAAGATTGATCCAGGCTACGGACCCTGTGTAGAAAATCGCAATAACCAAAATGGCCCCCAGATCATCGATGACAGCAAGAGCTGTCAGGAATATTTTTAATGAATTGGGGACGCGTTTGCCCAAGAGTGAAAGAACCGCTAAGGCAAAGGCGATATCGGTAGCCATGGGGATGCCCGCACCGGCTTGCGTTTCAGTGCCCCGATTTAATAGGAAATGAAGACCGGCGGGTATAATCATGCCACCCAACGCTGCGGCCACAGGCAACAGCGCATTTTTGAGGCTGGACAGTTCGCCTATATATACTTCGCGTTCAAGTTCAAGGCCAACCAGCAAGAAGAAGATTGCCATCAGGCCATCATTGATCCAGTGCGAAATGCTATGGCCCGAAAATTCGAGTTGCCAGAAATGCAAGTATCCATCGGAAGCCGCACTGTTGGCCAGTAGCAACGAGATGACCGTGCATGCCATCAACACCAGGCCCGCTGCCTTTTCACTGTGGAAAAAATCTTCAAATAAGTGAGTCGCTTTCATGGGCAGGTGCTCTAAATAAAAAGGCCCGGGTATACGCTCGCGTAATACCGGGCACCGTAGCCTGTAAACTACTTTGGTTTTGTAAAATTTTTTTCTTCGACAAACTTAGGTGATTTATGGCTCAGCTTAAACAGGTTTAAAGAATAACCGGCATTTTCATCTATGTAGTTTCCGGATATGTGCAGTCGTATTCGATTGCATAAGGAAGAGTGTCTTCAGGTCGGCCTCGGCGATGTGCGTATTGGCCGATGCTTTTTTGTAGCCTTCGATTCTGTCGTTATTAATTCGGATGAGGTCGTTCAATACCTCAATTGTTTTTTCATTCTTTTCCATGGCTGTTATAGTTTATGTTTTCTTGAAACGTTTTTAATCTAGGTTTGCAATTTTTGCCTTATCATGGATTACCGAACTAATTTTTTTGAGTCAATTTGATTCCAGCAAAATGATTTTCGATGATGTCGATAGCGGCCTGAACGCCATTTTCCGATCTTAACCTTTCCTTCATATTTCGCACGTTGCTATAGAGTTGCTCGTCATTCAAAAGTTCTTTCACGCTTCCGGTCAACGAGGTCTCTGATAGTTTTTTCAAGGGAACAGGGTGAACAGCATAGCCCTTGCGGTAAGACAACTGGCTCCAGAAATGTTGATCACCCATAGGATAAATTACGGGACAGGGTAAAAAAGGGATGCCGGCACGGAGACATTCCGCTGTTGTACCGATCCCGCCATGGTGGATGGCGGCTTTCACCAAGGGTAGAAGTTCACCAAAGGGGGCCGAGTTGATGACTTTAATAGTGTCGTGCGCTTCGAACTGGTCCGTATTTTCAAAACCCCAGCCCTTTACTATAAGGATTCGCAGACCAAATCGTTTTGACAGGTTTATAACGGCTTTTTGAATGTCGAACGAGACACCGAAGGGCATGCTGCCAAAGGTGACAAGTAGCGGAGGCTCTCCTGCTTGCAGGAACTGCAACAGATCTGCAGATAATGGGGTGGAAGATTCATCAAACCAAAATCCTGTGAAATAACTATTGGCCGGATAGTCCCTTGGTTTGGCTAAGAAATTTGAGCTAATACCATAGAGGGAAGATAATGCCAGATCCTTTGGGATTTTCCTTCCCATGGAATTGACTTCACGGAATTGCATGATGGGTTTGTGCATCATCCGCAGCCCGGCGTCAGCCATCGTATAAGTGAACCGATTGAAGAATGCGGGCACCGATAAACCGCTGAACACCGGGTTTGGGAATTCATCTGTTGGCTGAACGGCAGGAACAACGTTGGCGCGGATCATTTTTTCTGGAAATTCTTGGGCGTAAAAATCACCTAGCGCTTTTACGTGATAGAGGACGCAATCGCTCTCCTTCGCCAGGGCATAGAATGTGGTCAGGCAATCGTAGATCATGGGATGAACCAGTTGCTTGAAATATTTCCGGGCGCGGAATGGATTTTTCATCATCTCTTTGCCTTCCGGGGAATTCACCAAGGCCTGAAAGTCTGCTTGAACGGGCCGGAATCCGATGCCA
>DATDAV010000156.1:0-1565 GCA_036525235.1 Chryseolinea sp. | reverse complement strand
ATGGCTCCCTTCCTCAGCAAGTCGAGAGCTTCTTCGATCTCACCACATAGCGAACACGAACCGAGGATCGCCAACTCCCTGTCATAAATCTCGAAAGGCGAGAAGGGGACGCGAACCTGAGGCGGACAAACTCCGAACAGTAGGATTGTTCCTCGACCCTTGACCAGATCGGGTAACATTTGGATCACGGCGGGAATGCCTGTAGCATCGATGGCAATATTGAATTCCCGGCGATGAGTATCGGGACCGATCTCGTCAGCTTGAAAACAAGCTTGAGCGCCCAGTCGACGCGCGGTTTCCAGACGGCCGTTGTGTCGGTCAACACACGCCACTTCCGTAACGCCTCTGGCTTTCAAAACCTGAAGCATCAACATCCCGATCGGTCCGGTGCCGAAAATAATCGTCCGTTGCTGGGGCGAGAGGCTGAGGCGATTAAGACCGTGTAAAACGCACGCCAGAGGTTCCGCTAACGCGGCAGCTCGCATCGATAAACCCTCAGCTGAATGGATCGTCCCAGCATCAACCGCCACATATTCAGAAAAGCCGCCATCGAGGGTGGAGCCATACGTTTTGAGATTCAAACACTTGTTGAACAACCCTGCCGCACAGGCGGCGCATTGATGACAGGGAACGTTCGGATCAACGACAACTGGTCGACCGATAAGGCCGGGATCTGCATCCTTTCCCACCTGCTCCACGGTCCCGGCGAACTCGTGTCCCGGAATGACAGGAAAGTTCGCCGCGTAGTTTCCCTTAAGAATTTCCAGATCGGTGTGGCAAATTCCTGAAGCCCCCACCCTGACGAGTACTTCTCGCGCTGAGATCGAAGGCTTTTCGAGGCTGACAATTTCGGTTTGATTCTCACGAGGGAATTGTAGTGCTTTCATTTTTGGTTTTTTCTAGATTAGTGGCTTGATGATGAGTATTTTAAAGGGATTGAAGCCATTCGGTTCTTGAGGGGAGTCATAGAATTACTTCCGCTTCGGAACTCTACGGCCACCGCCTGCACCTATCCAGGAAAATCACAACAATCGAACATTTTTCCTCACATTTTGTTGTTTTACTGTACGTTTTTCCTTGCCAAAAACGCAAATTGTTCTCAACTTACGGTGACAAGCCTCCTCCGGGCTCAGTGTTTGTTCGGATTACTCCATAAAATACACATCATGTTAGTTAATTCTCCTAAAATATTCTACAGGCACGCGTTTGAAAACAAGTACGCCTTCCCTGCTTTTAATGTCTGGAATCTTGAGATCGCGAAAGCTGTTGCCGAGGCAGCCGATCTTGAAAACGCGCCAATATTAATGCAGACCTTCTACGGCGATCTAGACTATGGCGGCATTGAAGAACTTGCCAGTTTGAGCCACCTCGTGATCAAACGGGCGAAAGTACCAATTGTTCTTCACCTCGACCATCCAACCGGTTTGCCGATGGTTCTCCAGTGTCTCAAAAATGGCTATCGCTCGGTCATGTTTGATGGGGGAAGTCTTGCTCTCGAGGACAACGTGCGAGAGACGGGAAAGGCCGCGGAAGTAGCGCATGCCCTTGACGCGGTAATCGAGGGC
>DATDAV010000155.1:0-46580 GCA_036525235.1 Chryseolinea sp. | reverse complement strand
CAAGAGGTTGATCGATCCGTTGAGGTTATCGAGACCCACGCCCAGGGACGTCAAGCCATGGTTCAGGTATTTGTCGGTTTTTGTGTCGCGTGTGGTGCCGGTTTGCTCATCCCACGATTGGGTAGTGATGAGCGAACGTTGCTGGGTTTGAAACCCGAACATGTAGCCGAATTCACCGCCAATGGAAATCTTGGGAGCGAAGAAATATTCCACCCCCACAAAGCCGCGCACACCCGCCAGCAAGCTGGCGCCGTCTTTGTTTTCGATGACGCGCGAGCCGGCGGCCGCTGGCAGTCCACTCGTAATGTTATTCCCAAAGTCGTGCGTGATGGGGGCGTTGAAATCGGAGGTGAACGGATTTCCGTACTGGTAGGTAGTTTTGGAATTCGTGAATCCCAAAACCAACTCGCCACCATAAATACCCTGCACCCGCGAGAGACCGCGACGCTTCTCGATGCCGGGAGCGATCACGATGTTGGTAGCATTCACTTTTTGCCAGTCCTCTGTAAACGCCGGGTAGTTCACATCGGGCCGTGTTTCATTTTGAAGTACCACCCCTTTGTTGATCTGCGTGCCCACGCCCACAGCAAAGCGAATGCGGTAGGCCGTGTTTTCATCTTTCATGTATTTGCCAAACACGGCGATGCGATTCGCGGGATTGGCAGCATAGTCAAAGCTGGGTGCCGTGTTGCCATCGGCGTTAAAGAAATTGCCGAAGTAATTTAGAAAGGGATTGGCAGAGATACCCAGCCCCAGCTCGTCCATTTCCGGCAAAATAGTTTCTCCTCTTCTGGATTTTAATTCAGTGACATCCTGGGCCAGGACCGGGCTACACAACAGCATGAGCGCAGTCCCCACAGTATATATTTTTTTCATTTGTAACAACTTAAGTGTAAAGGATAGGAAGGCCGCGATCAATACGATAGATTCAAATAGAACACACCGTCTTTGTAGACATCGACCGATTCGACAGGAGCCTTAAAAATGACATCCTTAGTCACGGTGTTGTCGGCATTGGTGACGTCGATGATAAAATCACCGGCCGCGACGCTCACGCGGATGGGAAGCGCGCCCACCGCTACGTCGATGGTGTATTTGCCGGAAGGGTCTACGGTGCCGGAATAATATTTTTTGCCGTACGTCCTGGTGTTGTCCGGCGTAACGGCCAGGTCTTCGCCGTTCACGATGACTACCACTTTCGTTCCGACCGGGGCCGTTTCATCGCCCGCGTTCTTGAGATTGGTGTCGGCAAAAACTTTTCCCGTGATAGTGGCTTTTCCTAATTCAGGTTGCGGGTTGACGGAGTTTTCGGTTTGACAACCGGTAAGTATCACGACGGTGGCTAAAAAGAAAAGAAAGAATTTTTTTTTCATGACAGTAAACATTTTAGTAGAAGATTGAGCCTGCAAGAAGTAGCTTTTTGACATGTCAAAAAAAAATGCTCACGCGACAATCCGATCATAGGACACTGCCAGGATGATGAAACTGAATAACATGGCGTATACAGAAATCGTTATACTGTAGTAAAATTGCCGATAAGCGTTTAGTGTTGAATGACGCCTCAATCGAAGCACCGTTTTTTTTGCTTTATCAACGAATTGTCGATTTAACGGTACGTCTATAAGAAATAATCCAACGAATAGAAAATTGAATTCATTCTAGAGCATCTAAAACACGGAGACGTTGTTAAAACTTCGTGTGACTCAAGACAAACAGGAAAATCAGACGCGCTCAACCGATCAGAATTTTGACCAGGGCAGCCTTCTTTCTCACCGCCACGGGAATTTGTGTGCCATCGGTTAGCATCAAGTAGTTTTCCTTGTAAAGCCGATCGATGAAATGATAGTTTACGATAAAGGATTGATGGACGCGAATAAAATGAGAAGACGGCAGGGAGTCTTCGTATTTCCGCAGTGGCGTGGATGTCAATATTTTTCGATTACCCGTGAGAAAAAAGGTGGTATAACCTCCGTCGCTGTTGCAATACAGGATTTCATCAAAGACCACCATCTGCCAATAGTTCGGCATCCGAAGTGCTATCCGATGGTTCTGGTCTTTGGACACCTGCGCGGACTGGCCGCTTTTGCCCAATGCTTTTTTAACCCGCCGCGCCGTCGGGTAACACGGTTCTTGTTTTTTAGCGGGGTGACCCTGCGAGGAGCAATTCGCTGCTGACGGGAGTTGTACGACCGTCTTGGTGTCTTTCATAAAAATGATTCGAAAAGAATCACGCAACAACGCTTCCAGAAAGTCCAGGTTCTCCTGAGGAGCAACCTGCAGGTTCAGCACAATTTCAGCCAACGGCAAGGATCCTGCCGCTGCATCCTGGATGGAATGGCACGTACCGGCAAAGACAACTTCGTCGCCATCGGAAAAAGAATCTTCCCGATCAGACCTGAGATCGGGCCACAGCTTTATCGCCAGCGAACGGGTGGTTGAATGTGGCATTGGTCAACATGATTAGCCTAAACAAAAACCAATACTAAACCCAACCCCTGAAATGATTTTGCAGTGGCGGTAGCGTTGCAAAAAAATCTCCAGTGTCAAAAAAGATCAACTTAAAGAAAGCGACGAGAAGTTCAAAAAGACAGGAAGGCGGAGCACAGACGAGGCCGAAAGGAAAGAAGGTAGACCGAGAACAACGAAGACCGAAAAGGGGGGTAAAAAAAAATCACTCCTTTTGAGAGTGATTTTTCTATGTGCCGAAGGGGGGACTCGAACCCCCACAGCTTGCGCCACACGCCCCTGAAACGTGCGTGTCTACCAATTTCACCACTTCGGCAAGTGATTTTCAAAATTCAGGGTTCTCCGGTCCGGTTGACTGGAGTTTTGTTTTTGGTGCCCAGGACTGGACTCGAACCAGCACACCGGTTAAGGCACTACCCCCTCAAAGTAGCGTGTCTACCAATTTCACCACCTGGGCATTTCCTTCGCCGTATAAGGTACGAAGGGCGACAAAAGTAAGAAGCTTTTCAGCATTAAGCAAAAAGGCTTTTAAATAAAACGGGCAATCCAAGCCCCCAAGGCCAGGGCGGAAAAACCGGCCACCAGGCTCACCGATGTATACAGAAACGCGGTTCCCAGCATTTTTTGCTGGAACAGGCTAAAATTCTCCCACGCAAAGGCCGAAAATGTGGTGAATCCGCCACAAAATCCTGCTCCCAGGAACAGGCGCCAGTTTTCGTTCATGCCGGTTTTGCGCAGGGCCAGCACGTAGAAAAGGCCTATTAAAAACGAGCCAACGAGGTTCACGGTCAGGGTGCCATAAGGAAAAAAGGCGTTCATTTTTTGATCGACGCCTTTCACGGTGAGGTAGCGGGCGACGCTGCCGATGGCACCTCCGAGGGCGATTATTAGAATTTTGAAGAGATTCATTTTGGATTTGAGTTTTAAACGGATGGGTCTTTACCTGTGCCAGGAACTCCTCGGCCACAGGCACAAGCCACAAGCAGCCTTATTCTTCCTTGTAATTTTAACATTGCGCGTTAAAATTACAAGGATAAATTCCTGCGGAATGATCTTCGGGATTGACCTATGGGTTGTGATATATGGCATGGTTTGTTTTCAGACCTCCATGAATCGCATCAAAAATAGCCCAGAACGTGCTGTGGGAATAAACTGAATAACCATAAAATATAAGGAGGAGGCCAAGGCCTCCTCCTTTATTGAAGTGTCGGTGTTTTCAAATATCAGATCCTCTTCACGCGTATACGCTTAAGGGAGGTGTGGAGAAAGACCCACGCCGGCTCAACTGGAGAATTCTAAGTTCCTCCGTCAATGTCATTCGAAAAAATCATGTTGTTTGTCATAACAATAGATTTGTTTAACAATATAACTATATATCCTTACTAACGAATATCAAATAACCTTGTTTTGGAAAAATGATGCCCTTGTATTCGTAAGAACAAAATCGATTATTCGGTTTTTTATGCGTCCATTTTTTTAAAGTCCCTCTATCAAAGAATGCAACGTCTATGCCCTCTTCAAGATGGATCTGCAAGGTTAAGTTGTAGATGAGGGAGTCCTTTCCAAATCCTATGACATTGTCTTCTTTTAAGGAATAGATCTTTTCAATTTCTGTCTCGATTCTGTAAGATTCCTTACCCTTTAGTTCCAGACGAATAGTGTTGATCACTGTATTGTCCTTTACCGTCTCTGTTAGTTTATATGTTTTGCACTCCGCCCCATCGACTTTGTAACTTAATATCTTGAATGAAACGTCGTCCTTGGAGGAACCGAATTTTATTGCGTTTGTCGACGAGGTCGGGAATTTGTCCTCATTTGGATAGATCGTGTATTCGTTAGATTGAACTACTTTGATTTTGTCTCCCTCGGCAGAAGTAATTTGAAGACTTTGACTATAGTCTCCGAAGTATGAAATCTGTTTGGTCGGGAAATATATGTCTCTTACGGAATCCGTAATCTCCTTCGTTATTTTTGGAAATTTGTTTTTAAACAAGACCTTGGAAACAGCTTCCCAAACCTCGGGTAAATCTTTCCGATTGCTTAGGAATTTTGCATCATACACGATTTTAGACAGCTCCTCTTTAAACACTCCCATAAATTGATAGGTTTTTAAAAGGAGCGCAAAGATTCCGCCTGCTAAGATTGTCTTGCCTAGTCCTTCGCAAAAGTGTCCAACTTGAGGATCATCAAATCTGCCGAAGACACCATAAGAAAGAAAGCCCAATCCAACGGCTACCGATAGGTAAGGAACCGCTTTGCGAAAGCCATCATTATTATAAAACGGGTTGGAGGAAGTCGGCATTAACGTGTTTGGTTCAGGGTAAATAATGTAGCATCGTTCTGATAGCATGAAGGACAACGAACAACCGAGGACTTGTTGGTCTTACCTGATTCTTAGGGAGGGTCTGCGTTACAATGGCTTTAGGGTCAAAATTTCAAAGCCAGGAAAATCTATAAAATCACTAACTAACTGATAATCAAGAGCCGAGGATGGGAATTGAACCCACGACCTGCTGATTACGAATCAGCTGCTCTACCCCTGAGCTACCTCGGCGTGTGTTGGGGGCAAAAATAATCGATGAAAGTTTACGGCCGACATCGAAACGCATTTCGTTCTGCGTAAATTACTAAATTGTCGCAATTATGCTCTCCAAGAAATGTAAATACGCCATTCACGCCCTTGTCCATATGGCCAAGGAGCCTGAAAAGAAATTCCTGATCAAGGATATTTCGGAAGCCTGTAACATCCCCAAGAAGTTCCTGGAGGCCATCTTGCTGGAGCTCAAGCGAGCGGGTGTGCTGGGGAGCAAACAGGGCAAGGGTGGCGGCTATTTCCTGCGTCAGGATCCTGCCACCGTAAACCTGGCCGAGGTGCTGAGGATGTTCGACGGGACCATCGCCCTGGTCTCGTGTGCCGCCCATAAATTTTATGAACCCTGTGCGGAGTGTGAAGACGAGGCAACCTGTAGTCTCCACCATGCCTTCCTGGAAATACGCATGGCCACCGTAGAGATGCTGAAGAACGAAACGCTGGAGGGGCTGGCCAAGAAAGAGTTGAAAATGAAGGCCAAGAAAAAAGCCAAAGCCTGAACTTTTGCCCCCCGAAAAGCTTTGTTATAGTTTCTTTCCTAAACTCTATAAAATCAATAGATTTAGGTTGCTGAAAGCAGTACCTGCAAATGAATTAATTAACTAATTGTTTCACTAAAATAATTCCTGAACTATGTCAATCAGATTAGGCGACATCGCCCCCGATTTCACGGCCGAGACCACCGAGGGCACCATTAAATTTCACGACTGGCTGGGCAACAGCTGGGGCGTTTTGTTTTCGCACCCTGCCGACTTCACCCCTGTGTGTACTACCGAGTTGGGCGCCGTAGCCAAGCTGCGCTCCGAGTTCGACAAGCGCAATGTGAAAGTGATGGCCATCAGCGCCGACCCCCTGGATTCGCATAACCGCTGGATCGGCGACATCAACGAGACGCAGAAGACGGTGGTGAACTATCCCCTGATCGCGGACCCGGAGTTCAAGATCGCAAACCTGTATGACATGGTCCACCCGGCCGTGACCGATAAGTTTACCGTGCGCTCTGTATTCGTGATCGGTCCCGATAAAAAGGTAAAACTCACCATCACGTACCCGGCCTCCACCGGACGGAATTTTGACGAGATCCTCCGGGTCATCGACAGCCTGCAACTGACTGCCAGCTATAGCGTGGCCACACCCGCCAACTGGAAACAGGGCGAGGATGTGATCATCACCGCCGCCGTGAAAGACGAGGATATCGCCGCTAAATTCCCGAAAGGCCATACCCGCGTGAAACCTTATTTGAGGACCACGCCCCAACCGAATATTTAAGATTTGTTCAATTGTGAGCCCTACGAGCCCTCCGGATACCTTTCGGGGGGCTTTGTCTTTTTCCGGGTTTACCCAATCCCTGCATGAAGTGACCAGCCGACTGCTGAATAGGGGAGTTGAACGTTAAAAATGACGATGTTCATAACCTTTCGGTCTTCGGCCCGTATTTACACGCACGAAGAATTTCAGAAATTCTTTACCATCCCGACGGCCTTAGATGTTGCATCGATGCCCGTCCAGGACGTCACAAAGGCCTCTCACTAAACCAAATCGCTCCATTCAGGCGATAAAACGTTTGCATAGCTCCAATTCACAGGGTGATGAGGAGATGGACGTTTAAAAATCAAAAAACGCAGCGTGCGTTACTAAAAAGGAAATAAAGACCGATATGCCCTGGCCCCGGGGAATAGAAAAATAAAAGCATAGGGGTAAACGACAACAGAATTGTCATACATGAAAATTGAACGATTATGGAAAATAGGATCAATCTCACCCCATCCGTCAATGATTATCTGAGACGCTTTTATGTTGCCCAGAACAATCTTCGCCAATTAATCAAGGAAGAGCGCCTGCAGAAACGCATCCAAAAAAGTAAGCGGCCGCTCCTGAAAGCTGAATGAATAAATCCAAAAGACTCTCTATCATCGGTGGCGGCATCGGAGGCCTCACCCTCGCCATTGCGCTCCGAAAAAAAGGTTATCCGGTAACGGTTTATGAAAATGCTCCCCAACTCAAGCCGCTTGGCGCAGGGCTCGGTTTAGCGGCCAACGCCATCAAAGCGTTTCAGCAGATCGGCATCCGCGACGAGGTGTTGAAAGCGGGGAGGGTGCTGAAGAAATTTATCATCAAAGACCAGCAAGGTCAAACGTTGTCGACGGCCAATGCTGAGCGCATGAGCGCCAAGTTTGGGGCTCCCAATAATTTCACCATTCACCGCGCCGATCTTCACCAGGTGCTTTTGTCACAGCTTCCCGAGGGCGTGGTGCAACAAGGCAAAGGCTGCTCTGGTTTTGAGCAGACAGCCAATGGTGTGATGCTTCATTTTACAGATGGCACTTCCGTGGAAACAGATTATGTGGTGGCCTGCGATGGCATCCACTCCGTCTTTCGCAAGAAGCTGCTGCCGGGAAGCGCGCCGCGTTATGCGGGCTATACGTGTTGGCGCGCCGTGATCGACAAAATTCCTCCGTCGTTGAATATGGAAGAAACTTCGGAGACGTGGGGACCCGGAAGCCGCTTTGGCATTGTGCCACTGTCGCGTCAACGGATCTATTGGTTTGCTACGATCAATGCCGTGGCGAACGACCCTGAGAAGAAAGCCTATGGAGTGGCCGAGCTCTCAAAACATTTCAGCGGGTTCCACGCCGACGTTAAAAATGTTCTCGCGCAAACCCAGGATGCCCAGTTGATCTGGAACGACATCATCGATCTGAAACCCTTGAAGCAATTTGCCTTTGGAAATATTTTGTTGATGGGCGACGCCGCGCACGCCACCACGCCCAACCTGGGGCAAGGCGCTTGTATGGCGATTGAAGATGCCGTGATCCTGGCGAATTGCCTCGCCGAAAACGCAGAGCCCATCGTGGCGTTCCAACGCTTTGAAACCCGTCGTCTACGACGCACGCGTCACATCATCCGGGATTCGCGACGCCTGGGGCGAATCGCGCAATTGGAGAATCCCTTTCTGATCAGGCTGCGCAACGCAGCGGTACGCCTCACACCCGAGCGGGTCACCGAAAATCAGTTCAAGTTTATTTCAGAAGTTTCTTTTCAATAGTTCTCTCTCGTGGCAGATGCCGCGTTGGAAAAACTTCCGCCTGAGGCTGTGCATTTCTATGCGCAGCCCTAAAAGGTATGCAGCAACCTTCGCGGCCTTTGCTGTGAAAATTCCATTGCTTTGGATACTTTCGTTTTTTATAAACCCTACGATTTACTTCCATGCACTACCGTACCGCCACCGAAGAGGATGCACCCCGATTATTGAGATTGTATAAAGCAGTATCGCGCGTACGCGACGGCATTGCCCGTTTGGAACACGAGGTGACGGAGGAATATATCCACAAGATCCTTCACAACAGCCTCGCGCGCGGCCTGATGGTGGTGGCCGAACATCCGGACAATCCCGATGAACTGGTGGCCGACATGCACGGCTACACGATGGGGCTGGAGATCTTCAAGCATCTGATCACCGATGTGACGGTATGCGTTCACCCCGACTTCCAAGGGAGAAAGATCGGCCGCACGATCCTCACCATCTACCTGGACGAAATTGTGCGCAACCGCCCTGAGATCGGGAAGGTGGAGTTGATTGCCCGCGAAGGAAATCTCCGAGCGATCCAATTATATCAATCCGTGGGCTTCCGCATTGAAGGCCGGTTAGAGATGCGCATCCGCATGGCCGATGGCAGTTATGAAGCCGATATCCCCATGGGATGGCAAAACCCGTCATTTGAATTCGACATGCCTTAGCCTGGGATGGTGCTCGCCCATGGCCATGAACATTTCATTCCCGGTGAGTGAACCCGGTTGCAAAAAAAAGAATAAGGATTTCTGTTAGACGAGGTATTCGAACAGGTTTTCGTTCTGATTCACCAGCGTGTAGTTCAGCTTGTGGCCGTCCATGCGGGCAATGAGTGCGTTGAAATCGTCTTTTGATTTCACTTCAATGCCGATGAGCGCGGGGCCGCTTTCCTTGTTGTTCTTCTGGATGAATTCAAACCGCACGATGTCGTCGTTGGGGCCGAGAATGTCGTTGACGAATTCTTTCAAGGCTCCGGGGCGCTGTGCGAAACGTACGATGAAATAATATTTGAGACCTTCGTAGAGCAGCGACCGTTCTTTGATCTCTTGCATGCGGTCGATGTCGTTGTTGCCGCCGCTGAGGACGCAGACTACTTTTTTGCCTTTGATCTGGGTTGCATATTGATCGAGGGCTGCGATGGACAATGCCCCAGCCGGTTCGGCCACGATGGCATCTTCGTTGTAGAGTTGCAGGATGGTGGTGCTCACTTTGCCTTCGGGCACGAGCAACATGTCGGTGATCACCTCTTTGCAAAGCTCGAAGGTGATGTCACCCACTTTCTTCACGGCAGCGCCATCGACAAAGCGCTGGATCGTATCCAGCACAACGGGCTTGCCCGCTTCGAGTGCGGCTTTCATAGAGGGTGCACCCAGGGGTTCCACACCCACCAGTTTGGTTTGGGGTGAGAAGAGTCTGAAATATTGACCTACGCCAGCGCAAAGACCGCCGCCGCCAATGGGCACGAAGATGTAGTCGATGCCCGACAGGTCGTCGAGGATCTCTTTGCCTACGGTGCCTTGTCCTTCAATCACTTTCAGGTGATCGAATGGCGGGATGAAGACCATTTCATTTTCTTCAGTAAAGGCCAGCGCATGCGCCTGGCATTCGTCGAACGTGTCGCCGATGAGGACGATCTCGATGTTGCTGCCGCCAAACATTCTCACCTGGTTGATCTTTTGTTTGGGCGTGATGGCGGGCATGTAGATGACGGCCTTGATGTCGAGGTATTTGCAGGCGAAGGCCACACCTTGGGCGTGGTTGCCAGCGCTGGCACATACGACGCCGCGTTTGCGTTGGTCGTCGCTCAGGCTTTGGATGAGGTTGTAGGCACCCCGCAGTTTATACGAGCGCACCACCTGCAAGTCTTCGCGTTTAATGTAAATCTCGGCTTGAAATTTTTCGGAAAGTTTGCGATGGTACTGCAACGGCGTTTTCAGCGCTACGGCTTTGAGGGCGTAGGCGGCGGCGTTGATGTTGAGTTCGTATGCTTGTGAGGTGGGTTTCATAAGAGGATAAAATACTAACCGCGAAGGCATCAAAAAGATCGCGTCCGTTTGCGCCTTCGCGGTTAAGGAAAATTAGTTGATCATGCTGGCTTCCACCGTGTTCTTCTCAGGTCTGAGTTGACGTACGGCGGCACCGGCTTGCCAGAGTTCGCTTTCGCGGAGTTCTTTCAGCTCTTCTGCCAGCTTCTCGCGATAGTCGGGCTTGCTGCAAGTTTCGATGGTGCGTTTTGCTTCAGCGCCGGTGGCTACGCTCTTGTACAATTCCTGGAATACGGGAAGGGTAGCGGCTTTGAATTTCACTTTCCAATCCAAGGCACCGCGTTGTGCGGTCGTGGAGCAGTTGGCATACATCCAGTCCATACCGTTCTCGGCTACGAGGGGCATGAGGCTTTGCGTAAGTTCTTCTACGGTTTCGTTGAAGGCTTCGGAAGGCGAGTGGCCGTTGGCGCGCAACACTTCGTATTGAGCTTCGAAGATGCCGGCGATGGCACCCATCAACGTTCCGCGTTCGCCGCTGAGGTCGGAGTATACTTCTTTCTTGAAATCGGTTTCAAACAAATAGCCCGATCCCACGCCGATGCCAAGGGCAATGGCCTTCTGTTTGGCACTGCCGGTTGCATCCTGGAATACCGCGTAACTGGAGTTGATGCCTTTGCCTTGCAAGAACAAGCGGCGTACGGAAGTACCCGATCCTTTGGGCGCAGCCAACACCACGTCGATGTCTGCCGGCGGGATGATGCCGGTTTGTTCTTTGAAGGTGATGCCAAAGCCGTGGGAGAAATACAAAGTCTTGCCTTTGGTGAGGAAAGGTTTGATGGTGGGCCACAGCGCGATCTGACCGGCGTCGGAGAGCAGGAACTCGAGGATGGTTCCGCGTTTTGCTGCTTCTTCGATCTCGAACAATGTTTTGCCGGGAACCCATCCGTGTTCAACCGCTTTGTCCCATGTTTTGGAACCTTTGCGTTGGCCAACGATAACGTTGAAACCGTTGTCGCGCAGGTTGAGGGCTTGCGCCGGGCCTTGCACACCATAGCCTATAATGGCAATCGTTTCGTTCTTCAGTATGTCAAGCGCTTTTTCCATCGGGAATTCTTCACGGGTAACAACCTCTTCGATCGTTCCGCCAAAATTGATCTTTGCCATTTTGATTTATTGTTTAAGTTTTAATTTTTTACGTGTTGTGTTTTTTATCCGGAATCGCTTCCGCGTTATACAACTTGTTCGTTGTGCTTGGCGCTCAGTTCGCAATAGAGATCGCTTCCGGGATAGTAGATTGCATATTCCACTTCGATGAGCTTCTCCAGCTGGTGTTTCACTTTCTCCATCATGTCGGACGTGGTGAACAGCAGCAGCACGGCCACCCCCATGCGAAAGTCGCCTTCCACTTCGTGGGCCACCAGTTTTTTGATTCTGATCCTGCGGCGATTCAGGATATTAACGATCCGGTTCAAAACCGAAAAGTTATTATCGGAATGTATTTCAAGGGTGAATTCCTGTTTCATAGTTATCGTGTTGGTCTCTAAAAGGGTGCGGGTGTGTATAGTCATCGTATTAGATCTTAGGAGCTTCCAAAAGAACATCGGCCACGCCGGCGCCGGCGGGAACCATAGGGAACACGTTGTCTTCTTTGCCGACAACCACTTCCAGGAAATAGGGAGTCTTCGCGTCGAGCATTTCTTTCAATGCGCCTTGAAGATCTTCGCGGGCTTCCACTTTGCGTGCAGGAATGCTATAGGCTTCGGCCAGCTTCACAAAGTCGGGGTTCTGCATTTCGGTGAACGAGTAACGCTTGCCGTGGAACAGTTGTTGCCACTGGCGCACCATGCCCAGGAAGTTATTGTTCAACACAATGATCTTCACGGGAATTTTGTATTGCATGATGGTGCCCAATTCTTGCACCGTCATTTGATAGCCCCCGTCGCCGATCACGGCCACGACTTGCTTTTCGGGCGTGCCCAGTTTGGCGCCCATGGCGGCAGGCAAGGCAAAGCCCATCGTGCCGGCGCCGCCCGAGGTGACGTTGGTGCGGGGAGCTTTGTATTGGTAATAGCGCGAGGTCGTCATCTGGTGCTGGCCTACGTCGGTCACGACCACGGCTTCTCCTTTTGTGAAGTTGGAGAGGTGGTGGATGACTTCGGCCATGGTGAGCTTTTCGCTGGTGGGGAAGAATTCTTTACTGACTACTTTTTCATATTCTTCATCGTTCAGCTTTTTGAAGCTGGCGATCCAATCGGCGTGACGGTTGCCTTTGCACTTGGGCAGCAAGGCTGTCAGGGCTTCTTTTGCATCGGCATGAACGGCCACGTCGGCCTTGATGATCTTGTTGATCTCAGCTTTGTCGATCTCGATGTGAACCACTTTGGCTTGCTTTGCATATTTGCTCACGTTGCCCGTTACACGGTCGTCGAACCGCATGCCCACGGCGATGAGCACATCGCATTCGTTCGTGTTCAGGTTGGGACCGTAGTTTCCGTGCATGCCCAGGAAGCCGACATAATTCGGATGATCCGTGGGGAAGGCGCCGAGCCCCAGCAACGTGCTGGCTACGGGAATGCCCGTCTTTTCAGAAAAGGCGATCAATTCCTTGGTTGCTCCCGACAACAGGATGCCCTGGCCGGCGAGAATGTAGGGACGTTTGGCGTTGTTGATCAGTTCCGCGGCGGCGTCTACCTGCGCTGGTTGCAGCGTGGGTGTCGGCTTATACGTGCGGATGCTCTCGCACTTTTTGTATTCCGCTTCCTCGATCATTTCGTTCTGCGCGTTCTTGGTAATGTCCACCAGAACGGGTCCGGGACGGCCGGTGTTAGCGATATAGAAAGCGCGCGCCACGGCGGGGGCGATATCTTTGGCTTCCGTTACCTGGATGTTCCATTTCGTTACCGGGATGGTGGTGTTCACCACATCGGTTTCCTGAAAAGCATCCGTGCCCAGCAAGTGAGCAAACACCTGGCCGGTGATGCAGACCAGGGGTGTGGAGTCGATGAGCGCATCGGCCAGGCCGGTCACCAGGTTGGTGGCGCCGGGGCCGGAGGTGGCAAACACCACGCCCGCTTTTCCCGACACGCGGGCAAAGCCCTGCGCGGCGTGGATCGCGCCTTGTTCGTGGCGCACGAGTATGTGTGTCAGCCGGTCGGCAAAGTGATAGAGGGCATCGTATACCGGCATGATCGCTCCGCCGGGATATCCGAAGATGATGTCGGCACCTTCTTCTACCAGGCTGCGCAGCAACACTTCGGAGCCGGTAATTTTTTGTTTGGGTTGGGCTTCTGTCCCAACCGCCGTTTTAGTCTTCGTCAGTAACGCATCCATCTGCAGCAGTTTTTACGTGTTTGGCATACTTCCATAAAATTCCATTCTTGGCGTTCAGCGGTGGTGTTTTCCAGGCCGCTCTGCGTTTGGACAAGGTCGCATCGTCAACCAGCAGGTTGATCGTGTGACCCTGTACATCTATTTCAATCAGATCATTGTCTTCTACGAGGGCGATCAATCCGCCTTCATACGCTTCGGGTGTGATGTGCCCGATGAGGAGGCCGTGCGAGCCGCCGGAAAATCTGCCGTCGGTGATCAGGGCCACGCTCTTGCCGAGTCCCACGCCCATGATGGCGGAAGTGGGCTTGAGCATTTCCGGCATGCCGGGAGCGCCTTTGGGGCCAACGTAGCGGATCACCACCACGTCGCCGGGTTTTACCTTACCGCTCTGGATGCCATCCACCAATGCAAACTCGCCATTGAAAACGCGGGCGGGTCCTTTGAAGCGATCGCCTTCTTTGCCGGTGATCTTGGCTACTGATCCTTTCGGCGCCAGGTTTCCATAGAGGATCTGGAGGTGGCCGGTGGCTTTGATGGCTTTTTCGAAGGGCAGGATGATATCCTGTTTTGTGAAATCCAGGTCGGGGATGCTTTCCAGGTTTTCTTTTACCGTCTTTCCTGTTACGGTGATGCAATCGCCGTGTAGGTAGCCGGTCTTCAGCAAATATTTCATCACCGCGGGAACGCCGCCGATCTTGTGGAGGTCTTCCATCAAATATTTTCCGCTGGGCTTGAGGTCGGCAATGAGCGGCGTTTTGTCGCTGATGCGTTGAAAGTCTTCTTGTGTGACCGATACGCCGGCGCACTTGGCCATGGCGATGAGGTGCAACACCGCATTGGTGGATCCACCCAAAACCATGACCACGGTGATGGCGTTTTCGAAGGCCTTCTTCGTCATGATGTCGCGTGGCTTCAGGTCGCGTTCCAGCAGCAGGCGGATGGCTTTGGCGGCTTCGATGCACTCCGCTGACTTCTCTTTGCTGAGGGCGGGGTTCGATGCCGAGAAAGGCAACGACATGCCCATCGCTTCAATGGCCGAGGCCATGGTGTTGGCGGTGTACATGCCTCCACACGCTCCTGCGCCGGGGCAGGAGTTTTGGATGATGCCTTTGAAATCTTCCGGTGTTATGGTGCCCGCCATCTTCTGGCCCAGGGCTTCGAAGGCGGAGATGATGTTCAGTTGTTGTCCTTTCCAGTGGCCGCCGGCGATGGTGCCGCCATAGACCATGATGGCGGGGCGGTTCAAGCGGGCCATGGCCATCAGGGCGCCGGGCATGTTTTTGTCGCAGCCGGGAACGGCGATGAGGCCGTCGTAGTACTGTGCGCCGCATACGGTTTCGATCGAGTCGGCGATCACTTCGCGACTCACCAGCGAATAGCGCATGCCTTCGGTGCCGTTGCTCATGCCGTCGCTCACGCCGATGGTGTGGAAGATGAGGCCCACCAGGTCTCTGCTCCACACGGCGGTTTTCACTTCTTCGGCCAGCTTGTTGAGGTGCATGTTGCAGGTGTTGCCGTCATAGCCTGTACTCACAATGCCCACCTGGGCCTTCTTCAAATCTTCTTCCGTTAACCCGATCCCATACAGCATCGCTTGCGCCGCGGGCAATGTGGGATCTTGTGTGAGGGTCTTGCTATACTTGTTCAGTTCCAAAATGTATCTGCGGTTTAATCGTAAAATCTTTTTAAAACGGGTCGAGTGAAGTTATCGGTGGGGACAACTTCACCTCCCCGAGCATCTATCTGGTTGTAGTTAGATGATGACGTAGCTGAAGGATTTCTCCAACACCTGGCATTTGTAGGCCTCCTGCACGGTGGCGCCGAGGCTTTCATACCATTCCTTGCGGAAGGGCTTGGCGTCGATGGATTCGATGCCAGCGATCTCCGCTGCGGTGCCGCAGAGGAAGGCGCTGTCGGCGCTTTCCAGTTCTTCAGGGCTGATATTTCTTTCCTTCACGGGGATATCCAGTTCGCGGCAGATGTTGAGCACGGTTTGCCGTGTGATGCCGGGCAGGATGTGGCCCACGGGAGGGGTATACAACACGCCGTTCTTTTCCAGGAAGAAGTTCGCGCCGGGGGCTTCGGCCACGTTGCCGTTCATGTCGAGCATGAGGGCTTCGTCGTAGCCGCGTACTTTGGCTTCGCTGGTGGCGAGGATCGAGTTCACGTAGTGGCCGGTGACCTTGGCTTCCATTTTCAGGGAGTTGGGGTTAGGGCGCTGGTAGGAGGAAACGCAAAGCTTGAGCAGCTTGTCGCCATGGTATTTGTCCCATTCCCAGGCGCACATCATCAGGAACACATCCTGGGGTTGGGTGAGGGTCATGTTGGGCCCGCAGTAAACCAGGGGGCGGATGTAGCTGTCGGAGAGGTTGTTTCTTTCGAGGAGTTGGTAAGCGATCTGAACCAGTTCTTCGGTTTCGTACTGAAAGGGAATGCCCACGAGCGCGCAGCTTTTGCGCAGGCGTTCGAAATGCTCGAAGGCCTTAAAGATCTTGACGCCGTTCAATGACTGGTAAGCACGGATGCCTTCGAATGCACCGAAGCCGTAATGCAGCGTCTGGCTGTAGAGGTCGGTGTGAGCATCAACCGCTTTTATGAACTTACCATTCAAGAAAAGGATCGTGTCTTTCGTGTAATACATATAACAATTGTTAGTTTGTTTTAGCCTGTATAAAACAAAACCGCCCCGAGGCTATCGGGGCGGTTCGTGAGTTTTTAGTTCGTTATGCTATATCACCATCGCCCCTGCGGGTTTGACCACGATCACGATGATTAGGAGCAACAAAAACAGGGAAGCCATGGACCTCGAAAGGTTCATGCTGCGTTCTGATATTGTTGTTGATTTCGACATATAATTCTGTGCGAGTACAATGGTCACAAATTATCGACTAAGGTTCAAGTGATTTACCGAAAATATTTGAAATTTCATCAATAACGAATGTTAGCTACTCCGTACGGGTGTTAGTTAAGGGCGTTAATTTTGCCTGTGGAAGCCGTTGTTTTTTGATGTACGAATGAGGCGTTTTTTTGTTGTTTGGAGGGGCGTTGTGTGGGAAGAAAAATTTAACTGCCTCACCTTCGCTAAATCTTCGGCGAACAAAGAAAGGCGCTAAGTTGATACAAAGATTTTTTGTTGTTTGAACGTGGACATCGGGAAAATAGCCTGGCGCATTTTGAGGGAAAATAATCTTACGATCCGTGCTCAAAAAAATGTTAAGAAGGCCTATTTTTTTGCTCTGCGCGAGAGGTAATAATGCCACAATAGCATCGTCGCTACAGTTCGATAGGGCTGCCAGTTTACGGCGATCTCCAGGAGCTCTTCGCGGGTGGTTTCGGCGGGGAGATTTTTGAGACGTTTTAAGGCATTGACGGCGGCCAGATCTCCGATGGGAAATACATCCACCCGTTGCAACACAAACATCAGGTACACATCGATGGTCCAGTTGCCAACGCCTTTCAGTGGATTCAGCGTCGAGCGCACATCATCGTCCGGTAGTTTTGCTATCGAAGGTAAATCGATATTCCCGTTCAAAATCGCCTCCGCAAGATAGCGCACATACGCTGTTTTTTGACGACTGAAATAACACGCCTTTAGATCTTCGTCGCTTAATGCCAAAACTCCCTCCGGGGTTATCGTTTTTATTCTATCACGCAATTTATTCAGCGTCGCCAACGCCGAAGCCAACGAGACTTGTTGTTCCAGGATGATGTGGACCAGGCTTTCAAATGTATTGGGTCGGGTCCACATCGGCGGGTAGCCATAGGCCTCAATGACCGATGTCAAATCTTTGTCGTTTGAGGCCACCGTGTCGCAGATCTTGTGAAAATTCTCGGAGGAAAAAGTTGTCATGAGAGGGTCGTCAATGAGGTCAACAAAACAAGAAGAAAAACGGGAGGGATGCAAGCCCGGAAGGCGTCACCAGAGCGTTGGATTTTTTCTGGAGTCTTCCAGTTGCAATAAGATCGACTTGTTTTGAAGTCCGCCGCCAAATCCAACCAGCTTGCCGGAAGCGCCGATCACCCGGTGACAGGGCGCAATGATAGGGATCGGATTTTTGTTTGCCGCGCCGCCAACCGCGCGCACAGCATCGGGACTGCCGATTTGTTTTGCGATCTGTCCGTACGTTCGGGTCTCTCCAAAGGGAATCGTCAGCATGGCATGCCAGACCTTTTTTTTGAAATTCTGTCCCGATAAAATCCAATTCCAGTGTAAAGGCGGTCCTCTTTTTTTCGAAGTACTCCGTGAGTTGTTGTTCGGCTTCCAGGAGCACGGGGTGATCATTGCTTTCTA
The DNA here is from genome assembly GCA_036525235.1 of Chryseolinea sp. Classification (GTDB taxonomy): domain Bacteria; phylum Bacteroidota; class Bacteroidia; order Cytophagales; family Cyclobacteriaceae; genus Chryseolinea. The sequence goes on along the minus strand of DATDAV010000155.1, from coordinate 28,848 downwards.
TGCTGGATTCGGTCACCGGCGTATGATCGGGCTCACCATAATCCCAAAGTACGGCGGCCAGACCTTTGTCGCTGGCGATGAGCCTCAATTCGCCCACGGGAGATTGCATCATTTTGTGATAATATGCCATGCTTTTTTTTATCCTCCCTGAAAATTTGTTTACGTCTTTAAAGCGTCTTGTTTTCGCGGCTCCTCGGTTTTTGCCTTCTCGTCAGCCGCTTTTTTCTTTTCGTTTTCCTCGAATTTCTTTAGCGCTTCGTCCCACATAAAGTCTCCGCACTCGTCATTTACGAACGGAAGATCATCGCCGGGTGTTTCATCTTTTTCTTGCTCTTTTGAATTCATGGTATGTATGGTTATAGTAATTCGCTATGGATTATAGGGTGAATAATTCAGAAACTTCCATTGAAAAGGCGTGGCATCTGAAATGTCGTTCATCGCCGTTAAAGTAAACTCGACAACGTGCTGATCGTTATGCGTTAACAGTTTCGCCGTGCCCGTCATCTGCAAAATTCTGTTGTTATCGAAATCCATGAACAGGAGTCCGCAGTGCGCATCGACTTGCAAATTTCCCAAGGTGTTATACAGGTTATTACCCGGATAATCGGGCCAGCGTATTTGCCGGTCGTTCACAATTTCAACAAACCCGGGATGACCACCCCGGTGAGAGGAATCGGCCCCCTGTCCGGGCGCGTAGCTTGAAATGAAAAACGTGTCGGCTTTGTGGATGATGTCGCGGTGTTCATCACTCAGCGAGGAGATTCCGCATACACTATGGCTTTTGTTGCCGGGTGATGCCACCGGTGTGCGGGCCTGAATGTATTTTGGGCAATTGAAATAGCTTTGCGCTATGTCCAGTTGAAACCCCGTTGGTGTTTTTTGGATTTTTCCGTTTATCCGAAGACGCGCTCTTGCCTCGAAGTTTATGAACAACAAACCTACGTTGTCGTTTTTTTCAATATTGGTAAGGAAAGTTTTTTCTTCGTCTATCGAAAGTAAAATGCTGGTTGGCGTACGGACGGCTACGAAACCTTTGGGACCGGTCAGAAACGACGTCCAAACCTGCCCATGACCATCAATGGATGTGGCCAAGACAAAATCAAAAGCCGGGAGGAAGCGAATGGCAACAGGAGGTAATTTATCCATGATCACACCCCGAAGGGAGCGTGCTGCTTCCGTGGCCCCAAGGAGGTGTTGGACCTGCAATTCCCCGCTATGAAATACTTCGGTCATTGTTTCAGATTTTGCGAAAGGCCTATGAAAGAAGTCGTCAACGAGAAGACATGAAACAGAAGCTATTCGTTCCATTACTGGAGCCTAAAAAAGACTCCATAGACGAAAATGAGCTTATAAAATGCGACATTGTCGGCATCGCGACATTGTACAATCGGCAGGGGAGATTTGAACCGACCGCAATAGTTCATTTAATCCCAAATACGAACATTGTTGTAAAAGCAAGTACGCCAATCGGCGCACGTTAACAATCGTTTTAGTTGGCATATGAATTGAAATGGCGTACTGAAATAACCCCCAAACCTATGCGACCAATTTTTATTGTTCTTCTGACTTTTCCTTCCTTCCTGTCCCTAGCCCAACCAAAAAGCGCTGTTCAATATTTAAACCAGGTGCCCCCGGAAATGACACCCAAAGTTTTTGCCCCGGAGGTTGTTTCGCTCAAGGCCGACTACGAATTCGGGTCGGTGTTTTCGAATAGCGGGAATGAATTTTACTACGCCGTGAATGTGGGCCCCATCGCGGAGATTCGCTCAATCGTTCGCACGGGCGACACGTGGTCGAAGCCAAAAACCGTGATCACCAGCGACAAATACAGTCACAACGATCCGTTCCTGTCGCCCGATGATAAAAAACTTTATTTCATTTCCGACCGGCCTATGGATGGTCAAGGTGATAAAAAAGACTATGACATCTGGTACATTGAAAAAACGGGGAACGGCTGGTCCGCGCCAAAGAATGCAGGCCCCTCCATCAACTCGGATCAGAATGAGTATTACGTTTCGTTGACCAAGTCCGGAACGATGTACTATTCTTCTAATGGCAAGGGCGGTGGAAATAGTAACCATGATATCTTTTCAGCCAAAGCGACAAAAGCAGGGTTTCAAGAAGCCGTGCTGCAAAGCGACCGGATCAACACTCCGTCCTACGAAGCAGACGTTTTTGTCGCGCCCGATGAATCGTATCTCATATTTTGTGCCGAACGGCCCGATGGCTATGGCAGTGGCGATCTCTATGTGAGCTTTAAGAATACAGACGGGACATGGACAAAGGCAAAGAATATGGGAGATGTGCTCAACACGAAAGGAAATGAATTATGCCCGTTCGTGACCCGCGATGGAAAGTATTTTTTTTATACCAGCAACAAAGATATTTACTGGGTGGATGCTAAAGTGATTGGGCAGCTCAAGTGAGCGCCCAATCACTCAGTCTTTCGATCGTCTATTCCTGCCTCAGGCTCTTCACGGGATTGCTGAGCGCCGCTTTGACCGACTGGAAGCTTACCGTCAGCAGGGTGATCAACAGTGCGCCTGCACTGGCGATGGCAAAGACCTGCCACGAAATGGTGATCCTGTAATGATACTGCGCCAGCCAGTTGTCCATAAAGTAGAATGAAACGGGTATTGCCACAACACAAGAGATGACGACCAGCAGTACGAAATCCTTCGACAGCAATCGCCACAACTCGGATACCGAAGCACCCAACACTTTGCGGATGCCAATTTCTTTGGTGCGTTGTTCGGCAACGAACGACGCCAGTCCGAAAAGCCCCAGGCAACTGATGAGGATGGCGAGGGAGGCAAAGACAAAGGCCAAATGACCAATGCGTTTTTCGGCGTTGAATTTTTTCCCAAATTCCTGGTCAGCGAACGTATATTCAAATGCGTTGGCCGGATCATATTTTTTAAATATGGGTTCGATCTTCGCCATGGCTTCGGCGGCACTGACAAGCGGATTTATTTTAATCGTGACGACATTGTAGTGGATGAAGGAAAGCCTGTTGGACTTCAAAAAGAAGAGCATGGGTCTGACGGGCTCATACGGTGATTGCGTTATCATATTTTTGACTACGCCCAGGATCTTCCATTCGCCATTCTTACTCCACTTGACCACCTGGTCCACCGGATTTTCAAACCCCAGATAATTTGCAGCGGCTTCATTCACGATGAACCCGGATGAATCGCTGGCAAAATCCTTGGAAAAATCTCTTCCGCTTTTTATTTGCCACCCGATGGTCTTTCCGAAATCTTCTGTTATGCCGACCGTTACGAATTCTTCTGACATATCCGGATCCTTGCCTTGCCAGGTGAAGCCGCTATTGGTGGTGTAGGTTCCCGTTATGTTGCTTTCGGCAGCGGCTATTTCCTCGACGGCGCCGGTTTGCAATAGCTCATTGCGCAAGACCTCAAAACGTTTCATGATCTCGCCGGTCCTGATGGGAACCGTAACGCAGCCGTTGATAGAATATCCGATCGGCCGGTTTTGGGCAAATTGGATCTGGCGGAAGATGATGAGGGTGCCGATGATAAGGGTGACCGAAACCGTAAACTGAACGACTACCAGGACCTTGCGCGGGAGAGCTGAAAAACGACCGGCACTAAACGTGCCCTTCAAAACTTTTATCGGCTGAAAAGCGGATAGATATAGCGCCGGATAGCTTCCGGCAATCAGTCCCGTGACCACGGCAAAGGTGCCACACACCAACCAAAACCAGGGAGCGCTCCAGAGTATGCCGATGCGTTTGCCGGACACCTCATTAAACCAGGGAAGGGCAAGCTGGACCACGACCAATGAAATAACAAACGCGATCATCGCGACCAATAGCGATTCCGTAAAAAACTGATTGATCAACTGCATGCGAACGGAGCCGATGGTTTTTCGGATGCCAACTTCTTTTGCCCGTTTTTCAGAGCGCGCCGTACTCAGGTTCATAAAGTTGATGCAGGCCAGAAACAAAACAAAGCCACCGATGATCCCCATCATCCAAACCGATTGAATGGCACCGCCAACCGGTATGCCATCCTTAAATTCGGAATGTAAACGCCACCGGCTCATGGGGTGAAGAAAAAGTTCGGGATTGTATCTTTTGTCGTCGGCCGCAAGTACCCGCTTCATCTTGGCATCTTTGATATTTGCCGACACGGCATCCATGTCGGCTCCTTTGGGGACTTGTACAAAGCACTGAAACCAGCTGTTGCCCCATCCCACCTGTTGTTCCAGATCCCCTGCAATCAATTCCCACGGCAGGATGACGTTTAAATTGGAAAAGGATGAGTTGTCGGGCAGGTCTTCGTAGACGCCAGTTACTTTCACGTCATACCGGTTATCGACCTGGAGGGTTTTCTCGATGGGATCGTCGTCGCCAAAAAGGGCTTTTGCTGTGGATTGAGAAAGTAAGATCGCGTTGGGATCCTTCGGTCCCGGAGGCGTTCCACTCAACATTTTCAGCGTCAACATTTCTGCCAGGCCGGGTTCCATGAAGCTGCCGGACTTTGTCACGTTCTTTTCTTCGTAAGAAAGTTTATGACCTTCCGGGAAAGTGCCGACAATCACGCGGTCGAAATTATTGCTATACGTGGTCCGCAGTTCGGGTCCCAGTTGCATGGCCTGGCTAAACCACGTTTCCACCCGACCATCAAAGGTTTGGTTCTGAACCACGCGGGCAATGCGGTCGTAGTTTGTGAAATTTTTATCATACGACAATTCATCATAGACCCAAAGGCCAATGAGGATGGCAACAGCCATTCCGGTGGTGAGGCCGCCGATGTTGATGAGGGAATAGCCTTTATTCTTTAAAAGGTTTCTCCAGCCGATCTTGAAGTAACTTCTGAACATAGCATATTGGTTTGCAGATTGAAATTCGTTTGCCGGGCGGATAATGCTTGGCCTGAGCAGCAGGAGCACGTCGATGATGAACCGAGCATCTGCCGTTCTTTTTCCTCCCGTTTTTAATCGTTCGTCGTATAATTCCAGCAGGTCTCCTTCAATGTATTTTTTTAACGCGGGGTGGCAGAACCATCGAAAGAAACGATGAAAGAGTTTTGGCGGCTCTTGGGGTTGTGTTTTCATAAAGGAAGGCCTGACCCTTGGTTCATAATTTCATTGGAGCACCGTGCAGAAGAATAAATTCCTATTCGTAGTATTAATAATTATGCCAAACGGAAAAAGGGGCTTATTGGGGGGATTTGAGTGGAAGGGCGCTGAGAGGTTGTTCGCATTCGAACAGATTTGCTCGGGGGCGGGAGTCAGGAGCCAGTGGTAAGAATCCAGTGGTTAGTAGTCGGTCCCTTGGTGTGAGTTGCCGTTTTTTGGTTTGCGATTTTTTGGGGTTGAGTTTTGGGGATAATATTTTTTCTTTGGGGGTCTGGGTGGGACTTGCTTTGTTACATTTGCGGGAATCCATCGGTTTGTGTGCTGGTGGTAGGGTTTGAAAATCGGGTGATAAATAATCTTTTTGGAGAAATTCTATGCTGGTAAAGAAACTTGCTGCACCGCTTATTAATGAGAAGATACTGAGTCAGGCTGAACATGTGTATGTGGCTACGGCGGGGATTTCGGAGCCCGCTTTTGATTTTGTAGTGGGGAGGCTCTCGGTGAAATGTAAGGTGGAGCTGGTAACGGGGTTGGATGTGTTGACGTCGCCGAATGTGTTGCGCCGCATCTGGGCGCAGTTCCCGGATCGCGTGGCTGCGCGGATCTATGGGAGGAATTTCTTTCATCCGAACGTGTACATTTTTGATATGCCCTATCGCAAGGCGATTGCTTTTGTGGGGTCGGGGAGTTTTACGTTGGAGGGTTTGAAAGATCACGAGGAAGTGTTTTATAAGATCACGGATCCCAAGGAAATTGAGAACCTGAAATCATGGTTTATCGGATACTATGAGTTCGCAGAACCTTTGACGGAAAGGATCATCCAGGAATACGAATGGGCATACCCCGCCATGAAGCAACGCGACATCGTTTCGCGCCAGGAGAAGAAGCAATTTATGGAGCTGGCCAGCCACGCGTTTCAGTGGGACAGCATTCGTTTTAAACTGCAATATTTTAAAAAAGAAGACTATCTCGCTTTCGCCAGCGATAAAGCCTCACTCCAAACCGACGAAATACAGGCCGAACGCCTTGTCGTTTCCAACAAGCTTTTGCACGTGCACGAACTCGTCAAAAATCATGTGGCCGGATTAAAGCTCCAGATCGAAACGGAGCCCAAACAGATCAGCAGTCTCGATCCCCTTCAGCATCCCGATGGCAGGCTCCGATCCCAATGGTTTGCGTATGGCGACGGAAACGATCACGAGCTTTTGCAACTGCAGGTCATCATACGGCAGAAGGACGTTGGCGTGTGGTTGGTGTCCTCGCCGCTGAAACAAGGTGTTGAGGCCAGACGACATTTTCGCGACCAAATGAAGGAAGCGACTTACCGGGGAAATTTTTTCAAACTGCTGTCCGCGCTCGGTGCCGGATATTGGATGGAGATCGCCGGTGACGTAAGACCCCTCGAAACATTTCCCAACGAGGATGCGCTTTGGGAATTTACAAAGGGCGATGACGGGAGATATTTTACATTCAAGATCGGGAAGAATTACTCGCCGGGCGATCCGGAGATCAGTGCGGAGAATATCGCGCCCACGGTCATGAAGCAATTCGATAAGCTTGTTTTGTTGTATAGACAGATGGATGATCCGATGGGTTGACGCGTGAACGCATCGCAGCTTCTCACGCCCTTCCGAATACATCTTGGACTGGGCTTGGTTACTACGATGAGGACATTTTAAAGGAGTTTTGTAAATTTGCACCAGCATTAGCCTTGCCGGACTGCCCAATGGAGAAGACGTGGGAGAGGCTTGCGAAATCATGTTTTATGAGAAAGATCTTTTTGCTTGTTGTCGTTTTGTCTTTTGCATCTTTTGTTAAAGCACAATCTCCCGAAACCATCACCGAATATTTTGATAAGGACTGGGGAGCTTTGAACAGCTCCAAGGGTGCTGTGTTTTATAGGACGGTAGAAAACCGGGCACCGGTCATTGTCGTGCGCGACTACACCATGGCCGGCAAACTATGCGCCAAGGCCGAATGGAGGACTGTCGAGTCTGAAATGATGAAAGACGGGAACAGCGCGACCTATTATGAGAATGGTATTGTGAAAGAGGAGGGTCCATTCAAAGCAGGGAAGGCCTCGGGTGTTTTTAAGTACTATTATGAAAATGGCCGTCCGCGTATGGAAACGCTGCGCAAAGATACAGAGACGCGATATCTCCATATTTGGTCAGAAACAGGCGATGAACTTTTGCAGAACAATAATGGCATTGTACCCCTGCCGTCCACACGGGAAGGGTATAAGGAGTATATGGAAATTGAAGACTCGGTGAATGTTGTCGAGTTCGCCGTGAGTCACAATGGGATGGACACGGTTTACAGCAAGAGCGATCGGGTGCCGGAGTTTGACGGCGGCCTGCCGGCTTTGGTGTCGTTTGTGCAGCTCCATTTGAAGTATCCGATGGAGGCGCAGAGAAATCATGAACATGGATCGGTGTTCGTGTCGTTCGTCGTAAGAAAAGACGGTGCCATAGTGGACTGTTTGGTCATAAAAGGCGTGAGCCCGGCGTGCGACGCGGAGGCGTTGAAGTGCGTGATGACCATGCCTCCCTGGCTGCCGGCCATCGTAAAGGGCAGGGCGGTCACGGCCAGGTTTGTTCTTCCGATAAAATTCACACTACAAGAAAAATCCAAGCCCAAGCGCCTGCACCCTGTGGGCAGTCTCAAAGGACCTCTGATCAACTAAAAAGTATAGTAGAAATTTGGAATAGGCTTGTTTTGTTGCCAAGCCTTAGTGTGTTTGAGACAACACCCGGTACCTGATCTCAAACTGTTTTAAAAAATTCTCGACGTATGGCCACTCTGATTTCCAGATGTTGAACGTGTATTCGTCGTTCCCTTCATCTGCTCCTTCGATGTCGTCGGTTTCCTCGCTGGTGTATCTTTGCAGATGCTCCAGGTTGGCTCGTCGCAGTCCCTTCTTCGGCACAGCCACGGGGGTGTAATAGTCACGGTCTTCGCCGGAAATGAACGTGTCTAAATTCGAAGTCAATCTCACCCACTCCAGCAGAACACGTTGTTCATCACTCGACAAAGAAGCATAGATCTCCCGCAGGTTTTTTGCGGCGCGGATCAGCTTGTGCCCGGAGCCCGGCGTTGTCGCCGCGTCCGCAAAATGGATTTTTCGAGTTCTTACTTCGTCTGTGGTGGTCATTGCGCTGGTTTTCAATTTTGCCCCCCCCCCCCCTTAAAAGGGGTTGAAACTTGCCGCAATAAAGATGCTGCCAAGATGGGAGCGAGGCGTTACAACCGAATGTTAAAAAGTTGTATAGTTTACAGATTGTATTTGAGGAATTAACGCAGCCTGCATTTTTTTGCTACGATATTCCTTTTCCAAGGGTGAAGCAAAAAATTATGTATAGAACACAAACCGTAAAACAAAAAAAATAACGGCGTCTGAAATTATGATTTTCAGTCAACGAGTCCGCTCTGAATTTTAAAAATAAAATTGGTAAAGATCCTGCCATCTCCAGTAATCCTTCTAAACCAGCATGTAGTCTGTCCGGTTTAAAAAAGAGTCCAGCCAGTAAACCAGCCGTGGAAGCGAATAAGAATGAAATGAAAACATCTTGTTTCGCTAAAGATTCGCCTTGCTTTTCTTTGAGGGGTACATTTAAATAAGCATTTAGATATCGTATGATCAGGATGTAGGACAAAATTCCCAATATGGCTAACGAAAATTTCCCTAAGGGGTCTGTAGTAATCTCCTTAAGGGCAAATGTCCAATCGCCTGTTTCGCTTATTGCTGAATGTAAAATTGTGCCTGAAAACCAAAATAAATTATACGCCGTTACTTGAAATAAGAATAATTTAGCAAAGGATGTCTTTCTTAGCATGTAAAACGTCAGGCAGCCGAAAATTAAATTTGCAATCGGTCCGCCAATATCAACGATGATGTTTCCAGGGCTGCTTTTAAAGTAGACAGAAGTCAATAGGTCAATTTTATTCCCAATCAGTAAACCCGTAACACCGTGCCCAACCGCTTCGTGCAGGATGTCAGCAATCATATAGGATAAGATTCCAAGGGTTGCTACATAAAACAGTTTGCTTTTTTGTTCGTTCATTGAACTACACGGTCTGATAAACAATGGACATAGCGCCGGGAACAAAGGGGAGGCCAAGCGCAAGGGTACCCTTTGCGCATGGCGTCATGTGTTATAGGCCACGTTAACTATCTCAAATACTCCACAATCGCATCCCGGATGCTCGTGAAGGTTTTGACGAGCATATCTTCGTCCTCTTCCAAAAGCGTTACGCGGAACCCTTGCAACTCGGAACAGAAGGATGAAATAGGAACTACGCATACTCCCTTCGCAGCCAGCAGGTAGTAGACGAACCGTTTGTCGAGGGCTATGTCGCTGCTCGGCGTGCCGTCGGCGTTGTTCACCCAACCTTCCACCAGCGCTTTGATCTGGGGATTGCTGATGGCAAGAGACTGCGTGGGCTTGAGGCTGCCTTCGCGGAAGATGATGGTGTTGTAGAAGGCACCAAAGGTTTCGTTGAAGGTGAGCTGTGGCACGGTGCCCAGGATGTCGGAGATGATCTTGCTGCGACGGCCGATGTTGGCGTTGGTTTGTTCGCGATAAGGTTTGAAGCGGGGGTCGCCAAAGATCTTTGGGATGGCGAGCTGCGGAAGTTTTGTGGAGCACACCTCGATCATCTTGGCGTTGTCGAGCGCCTGGCAGAAGCGGTTGAAGTCCTGGTCTTTGTCGCGGTTGTAGTATTCCATCCAGCCGCAGCGCGAGCCGGGCCACGGCAACTCCTTGGAGATGCCTTTCATGGAAATGCCGGGCACGTCGCCGATGATTTCGGCCAGGGCATGCGCACGGGCGCCGTTGTAGGTGATGTTGATATAGATCTCATCCGCCAGCAAAAAGAGGTTGAACTCTTTGGCGATGGCCACAATGCGTTGGAGGATCTCCAACGGATAGACCATGCCCGTGGGGTTGTCGGGGTTGATGATGAGGATACCCACCACGTTGGGGTTGTACTTCACCTTGTTGTAGAGATCGTCGAGATCGGGATACCATTTGTTGTTGGGATCCAGCTTGTAGGTGAGCGGCTCGTGGGCAGCGTGGGCTGCTTCCGCGCTGCTGTGGGTGGAGTATGCCGGCGTGGGGCCGATGACGCGCGAGGTACGCGAAATAAATTGATACGCTTTGGAGATGGCGTCGCCCAGGCCGTTGAAAAAGCAGATGTCTTCGGCGGTGATCTGCACGCCGTTCATGGCGTTGGTTTGACGCGCCAGGAACTCGCGCGTTTCCAGCATGCCTTTGGATGGACAATAGCTGTAGGTATCGTCCTGTTTCATCAGGTCGGAGATGACGTCTTTGATCCACTGCGGAAGCTTGTGGTGTTTCTGGATGGGGTCACCGATGTTCTCCCACGAGATGGTGACGCCCAGCTTCTTCAACACGTCGGCCTTCTTCACGATCTCGCGGATCTCGTAGCTCAGTTCTTTGGCGCCTTCGCTCAATAATTTTTGTCGCATAAAAAGAAATCAAAAAAGTTCAAAGTCTAAAAGTAAACCTTTGCACGGCCTGCGTGAAGTGGCATGACAAAAAAAATTACAGCCGACTAACGATAGTAAGCACTGCAAAGGAAGAAAAAGAAAATGGGGTAGGGGGCCGGGCTTTACGCTCGTGTGCCGGGGGCGAGATCCCACGCTTTGACCTGACGGCGCAACGTGCTGTCGTCGGTGTAGCCGAGGAGGGAGGCGATCTCTTGTTTCTTCAGGTTGGTGTTCAGCATTTCGGTGGCCAGCTCTTTGCGCAGTTGGTGCGAGAGGGCACGATAGGAGGTGCCGCCTTCGGTGAGCTTGCGTTGGAGCGTGCGCGGTGTCATGGAGAGGTGCGAAGCCATGATCTCCAGCGCGGGCACCTGCCCGTTGAAGTCGAAGAGGAGGAGGCTGCGGATTTTTTCGGGTAAGGTGTTCTCGCTCGACAAAGCATTTTGTTTTTTCACCAGCATGGCGTTGAAGAGCGCGAACAAAGACTTGTCGTAGCTGATGATGGGCGTGACATATTGTTCGCGGGTGATGGTGACGGCATTGCGTTTCGAGTTGAATTTTACAGGGGCGCGAAGCACCCGTTCATATTCCTGCGGTGCGCGCTTGGAGTAGGTGTACTCCACATAGACGGGGCGCAGGTTTTTGCCGGTGAGCCGGCTCAACTGCATGGTGAACGACGTGGCCGAAACGTCTACGGCCTGCCTTGCGCTCTCGGGATATTTCTTTTCATAGAGTGGCAGCGGCTCAAACCCGATGTGTACCAAGCCTTCGCTGAACTCGAGTTTATATTTGAAAACGGAGCTGACGGTGGTGTTGAACTTGACGATGGTGGTGAGGGCATCTTCGAGCGTCCGGCAGCTTTGCGAGAGGTAGCCCAGCATGCCAAAGGCCGACGCGCCAATGTGCTGGCCAATGTGGAGGCCCAGTTGCTCGTCGCCCGTCATTTCTACGGCGGGTACCCAGAAGTCGGCGGCGGCTTCCCAGTCGAGGTGTTTCTCGGCTTCGGTGAGCAGGTGGGGGTCGATGCCCATGCGCTGGCAGAGGGCCTGGAGGCTGGCACCATGTGCGACGGCACCATAGATGAGGTCGCGCATGATGGATACTTGGACGGAGTACATTTGGCGTGAGGGGGTTTTGGATTGTCGCAAATTACACGGATTGGGGTGGCCTATGGTTTCGTGTTCATACCTAAAAAGAAAAAGAACATGAAACGATTTTTGAAGATCACCGGCAAGATCGTGGGCGCCCTGGTGGCCATAGTCCTGGTATTTGTCGTCTATATTGAGGTTAGCTACAACCGCACGTTCGAGGCGCCCCCCACTGGCATCACAGCAAGCCGGGATACGGCCCTGATCGCCCGCGGCCGCTATATTGTGAAAGGCCCTGCACACTGCTGGACGTGCCACGCCAGCAAGGAGGCCATTGCCCGCCAAGGCAACGACCCCGGCAGCGCCCCGATGAGCGGGGGCGTGGAGTTTAAGACACCGGTGGCGACCTTCTACACTCCGAACATCACCCCCGACAAAGAAACCGGTATCGGCCGGCTCAGCGACGAGCAGGTGGCGAGAGCGATTCGCTATGGCGTGAACCACAGCGACCACGCGCTGGCGCCCTTCATGATGTTTCAGTCGATGAACGACGAGGACCTGACGGCGGTGATCTCTTACCTGCGGTCGACCCAGCCGGTGAAAAATGAAGTGCCCGAACGCGACCTGAACGTGTTGGGGAAAGTGATCGCGCGGTTCGTGCTCGAGCCCAATCTGAACCCGGATGTGCTGCCGGATGTGGCGCATGATTCGTCGGCGATGTATGGCGAGTATTTGGTGCAGGCGATGGCGAATTGCCGTGCATGCCATACGAAGCGCGATGAAACGGGCGCATTCGTGGGGGAGCCGTTTGCCGGTGGCAGTCCGATGGAAGCGGAAAAGGGTACGTTCATCACACCCAACCTGACACCACACGCTGCGACAGGACGCATCTATACGTGGACGCCCGCGCAATTTGTGCAGCGATTTAAGTTGGGGAAAGGGCCGGAGGGGAGTCACATGCCGTGGGAGGCGTATTCGAATATGTCGGAGCAGGATTTGAAAGCGATCTATGCTTTCTTGAGAACGTTGAAGCCGGTGGATAATAAGGTGGCGAGTACGTTTGTTCCTAGGGCAATGGAGTAGCCTAAACAATCACCACGATATCTTCATGATTTGCCATAGCTATGTCGAGCATTCTATCGGCGCGGTCAGGGCTAAAGCCCTGGTGGGTTGTCTTTGGACCCTGGCCTAAAGGCCAGGGTTATTCAGTTGCATAGAATCAGATTGCATCGAATTGGATGGTTGACCCCGTGAGCCTCACTTGGCTGATAGGACGCACCGTTCGCTCCGAGTAACCAGACGGATAGATGCATCATCCTTTGTAGCAGGGAAATTAAAGAACGAATAACCCCGGCCTTTAGGCCGGGGTTATCAAACAGACGTGAATTGGGCTTTAGCCCTGACTTCGGTCGTGATGCTCCTCAGCGGCTACAATATCTTCATCACTATTCACACTCACCGCAAGCACGCCATCAGTATGGTCGGGTTGAGCGAGAGGGTGATACGGCGTCCTTAGGCGCCTGTCTTAGAGGCCAGGGTTATACCTTTTGCTCAATTTGTATTCCTGTTAAATAAAGACTTTCCTTAACGGCATGACTACGATCGGATACTTTTTGAATAGCGCATGATATTTTTGCCGGGCTCATCAAAAGCGCCCGGCCAGGGATAGAAATGGAAAGCCCGAAGTGCGTGGGCTTGAGCGCTGCCGGACTTGAAATGGATAGCCCGCCCGGACGTACCGTGAGTATACTCACAATAGAGCGGTAGTCACACGTTCGGTACGGGCGGGCCCGCCCGAGGTAAGAGGGGGCCGCCAATATTTCTTTTGTTCCGCTTCTATTTTATCTTCGGTGACTTTTTTGCTTCTGCAATTCCTCTTCACGCATTATGCATGCTGCGTTCTCATCTTTTTTTCAAGCTCACAATGTTTTCAACGTGCACGGTGTGTGGAAACATGTCGACCGGTTGCACTCTCAGGATTTCATAATTGTCGGCGAGCAGACTTAGGTCGCGTGCCTGCGTGGCCGGATTGCAGCTCACATAGACGATGCGTTGGGGTGCGGCTTTGAGGATCATGCCGCAGACGGCTTCGTGCATGCCGGCGCGCGGTGGATCGGTGATGATGGTGTCGGGGGTGCCGTGTTGGGAAAGAAACGATTCGTCGAGCAAATCTTTGATGTCGCCGGCGTGGAAGTCGGTATTGGTGATGTTGTTGATGCGCGAGTTCACCTTGGCGTCTTCAATAGCGGCCGCGACGTATTCAAGGCCCACCACTTTTTGGGCATGCGCCGCTACGAAGTTGGCGATGGTACCCGTGCCTGTATATAGATCATAGACCCGCTCGTGTCCTTTAAGCTCGGCCATCTCCCAAGCCAGCTTGTAGAGTTGATACGCCTGGTCGGAGTTGGTTTGATAGAACGACTTGGGGCCGACGCGGAACTGGAGCACGCCGCTGCCGTCGGGTTTGGGCATGTGTTCCGTGATGTAGGGGTTGCCTTTCCAGCAAATGATGTCGAGGTCGTGGAAGGTGTCGTTCTTTTTTCCGTTGATGATATAGTTGAACGACGTGATCTGGGGGAAATCCCTTTCGAGTCGCAGCAGGATCTTTTCGGTCCATTCCATTTTGTCGTAGGTGACCTGCAGGATGATCATCACTTCGCCGGTGTTGGCGGTGCGGATGGTGATGGTGCGGAGGAAACCCACTTGTTTGCGGAGGTCGAAAAAGGGGATACTTGCTTTGACCGCTTCATCCTTAACGGCCAGGCGGATGGCGTTGCTGGGATCGGGTTGGAGGTGGCACTCGGTGACGTCAAACACGAGGTCGTATTTGCGGGGGATGTGATAGCCCAGGGCCGGTTGGGGTGGCATGCTTTCGGCCGGGTTTTCGAGGGCTTTCTTTTTCTCCATTTCCTCGCGCGTGAGCCAGCGCTGGGCGGAAAAGGTATAGTCCAGCTTGTTGCGATAGAACCTTGTTTTGGCCGAGGGCAAAATGGTTTGGAGGGGAGGCAGCGTCAGGCCTCCCAGGCGTTGCAGGTTGTCGGCCACCTGTTTTTGCTTGTATACTAATTGAGCGTCGTAGCCGATGTGCTGCCACGAGCAGCCGCCGCAGAGACCAAAATGGGTGCAAAACGGCTGGCTTCGGCTGGGCGACAACTGTTTGACGGTGGTGACCCGGCCCTCTAAAAATGAACTTTTGATTTTGGTGAGCTGCACATCGACGGTGTCGCCGGGGGCGCCGCCTTCCATAAACAATACCAACCCATCGATCCGGGAAACACATTTGCCTTCGGCGGCCATGGTTTCGACTACAATATTCTCGAGTACGTCTCCTTTTTTCATCGGGTGGTCAAATTACGCAAATCAGGGGGTTTTCTGCTGTCGGCTTTATCCCTATATTTAATCTCTTTGAGGGGACTATGAAACGGCTTTTGATCTTGCTTTTGGGTGCTTTTGCCATGCTGCCGGCCGCTGCCTCGCACATCGTCGGGGGGGAGTTCGAGATCGAATACCTCCATGACAACCTGTACCAGGTGAACCTCATTATCTATTTCGACCAGCGCAACGGCTCGCCCGGCGCCAAAGACATCAATATCGAGGCTGCTATCTACCGGAAGAGCGACAATGCCCTGATGGACAACATCTTTTTTAGCGGCTTTACGGAAACCCCGGTGCTGTACACACAACCGTCGTGCTCGACTACCGACCTGCAGACATCCAGGCTGGTGTATACCACCACCGTGACGCTTTCGCCGGACCGGTACGACAATTCTTTTGGCTACTATCTCACGTGGGAGCGCTGCTGCCGCAATTATGCTATTGTTAATATTTTTAGCGAAGACCCTACGTTTAGCTCGGCTGCCGCCGGACAGACCTTTTACCTGGAGTTTCCCGCGGTGACCAAAAACGGCGCGAAGTTCATCAACTCCTCACCCCACCTTTTTCCTCCCCTGAGCGACTACGCCTGTCCCTACAGAAAGTATTATGTGAACTTTGGAGGTGTTGACGACGACGGTGACTCGCTGGTCTATACGCTGGTAACGCCCCTCAGCACACATTCGATCATTGCCGTGCCTCCGTTGCAGCCGGCGCCCTATCCGCTCGTTTCGTACCGGCCCGGGTTCAGCTTTACCAACATCATGCAGGGCAACCCGGACATGCGCATCACCCGCTCGGGCTTTCTGACCGTGACGCCCACCATCCAGGGACTTTTTGTGTTTGCCGTGAGGTGTGAAGAGTTTCGCGACGGCAAAAAGATCGGCGAAGTGCGCCGCGATTTTCAATTGCTGGTGGTAGACCAATGCGCCCACGCCGAACCCCCACAGATCCTGGGCAAGAAACTCGCCGACGCGGCCTTCGCCTACGACAACACGATGAACGTGACCTTTAGCAACACCACGACAGATGCCGACCGTTGCATTATGGTGGAGGTCTCGGATCCCGATGCTTCGAACGTGTTGGATAACTTCACAGAGAATGTCCACATCCAGGCCATTGCGCTTGGCTTTGACAAAGACGTGAGCAGCGTGCTGCCTGCCGTTACAGAGGCCACGCTGATAAACGGTAGCACCCAACAATTCCGCATCTGCTTCCCCGAATGTCCTTACCTGGAAGGTCCCTTCCAGATCGGCATCATTGCCTACGACGACGCCTGCAGCTTGCCGCTGAGCGACACGCTGAAAGTGACTGTCGATATTCAACCCCCCGCCAATAGCAATGCGCATTTTGTCGTCCCTGCTAGCGACGTGACGGAGACTGTGAACGAAGGGGATGTGCGAACGTGGGACCTCGATGGGATTGACCTGGATGGCGACATGATGGTGTTCGGGGTGATCGCAGACTTTCGTCTCGAAGACGTGGGCATGAAGATCATCCAGGTGAAGAATGTCGCCGGAGAATATAAGGCGCAATTGCAATGGGACACGCATTGTGACGTCTATGACTTTACCCATGGCACCGACTTTAAATTAACGTTTACCCTGGAGGACCTCGACCTCTGCAATTTCAACCACCCCGACAAAAGGGTGTTCAACCTGAAGGTGAAACTGCCCGGCAACCTCGACCCCATCATCGACTCGGACCTGACGGCCAACCCTGCCGAACGGCGCGTGCTGGGCCTGACGCGAAAGGTGAATGAAACACTGGCCTTCAATCTTTTCGGAAAGGACGGCGACAACGACTTCATCGTGCTGAGCGGGAAGGGCGTGGGCTTTGATATCGCCGACTACAACATCGAGTTCCCCGGCGCCAACGGCAGGGGACAGATCAGCTCGCTCTTCAAATGGAATATCTTCTGCGATAAGATCAACCTCGGTGTGAAAGACACCTTCCTGTTCGAATTCCTGGTGGTGGACAATGCCAACAAATGCCGGTTCTACAAGGCCGACACGCTCGACGTGAGCGTGATCGTGGAGCCCCCCGACAACAACCGGCCCAGCTTGCAGGTGAACAACCTGAACCAACAGATCCAATTTGTCAACAACGCCATGACCATTGAACTGGGTCAGCAAATCACGCTGGGCCTGGTGGGCACAGACCCCGACGATGCGCCACAACCCGATATGCTGACCATCGACCTGATCAAAGCGGAAGGCAACGTGCCCCCCACAGGCTACATATTCGCGGAAGGCACGGGACGGGGCACGGCCGAAACCACCTTTGCGTGGAAGCCCGAGTGCGACATCTTTTTGGACGGCGTCTACGAAAACCATTATACGTTCACTTTTAACGTGACCGACGACCGCTGCTTCAACACCAAAGGCGACACGGTGGCGGTGGACATCACCATCAAAGACGTTGAACACGAGAGCCGCGATTTCCTGCCGCCCAACTTCATCACCCCTAACGGCGACAGCTACAACGACTTCTTCGCCATGGTGCGGCTTGACGAATCAACGGGCCAGCTGGTGAACATCCTGCCCCGCGACAATTGCGTGGGGGTCTTTGAGGGAATAGCCATCTACAATCGTTGGGGCCGCCAGGTATTTGAGAGCACCTCGCGCGACTTCCGATGGTATGCCGATAGCGAGGCGGCGGGCATGTATTATTACCTGCTGAAATATTCCAACAAAGAATACAAGGGCGTGATCACCTTGTCATTCTACGACCAGCAGTCGAACAACCGGTGATCCTTTGAAGCTAGAATTCAGTAGCCAGTAGTTAGTAGCCAGTAGCCTGTTGTAACTGGTTTTCTGACGCTCCTAAAATAATTCCGGGAAAATATAGCGGCTATTTTGTTGGCCGACGGTGGTCCTACAGGCGGACGGACAACAGATTGTTTTCTTTTACATAGGCTGTGGCGCCATTCCACATCACTTGGACCCAGACGTCGCGGTGGCCGACGATCTCAACGCGATGGCCTTCGTCGATCACGCTGATAACGGCAGCGCCGGGTGAGGGGCCGTCCATGAGATAGGTGTTGGCGTTGCCCACGATGCCGGTGCTGGGTTTTTCTCCCAGGTTGATGTGCACTACCAGGACAAGCAACACCAGCATGGACACGATTCCCAGGGCGATCGGGCTGCGTCCGCGGCGGCGCAGGGCAAAGGTTATGCTGACCAGCAGCACGGTCAGCACGGCAAGGGCGACGGAAATGGGGAGGTAATAGTCGTGGTAGAAGGTGAGAAAGCGGTCGGCGTCGGTGTGTTCGTAGCCTTTGAGGTTGTATTTGGTGGCCAGTTCTTCCATTTTATCCAGCACCTGCTTGTCGTTGCTGGCCAGGTAATAGAGGTTGAGGTAATAGAGGGCCGGCCCGATGCGGTTGAGGCCTTCTTCGATATAGGCCATCTTGAGGAGCATGGCGGGTGAATATTCGCGCTGGCCTAGGATGGACGCATAGTGGTCCAGCGACTGGGTGTATTTTTTTTTGCCATACAGCGAATCGGCCTGCTGCAATCGGAAGCGGCCCACCTGCGCGTGGAGGCCGCCAGCCCCGAAAAATAAAGTTAACCCCAGAATGGCGAGAAATTTTAGAACACGACTTTGCATATTTTTTATATCCTGTTACCTTTGCGTCCTCAATTACGGAAAAGCGCTCTAAACCGGCAAATGGACGTGATTTGATTGAGGATTCCGTAGCTCAGTTGGTAGAGCAATACACTTTTAATGTATGGGTCCTGGGTTCGAATCCCAGCGGGATCACTAGTAGAGTCCATCGAAACACAAAGCCCTTCAAAATAAATGATTTTGAAGGGCTTTTTCATTTTCTGACATCATCGAGTAACATTAAAAACCATCTCCTAGGTTACCTGTTCGGTTACCTATCGAGGTTTCGTTAAAGCATAGGTAACCGAATTGCCAAGGCGTTAAAAATCAACGTCTTCAAGCATTTTCAATTGGTTTCAAGAACGCTTCACCAAAAAGCGAACAGTAACCAAAAAATGTTAACCTATGAAGTTTAATCAAAAATTCTCCATTCTGTTCTGGCTCCCGCGCCACAAACAAAACAAGGAAGGCCTCATTCCGATCTATGCCCGGATCACCGTGGACGGAGTGCGTGCCGAGCTAGCTATTAAACGGTCAATCCATCCGGACCATTGGGACACTGAGCGCGGTCTTGCTAAAGATTCCTACTATGAAGCACCTGTACTTAATGAATTTCTACTGCTCGTTCATGCAGAGCTCGGGAAAAACTATAACATATTACTATCGACTCAAGATGAACGGGTAACAGCCGAGCAGGTGAAAGCAAGTTACCAGGGCGAATACGCGAAGTTCAAAAAAGGAAAACGAAAGTCATTCCTGCATGTCTTCAAAATCTACCTGGATAGGTTAAAAGAAAAAGTAGATGTAAAGGATCTTGGGAAAGGCAGGTACAAACGCTTTGAAGTTTTATACAACAAAGTCCATGCATATATAAAAGTCAAATACAAAAAGGACGTTGATCCTGCGGAATTGAGACTCAATTTTATCGTCGGCTTTGCGCACTTCCTGCGCACAGTCCATAAGATCAGCAACAATACGACTATGAAGTATGCAAAGGACTTAAAGCAGGTGATGACATTTATAACCATCGAAGAGGACTTGCACCATAATCCATTTCAGAGTTTTAAATGTAAACTCAATAAAGTGAAACGTAAGTATCTGGATCAGGACGAACTTGAGGCTATTGAGAAAAAGCATTTCGAATTGGCGCGCCTGCGTGAAGTCCGGGATGTTTTTGTGTTCAGTTGTTATACAGGTTACGCATATTCTGATGTGGCAGCATTACAACCAAAGGACCTCGGGAAAGGTATCGATGGAAGTTTATGGTTGATCAGGGACAGAGGCAAAACGGGCAACGTTGAAAATGTGCCACTCCTGCCCAAAGCGTTGGAGATTATAGAGCGGTACAAAGATCATCCGTATTGCAAAGCATTCAATAAACTGTTACCCGTTAACAGCAATGTAAAATATAATGCTTACCTGAAAGAAATTGCAGACCTCTGCGGCATTGACAAGTTATTGACCACGCACGTTGCCCGGCATACATGTGCGACAACTGTATTGTTGAGTAATGATGTGTCGATGGAGACAACTATGGAATTCCTCGGACACTCCGACATTAGGACAACGCAGATTTATGGAAAGATCGTACAGAAAAAACTTGGTAAGGACGTGAAGCAATTAAGTGAGCGCTTGCAAGCAAATAGTAAAGTATAGTCAAAAAGAAAAGCCCGGAATCGGGCTTTTCTTCTTTATAAAGGCGGCAAACTAGTTCATTTAATTTTGCCGGTTTTTCGCAAGTACTTTTCAATCTTCGAAATACTGTCACTTTCAACAGCCCGTTTCGCGCCGCCGATCTGGCGGCCGGTAACTTTCCATTTTTTGCTCCAGTAGGATAGCTCTTTGCTAAGGACTTTCTTTTGGTGAACGGTCGCGTCCGTGATTTTCTTTGCCATAGTCATTTTTTCGTTTATGAAAGATACAGAAAAGCATCCTGTTTTCCCGTCCATTTGCCGCTCAACAAAATCGAGCAATTTTATCCGAAATCTTACGCTCCGGTAGGGTATTGATATTCGATAGCTGTCACACCAGTAAGTAGCGACAATTTCGGGGTAAAAGCTAAACAGGTAGTTCGAAATCGTTTTCTAGTATCCCATGAATGGGACAGGATAATCAGAAATTGGTTGCAGTTCACGAAGTCAGTTTTTACTTTGGTAAACATTCCGAAGCAGTATCCAATACGTTAGTTTTTATTCTGTTAGCATGGCTGATAAAACGGAAGACAATGAAATCCTGCGTTTGCTGAAAGCAAATGATCAAAGAGCCATTACGCTATTGTATGATGCTCATTTTAAGACTGTGTTTAAATATGTGAACCAATATTTAAATGACGAGGATGAGTCGTTTGAGATTGTCCAAAAGCTGTTTATAAATATTTGGACAAAACGCCACGAACTTAACGTTGAAAAAACGCTCCGTAACTATCTGGTGACAGCAGCTTATAATCGCGCCCTAAATTTGATTAAACAGAAGAAGCGCCAAAACGAAATTTACCAACAGTCCTATGAAGACACTAGCGATGAGTCGCCTGGGGTTGACGTTGAATATGAGTTCAATGAGCTGCAACAGATCATCCGTACTGTCCTGAATGCCATGCCCGAAAAAGCTGCACTGGCTTATAAATTGAACCGCGATGAAGGGCTTACCTACCGCGAAATTGCAACCCGGCTGAATGTCACGGAGAAAGCAATCGAAAAGAGTATTTCAAAAGTTCTCCGTCTTTTACGCTTTGCGGTAAACAGGTATCTAAACAAGAAAAATGACGAGTAAAAAAAACTTAACGTAAAAATATAACAAGGCCGGTAGGGTGCCGTGCTTCGACAGCTGTATTACTAGTAAAGCAACGCTTATGTCAAATCAAGACATCACAATATTGATCCTTAAAGATCTGTCCGGGGAAATTAGCCCACGGGACAAGGAGCAACTGTTGAAATGGATGGACCTTGATCCGAAAAACCGAAATGAATACGCTGAAATAAAGCTTATCTGGAATCATTCTGGAGATATTGATTTTGATGAAGACGAGATCTCTGATGCAACATTTGACGCCGAACTGAAAAAACTGGAAAGTGCCGTTCAAGACAGTGTCGACCATGAAAATCTTATTAAAAGACAAACCAGACTTGGGAGGTATAAGACAGCCGTCATTGCTATTCTATTTATTGCGCTAGCAGCAATTGGCTCCTTCTATTTTACAAAGGACTCAGGTAGTCGGGAATTCAAGTTCACCAGTAAGGAGCTGGGGGAAGTTGATTTGTCTGATCACTCACACATAATCCTTAATAAAAACTCCACCCTCAAATTTTCGGACGAAGCGACCGTAAGAAAAGCATCACTTCAAGGTGAAGCCATTTTTAATATCGCCAAAGCAGATAAGCCTTTCCAGGTGCGCTGTTCTGATGTTACAATTACTGTCCTGGGGACATCATTCATGGTAAAGTCCTATCCAGATTATCCCACAGAGGTCGTTGTAGTATCGGGGGTAGTCGAGATTGCCTATCAGGATGGCCAAGTTAAGCTGTTGAAGGGAGAGCGGGCGGAGGTCCAAGGAATAGGACATGGGATAAATAAGGAAAAGAATTTGAATAGAAACTTTGATTCCTGGTATACCAAAAATCTGGAATTCAATGACGCTGAATTGCGTACAGTCTTTAAAACCGTTCAAGAGGTTTACGGTGTTTCTTTTATTGCCACGGAAGAAGAGATCTTAAAATGCCGGTTTACCGGAACATTTAAAGATGCAAAGCTGGAGGAAATTATAAAGACCCTGTCCTATAGTATGAATATAAACATTATTGCCCATGCGGATTACTACGAAATTAAAGGACAAGGCTGTGTACCATAATATAAAACTATGAGGATCATTCTAAGTGCTACAATGTTATTAGTCATGTCAACCGTTTACAGCCAGAAACTCGATCTTACAAGAACGATACCCATCAATCGTGAACATCAAAGACTGGACACCTTAATCATTTATTTAAAGCAGCGCGGTCACTTGCGCGTTTCTTATAGTTCGAATCCAAGGGTCAATGCAGTTGAAATTACTTTGCGGAAAGGAAATACAAAACTGCTCGATATCCTCTCTGTTATTTGTGAAACAGCAAACCTTGAGTATCAAATTATCAATGATGCAATAGTATTTAAGCATAAGAAAGGACCCGGGCCCGCGTATAGCGCTTTACCTGAAAAGCTAACACCGAACCTTCCCGGTATTGCTAACTACGATAGCGTAAAAAATACTTTCTCACCTCCATTGGAGATGGACTCATTGAAATTAGGGAGGTATGGCAGAAAGTTACCGGAATTTGAATATGGAAAAATTACGCTGCCTCCTGTCCGGAGACGACCGATGGCTACTGTGAAATCAACCAAACTTAAGAATGATATTCGTTTTGGTGTGTACTATAGCTATGCGTGTGATTTGAATAGTTTTCGGTTCGTCAATAAGGATCCAGTTTTTCAAAAATTTCAGTCTGAAGTAAATTTCAGTTCAACCATCGGTGTCTATAGTGTAATTTCTTCCAAGCTGTTGATTTCAGTGGGGCTCACGGATGTCTCAAAGGATTTTTACCTTGATTATAACTATGAGGTTGTAGACAAGAACGATCCATTCCCTATCCCGGACAAGACCGCCGTTGACCTTCGTTACCTGGAGGTCCCGATTGTTGTTGGATATAAAATGCTGGAAGCGAAGAAAGTTTCTTTGTGGTTCAACGGTTCAGTCCTCCCCTCATTTCTGATTGATAAAAGTGAAAGGACCTCTTATTTAAATAAAGACGCTGTAGAGACCGTGTATTTTCTTGAAACGAACAGGACACGGTTGTTCAGCTTTTCGTTTGCCATGCCGCTTCACCTTTGGCTAACGCGGAATATTGGGATGTTCCTGGAGCCTAGCTATGGCTTTACCTTCGGTACCATCAATGAAAATGCCATGAGAGAGAACTATTCGGTTTATCGACTGAAGACTGGCGTCCAATTAAGGATTTGAAACACTAACCCCGTTTATATGAAAAATATCACAGTCATTGTCTTCCTTGTTTTGATGTCCTTCGACATCTACTGCTTATCAGTCACCATAAGCCAGACCAATACCGGCGCTAATTCTTGCTCCAGGACATTAACAGCGAGCGTTACGGGAGGTTCTGGTTCCTACACATACACCTGGTCCATCGTTTCGCCGGCAATGTCCTGGCCAACTACAAACAATGTTAGTGTTGTGAGCCTTTCTTTAGGTCAAAATGCCGACGTGAACGTTTCTGTACATGATAACACTTTAAATCAAACGACGGCAAATACGGTAACAGTTTACAGACTATTAACCGGAAGTTTTAATATTTTCATTCCTAACCTCATTACACCTAATGGGGATGGCTTTAATGACAATTGGGTCATTACTGATTCCGGAAAAACATACAGCCCCATTAATGCATATTCATATTCCCTGATAATTACAAACTCCAGCAGTGTTCAGGTTTTCAATGCGAGCGGTACGGTTAGTGCCACACAGTATGGGATAATTGGCGGAGACATCATTTGGAATGCACGTGTAAATGGAACAGGAAGCATTGTCCCTACGGGAACATATTCTTACCAGTTATCTCTTCAGAACTGTTCACAAACAACCCCCTATTCAGGTCAATTCAGTGTACTCTACTAGTCGTCAGGATGGACTTTATTGAAAGTACATGCACGGAAATTTAGCGTTTCAGTTAGAAGGGCTTCAAAAGGCAATAAGCGATTTTCTGAAATCATCTTCAGAGGGCGTGCCGTTGTCCCTTGAAATTGATGGCTTCCGTCATTATATCTTCGAAGAAATCGAACGAATAAAGAAACAATTCATTCAAGAGATTTACCTATTTCAGGACGAGAGGCCGTTGCAGCGTTATATTCAGCTGCATCAACAAGAGCTTATCCGCTTGATGGATCAGCTTTCTATCCGAAGAAAAACAATTCAGGGAAATGTATTCAGTTTTAAAGAGAATGAATTGATTGGTCTTGCGACGAATGCAATTGAACAATTGCTTGAGTTCATAGAAAGGCACTTTACCCGCTATTTTGATCAGGATACGAAGGCGCCGGAATCCTATATTATTCTGGCCGGCGCAGAGATCATTCAAGACCTTGGCGAGCTTCAGGAACGCTTTAAAGCCCTTGAGGTCGAACAACGGTTGATAGACCTAGTACTTCACCCCGTCAGACGGTTTGTTGAGCGCGTGCCTTCCGGCAACATTACCTATCGTCGGATCATATACACTCGGGGGATTTGTAAAGAATTGTCCCTTGTTGTAAAATCAGGCAAGGAAGGAGTAAGCGAAAATATTCGCTCTTCCTTTCTGTATTTGAATTTTAACACATTGATGTATTTTCAGTACTACACAAACTTCATTAAGTCTGTCATGGCTAAAGCTGATTCTGCAAGTGAACAATTGGACAAGGTGGCCTTCATCTTGAAGAACATTAATCAGACACAGATAAGACCTGATTTCGCGTATAGCAGGCACTTCAATAGCCTTAAAGAGCAACTGGTTGATTGGTTGAACGAAGAGGTTATCTATTTAGAAAAGGCCAGGCACAGCAGTGAAGTGACCGCGAAGAATGGTGATTTAATCAGAAATGATTTTAAGATAAAGACGGAGATTTCCGCTGCGCAGCTTGCATGTCTTTTAAAGGTGTTTTTGGACATTAAGCTTGTACGTAATCAAAATATGTCGGAGTTATTCAGATTCTTCGTGAAATATTTTCAAACGAAGAAGTTAGAGAATATTTCTTACGAGGGATTTAGAGTTCGTTTCTATAGTATAGAAGAGGGGACCCGAAGAAGTGTTAGAAACCTCTTGTTAGCGATGGTTGATAGCATAAATAAGGAGCAATAGCGGCCCTTATATTTCCCTATATCTGAAAGACTCCCTGCACATGGATATTGAGTTCTGATTTTGAGTCGTGCGCGTCTACCAATTCCGCCACTTTGGCTTGTTTCACTTTGTTTCCCAAAAACATCGAAATTCAGCCAATTTCGAGGATTTTTACGCCTTTTGATTCCCTTTTCTTCTGTAAAGTTCATCCCCCGGCGGGGCAAGTGCGGGCAAATTCAGAACAAAGTTTTAAATATTTCATTGTCCCGGTGCAAATCCGGGGCAAATTTTACCGTATAAATATTACGGCAGATGATGACTAGAACGCACGATAGTAAACCCACCGCTTCCCTGGTATTGGACAACCGTACCATCCTCAAGGATGGGTCTCATCCACTAAAATTGAAAATCGGCTGGGGTAAGGATGATAACCGAAAATGGTCCATTGGTTACAACTTCACCAAGGAGAAGTACTCGGACCTCCTGGCCAACGCCACCCGGGCGCCTTACAAGGATATCTGGGTGCATTTGAATGCCAAGCTCAGGAAGGCCGATAATATCATCCGGGACCTGATGGCCTTCTTTCGGTTTGAGGACTTCAAGGAGCGGTTCTTTGACACGCCAAACTTCAAGATTCAAGTGGATGAGTCTTCGCTAATGTTTATCTGTGTAGCTTTTCTTCTTCGTAATCAGCAGCTTCATCTTCATCTGCAGATTCACGACGTACAGACGCGCATGTGTTGCCTTCCGCATCTTCCTTAAATTCAACTCTTACTTGTGGATTGCCATAGATCTTATTTTTCTCGAAAGAAGAAGCAATCCATAGAACGAACTCATCCTTGATGAACTGATTTCGCGTTGATTGATGCCCTTGACCTTGACGGACGAGGATGGAAAACTCTTTAGGTATATCTTCAGCATGGTCCCCGAAATAATAAAACTCCTCAGATAACAAAGCGTTTATTCCGCGCAAATCTCTTTCAACATTACCTTTACCATGAACGCTAGGCCGCAAAGTATGGTCATATCCATCGGTATAATCATAGATACAATCCCCAACTCTCCTTCTGTAATCTTCATTGTTAATATCGGGAATTTTATTTGGTAGAATTGATTTGCAATATTTATCATATTTCCGAAGACTCATCTTGTCGGTAACCTTCATCGCATAAACCAACTTGTCCGAAAAATTTTTGCCTCCAACATTTTTCGATCCTACCCCGATAATCCAATCACCTTTTTCTGCAACTCTTCTAATTACTGGTTTGCAAATAGTTAACGTGCAAACACCCCAGTACGGATTTGGGGCGGCACCATCATCAATAGGAATGCAGTAGCTATATAATTTCATTTTGGAGATTATTTGTCTGATTCAAATTGTGTCCAATTAGATAATTCAGCAGTGATGAGGCCGTTCGTAGTTCCTTCTACTAAGAATAGGCGAATTGTTTTTCCAAGAGCTTTCATACACGAACTAGCTTTTCTTATTCAATGCTGCCACTATCGTTCTGAAACTGTCCAACCCTGCCTCCAAATTCTCAATTATCTCATTTGCCAATATATCCGGGTCGGGAAGATTATCTAAGTCGGCTAATGAATCGTTCTTTAGCCAAGTAATGTCTAACGATGTCTTATCACGCGCTATTATTTCATCATAGCCAAATTTTCTCCAGCGACCCTTGGGACTAGTTCCACTCCACGTTTCCTTACGCTTTTTACGGTTTAATGGATTATAGCATTTAATAAAGTCTTCGAGGTCTTCGAACTTTAATGAGTTCTTTTTCAACGTATGGTGAATGTTGGTTTGGTAGTCGTAAACCCACACGTCTTTTGTACCAACATTCTTGGTATTGGGGTTGCCGTCAAAAAAGAGAACGTTTGCTTTTACCCCTTGTGCATAGAATATACCAGTCGGCAAACGGAGTATTGTATGCAAGTCCGTTTTCTCTAATAAAGACTTTCTCACCGTCTCTCCAACCCCGCCTTCAAACAGAACATTATCTGGCAATACTACTGCCGCCTTGCCTGTGGACTTTAGCATACTCATTATATGCTGTAGGAAGTTAAGCTGCTTGTTGGTTGTCGTTACCACAAAATCTTGTCGATTATAAATCAAGTCGTCTTTTTCTTCCTCACCTGTCTCCTCGTTGGTGATCGTCATGCTGCTCTTCTTGCCGAAGGGTGGATTTGCCAACACATAATCAAAGGTGGTCTTTGGGGTAGAGAGCAAAGCATCTTCAGACGAAATAAGACTGGTAGAAGTGATATCACCAATACCATGCAAGAAAAGGTTCATCAGGCAAAGCCTTCGCGTATTGGCGACAATCTCGTTGCCATAGAACGTTTTCGATTTTAAGAACTCTCTCTGCCCCTTGTCCAAATCTTGGTTAACTAGGAAATCATATGCTCCGAGGAAGAAACCACCTGTACCACAAGCTGGGTCAGCGATGGTTTTTTTGGGTTCTGGTCTTATACAAGCGACCATTGCTTGTATTAATTCTCGAGGTGTAAAGTATTGACCGGCTCCACTCTTGGTATCTTCTGCATTTTTCTTTAGCAAGCCTTCGTAAATATCACCTTTGTCTTTTACACCCATACCAACCCAGTTCTCCTCGCCAATCATTTGGATTAGCTTGAACAGCTTGGCCGGATCTTGAATCTTATTCTGACTTTTAACAAAAATCTGACCCAGAATTCCCTTCTCCTTTGAAAGCATTACTAGCGCTTTGTTGTATTTAGTCTCAAGGGCTGCGCCACTTTCTTTTTTTAATGCTTTCCAATCACAACCTTTAGGTATTTTAATATCCTTCCTATTGTGAGGAGAGCAGGAATACTCGTCTGCCATTTTCAGAAACAACAAATACGTTAGCTGCTCCAGGTAATCTCCATAACTCACACCATCATCACGAAGGGTATTGCAGAAATTCCAAATCTTTTGAACTATAGTATTTGACATATTACGCTGCAATTTTTGACGCCCAAAACAACCCAGAACTTAGGAGACATGCCTTAGCTGTTGCTGAAAATTCAGATGAACTCTGAACTAGCTCCTTCAGTTGCCGTATCTTCTCTTTTATCTGCCCCTTCCTAGCTACGCTAGGCGCTATATCATTTTGTGCCATTAGATTTTGAGTTTCTTTTAAGAGAGTAGAGCATTTAGCCCAAACATCTTTTCTTTTTTCCTTCAGTAGCTTAAAATTCAAATTAAGGCTTTCAATAGTGTAATTAACTCTCTCGTAGTCCCACCCGGAGTTGGTGATCGACCTCATTTCACCACCTTCATCAAAAGTAATTTTTAACACGTCCTCTT
>DATDAV010000154.1:0-1770 GCA_036525235.1 Chryseolinea sp. | reverse complement strand
ATCACCGCCGAGAGCGCTTCGCAATGCCGCATCGATCTCACCTGGCTGGTCGATGGAAAGGCAGAAGAAGGAAAAGATTACAACATCGAACGATTGACCGAATTCTGGAAGATCACCGGTGAACAAGATTGGAAACTTTGCGAAAATAATTTCAATGGCATCGAGTCCAGCAGATATCAGCCCGGTCCCTATGCACCGGTGGAACTGGAAGTAGCAAAATTTGTGGAGTGGTACGTCGAGCGTTTGCGCGAAGGTGTTGAAGCCACCAGCATTATTGAAGTTCCTTAAGCAAAATACCACGGATCAAAAAAATAACCCGGAACATCGATCCGGGTTATTTTTTTTCTAGTGAATTTCTCCCACCAAAAGTGGCCTGTTCAATAGGGTACTCAATTGTTGAAGCGTTGGGCTTTCTCCATGCAGGAGATAATATTTGGAGACGGTGTGCGCCAATTCCAAACTATCCGTCCCTCCCAAACCAAGTAACAATCCCAGACAATAGCCGGCATTGAAATTGTCGCCTGCGCCCGTCAGCACCTTGGGTGTGCTGATCAAGGGGTTTGACGATGAATGTCTTCCATGGTCGTCCCACGCGACGGCTTTTGAAGCGCAGTGGATCACCAGGTTTTGGATGCCCAATGATTCGTAAATATGTTGGCCTTTCTCCCAAACGTCCAATGCCTGGTTGCGGTTCTTGAACAGCACATCGTAAACTTTATCAGCCTCGTTCAGATTGAGGCCCAGGGTGACGCGCCAATATTTTGAAAAAGCTTTGAGCAGTTTAAGGGCCTCCGCAATATCTTCATCCTCTCTTCGCGAACAATCCGAGAGATCGAAGAAACCAATAGGAGGGGTGGTCGTTTCCGCAAAAGGCAAGACATCTTCCAGCAGCCCTTTCCAGATGCTGGTCGAAAACACGAGTTCACTCCAGTTGAGCAAACAGAAAAGATCGCGGTGCGAAAAAAGCTCGATCAGTTCTTTTGTGCCGATGATTTCTTTGAGCAAGTTCCAGTCCACACTGTCCACTTCCTTCATGTCGGCCATCATGATCTTGTTGTCCAGGAATTCCAGTGCGGTGCTGATCCCCGGCTCCGCAATGCTGTAGAGCGTGCAGTTCTGAGGCAGCTTGTGAAATGCGGGATGAATCTTGGGCATACCCAAGGCCCCGATACAAGACAATTGCGGTCCCAGCCGGGCCAGTGCATTGGCCATGATGGGCATGTTGCCGCCGAGCTTCAAGGTCTGCTCCTTTAGTTCGATGGAGAAATTTTTGTTTTTTTTCTCCAGGATATACTGTGCGAAATCGCCACTGGATTCAAAATAAGTGTCCGATGGCGAACTCTTTTGACGGATAACTTTAACAATGGAGTCTATAAAACCATCGAATCCCAGGGTTGCCTTCTTGGTGGAAAGTATGTTGCGAATTCGTTCTTCGTACCTTGAAATGTCATTCTCAGAAATTTTTTGCATAGCGTAGTTTCAGCAGGGGCTTATGATTCTTCACGTTCACGCCAATTCAAGGTAGGCGTTACCAGCTAGTTTGTATTGTGCCATTTTTTCACACTCCTCCGCTATTTTAGCCAATTCTTGCGATTTTTATATGAATGGCTTTCTTTTGCAGCGCAATCGTTGTAAAATCGAATGGGTTAAGTGCGTATGAAAGCGAAGTCCACCAGCAAACCACAGGAAATATTTCTCCAACACCCGGGGAAATCCTTTTTGATCAATGCGATTACGGGGTGTAATCTGCCGTTCCATTTCCACGCCGAG
>DATDAV010000153.1:0-1192 GCA_036525235.1 Chryseolinea sp. | reverse complement strand
AGAATTGAAATAGCTGTGATAACTAACGCCACCACGACCGTGTTGAAGTACCAACGGAAAATTGGGCTATTCTGAATGACGTAAGTGAAAGCCTCGAGATCCGGTGGAATCGGTATGAATGTGGGTGGAAGCGCAATGGTCGCCGTTTCGGCCGTAAGAGACGTTGCGACGATCCAATAAAGTGGAAAGAGCCATGCCAGGGCCATGATCACAGTTAGGCCAGTGCAAACGACACGCAGAAAAGAAAACCGCTTTTCTTTCATTTTGCGCGCCTTCCTTGCATTGCCCGGAACTGAATCGCCGAGATGATCAGCATGATCACCACCAGAGCGACCGCCACAGCTGCGGCATAGCCGCCGCGATTCTGCTGAAATGCCTGGCGATACATATACAGCAGGACGACCATGGTGGAATTGTAAGGCCCACCCTGCGTCAGCAGGTATACTTGATCGAAGATCTTGAACTGCGCAATAAGCTGCAG
This sequence comes from Chryseolinea sp., assembly GCA_036525235.1. Lineage (GTDB taxonomy): Bacteria > Bacteroidota > Bacteroidia > Cytophagales > Cyclobacteriaceae > Chryseolinea. The sequence goes on along the minus strand of DATDAV010000153.1, from coordinate 711 downwards.
CAGGAGGACCAGGCTCGTCACCGGCCAAACCAGTGGGCAAGTGATGTAAATGAATTGCTGGAAGGAATTCGCTCCATCTATCGAGGAGGCCTCATAGACCTCAGGGGAAATGTTTTGAAGCCCTGCGATAAAAAGAAGCATGTTGAACCCAACGGTCCACCATATCGTTACTACGGCGACGGCGGGCATTGCCCAATTTGGGTCCTGAAACCATGAAATTGAGCTCCCGACCAGATAGTTGATGATTCCGAAGTTCGTGTCCATTAGCCAAAGTGCCCCGGTTGTCACGACACTCACAGGCAACACAAATGGCAGGAAGAACGCGGAGAGGATCGGCAACCGGAGTCGCTTCAGACGAATCACAAGAAGCGCTAGTAGAAAACCTACGGCTGTGTTCGGCACGACGGTTAGGATAATGAAATAGAGTGTGTGCCACAAAGACGCCCAGAAGTCCGCGTCATGTATTAGCTCGGCATAGTTTTGCAGACCGACAAAAGTCCCTGTGCCGGTGATATCGGAGTTTGTGAAACTTAGATATGCGACCTGGATCGACGGGTAGATCAGGAATGCGACGTAAAAGAAGAGAAATGGGGCAACGAGCACCCAGGCGACCGGGAGGCGCCTGCGCTTTCCACGCGCAGACACCTCTTGCCGAGCGTTGGACTCCGGTTTCATGGTCGGAGGTCGAAGGGAAAAGTTCCTACTGCTGCT
>DATDAV010000152.1:0-1107 GCA_036525235.1 Chryseolinea sp. | reverse complement strand
GGCGCCCTCCATTTTGCGTCAACCTTCATCGAAACCGCTCCATTGAAGAAAGCAGGGGAGCTCCCCGCTTGCGTCCTTGCCATGGAAACGTTGATTGAATCCACAGATGCGCAGATGGCCGCAGATTTTTAAAAAAGCCTCGATCTTCGCCGCAAAAAATCTGCGAAAACCGGTGAAATCTGCGGATATTTTCCCTTCATCCGATTAAATCCGAGTTTCCCTAACGTCCAAGCTGAGCTATGGCGAACGGGGCCTCACTTCAAGGGAAAACGTGGAAAGCAGGTGGGAAGTCGGAACGTAATCCACCGAGCGAATGTAGCCATTAGCTCAAGCGCCTTGTTCGGTTTTTTTACCTTTAGAAAAGGTCGGAATGGGTGCCAGTTCGTTCCAGTCGGAGTTCATCTTCCAAAAGGCGATAAATCAAAATCCAATCTGGCTCAACGTGACAATCCCTGTGGCCAATCCAGTTGCCAGTTAGTGGATGATCTCGATGCTTTGGAAGAAGCGATTGGCCAGAAATAAGCAGATCAATAACGCTTTTAATCTTCGAGAGATCCTTGCCTCGTTTCTTTTGCCTTTTTATGTCCTTCTTAAATTGGGAAGTTTGACTAACTTTCATGCTTCCCAAGAGGCGTAAAGCTCATCCGAAGACTTGAATGTCTCGATATCTTCGTTCTTTTTGCTTTTTGCGAGGACCGAGGCGGTCAATTTGTTGGGAATGTGGAGTTCGAGCGGAAACTCCTTTCTCATGGCAATCTGCCGATAAAAAAGTCGAATTGCCTCTGTCGGAGTCATCCCGAGAGCCTCAAGGATCTTCTCGGTAGCAGCTTTGGTTTCGGGATCAATCCGAGCGTGAACGACAGCGGTTTGTGACATGGTTTGAGTGTATCACGTTAGCAACACGTGTCAAGTTGAGCTATTAATGCCGAACAGTATATTAGTTTGAAATCAGCATAATCCTAAATAGTCGGCCCTTAAAAACCGAAAGCAAGTTTCGGGAGGAAGGGTTGCGGGGAGGAAGGGAGGGCTGGGAAGCAAAGGCGAAAAAGCGCCGCCAAAACGTGGCGGATCCAGAGGCGGAAGTTGGCGGCGGCAGCGGCCATCATG
>DATDAV010000151.1:0-168497 GCA_036525235.1 Chryseolinea sp. | reverse complement strand
CGACACCCCGGATCCGGATGGAAACCCCTTCGCCCGGAGCACCCGTGTTTTGCGAAACGACTACACCCGGAGCGCGTCCCTGCAAGGCCTGATCGATGGAAGCGACCGGAACTTTATTAAGCGTCTCGGCGCTCACGGTGTTGACCGCGCCGGTGATCTTTTGCTTTTCCTGTGCCGTATAGCCGGTCACAACGACTTCAGTCAGGAGCTTTGAATCTTCTGCGAGTATTACTGAAATGCTTTTCTGTTGACCAACCGGTATTTCCTGGCTGATATATCCGATCAATGAGAAGATCAGGGTGGCGTCGTTGAGACCATCAGGGATCTGGATGTTGAAAACTCCGTTGGGGTCAGTGATCGTGCCTGAGGTGGTGTTCTTAATTACCACATTCACACCGGGGAGCGCTTCCTGGGATTGTCCCTTGACCGTCCCTGTCACGATCGTCTGTGCGGAAGCAGCAGCAATCGTTGCCAGGGAAAATAAAAAGAGATGTATATATTTTTTCATAGGCTTGAATTTTATTGGGCTAGTGATGGGATATAGGCGACTATCTTGGAGCCGATCGTATACTTTCCATCCTGGATCTTCATTTCACTTCCGGAGGGCATTACCACGATGAGGCGCGCGGTCTTGGAGGGGATCTCGAAGCAGGTTTCTTCCGCTACGTCTTTGCTGACATACTCATGGGTGAGGGTGTCGTAGAGGTCAACTTTTTCCTTGCCGCTATTGTAAAAGCAAACCGACTTCATTGTATCGTACGGGTTATAGTATAAAAAAGTCGGTAAAGAGTTTTTCTGGTAGAAGTCTGTAGCGGTACAGTTGAGCTGTAGTATTTTTTCAACGTTTGTCTTTTTAACGATGGCGCCAAAGATTCCGACCTGGGCAGAGCTGTACAAGCTGAACATGGAAGTTTCCGGCTGCCCCTTCACCCATTGCGGCCCATCGCCGATGGCAACGGGGCTGATTCCCTTTAAGGATGCTTTCTTATAGATATAATCTTCTCTGCGGAGCCCTTCATAGGCGATGACATTTTTGGTGATCTCTTTTTTCTCGGGCAGCCACTGGTGCTGATCATCGATGTCGTATGGATAAAACAAACGGGCAGCGTTGCTTACATTCAGCATCCATTTGCCGATGGCTTCCGCGTAGCGGCTGTCGTATTTTACGAGGGGCACCAACGGCCACGCCATATCAAAGGAGTTCATCAGGAATGCATAGCCACCACCGTCGGTAATGCTGCCTTGCAGACCGTATACATCGTAGTCGTTCCAGCGTTCGGCGATCACGCCCCAGCCGGTCCTGCCATCTTTCGCCTTGCAACCTTCGAAGGTCCAGTCCAGGATCTTTTTGATGGGGTAGTCTGTACCGTGTTCCGCATTCAGTCTTGCGGCCACCAGGGCTCCAAATGGCATCAGCACTTCATAGAACCGGCTTTCCTTCTGGCTCACAAAAGCGTTCATCGCCGACTTGGCGCCGCGCAGGTAACGCTCGTCACCGAATTTTTCATAAGCACAGAGTAATATGTAAGCATGTCCGGCGGCAACGTCCTGTTGGTGGGGAATGTTGTTGGATACGCCTTTCATCTGGCGGTAGTCGAAGTAGGAGTAGTCGTAATTTCCATTCAGCACCGAGTCGGCCTTGAAAAATTGTTCGGCGATGATGTGCTGAAGACTATCGGCTTGTGGCACGTTCGGAAACAGTTCGCACACCCCGTAGTACAAAACATTCGGGAACACATCATACCACCAGTCGCGACCATATCCTCCGCCCAACAAAGCCACCGCGGGGTTGGTATTGTTCATCATGATGTTCCAGCCATTGGTAGAATTGAAATAACCCTGCGTCATCTTCACATAGTTGAATCCATTCTGATTGGTTTTGTTGATCCCCACCAACCCGGCACCCAATACGGAACCCATGGAGCACAAGGCTTCGTGAAATTCTTTGTTTGCAGCGGGCCCTTGCCGGGAGTCACCGATGACGGTGAACATGCCAAATGTATTTTGCGGGATGTTCCGCTTGGCACTGTCGATCCAGATGAACGGGAGATATTGGCCTTTCAGGTCGAGGTTGAATACATATTGGTCAAAATGGTGCGCTTTCTCATACCAGTCCGTCATCTTATAAGGTGAAGGTTGATCCGGCATTAGGGCAATGCGGTCGATGACAACTTGTTGTACCTTTTCCGGCTTCGAAGTACAGGAAGCGATGAATAAAAAAACAAGTAAGACGTGCGATATGCGAAGCAGGGAAGGAGCCCTGTGCGCTTCAGGGGATGATGTTTTACTCATCCCGACCCCGGCGCCAAGTATCCTCTTCCTATTCCGTGTCTTCTTAAATAAGATCATGATTTTTGCAGTTTATAAGATTCCCTAACAATATGTCTCGCCAACGGTATGGAAGCCAGCTGAACAACGGCGATCACGATCAGCGAATATTTTAGAGCAAAGCTTTCGGAGATGTAGGTGGCAAAGGCGATAAAAAGCCCCAGCCCCAGGAATCTGCCGATGTAAAGCCCGAACTCATGGTTGAAGATGTAGGTGAACTTGTTCCGTTTTTCAATCTTGGAAACAACATCGATCACCTGCATCTGAATGGGGAAATAAGCAATGTCGTGCAGCGGTTGGAACAGCACTTTGCACAGGACAAACACCATCACACCAAACGCCGAGAACAGTATGCCATTGACAAGCGTGCCCAATAAAAAGATGGCCAGTCCGGCGGAGAAAATGTAAATGCGATGTTCGGGCTTCGTGGTGCGACCCAACAGGTATAGCATCAGGGCCGTGACGATGCCACTGACTCCCTGGACCAATCCCAGGGAACCTTCGTTGCCCACCATGCGCATGATCAGAATAGCAGGTGCCGTAACGAGATAGCCTTGCGCCAACCCTTTCAGTCCGGCCAGCCCTAGCATTTTTTTCCACAGTGAGTGGAATTTGAAGTACAAGAATTTTTTCTCTTCGGGATTTTTGAATTTTTCTTTATGGATCACCACACTGGAAAGTATCGTGAGCAGGAACACAACGATCGTCACCAACTGATAGCCGCTGTGCATATTTCCGCCAAACCAACCGCGCGAATCCGCCGTAGACAGAAAGGCACCAACGACGACAGGGACTAAGATGAAGGTGATCGTATAGAAGAAAGTCTCCAGCCCGTAGTAGTAATTCCGGTTGAAGTCATTGGTCGTATTCAAGGCCAACAGGTCCCGGTTGGACCAGAAGAAACCAAAAGAACATCCCATCAGTATGCCGGCAATTCCTACACCTGCAACCGAAAGATTTTGGAGGCTCATCATGACCAGCATGGAAAGTCCGCTCAATAACATACCGAAACTGTACAGCGTCGAAATTTTTATGCGACTGAGTAAAAAACCATTCAATAAAAAAGTTATCGGAATGCCCGTATATACCGTCAGTTGATACACGGCCACAATTTTTGGATCATTCGAGCTCCGCATAATGTAGGCTCCCACAAATATTTCAATGACCGGAAGCACAAACGCATAAATCATGTTGGTCACCAGCAGCACACGCATCTCTCTCGGCATGTGCAGGAAATATTGATATTCTTCCTGCGGCTTTTTCAATAAGGCTGTTAAGGTCATCGTTTATTTGGCTAAAAGCGTTTGGAGTATGGACTTGATGGATAGCTGAGCACCGCAGATCACTTCATCACTGGCGCCGTAGTAGAGGTAGATCGTATCATCTTTGACAAGGTGGCCGTTGGTGAAGATCACGTTGCCGAAGAACCCGGTGAGTTCATAGCCCTCCGTAGGTTCCATCAATGGAAATTCACTTCGGGCCAATACTTTGGAAGGATTGTTAAGGTCGAGCAGTAAAGCACCGAGACAATACCGGTGGTTGGCATCTGCCCCATGATAAATCTCCAGCCAACCTTCGGATGTTTTGATGGGCGCCGCGCCGGCTCCAACACGTGCGCTATCCCACATATTTTTGCGTGTGGTAGCAATACATTTATGATTTCCCCAATGGATCAGGTCGGGTGACTCCGACAGCCAGATAAAATTTCCACCCAACTGCGGGCTGCTGGGGCGATGCAGTGCATAGTACTTCCCATTGATCTTCTCTTCAAAAATGGCGCAGTCTTTATTATGCGGAGGAAGGATCATGCCTTTGCGATCGTAGGTTTTCCAATCTTTCGTCTGGATCAGCCCAACGCCCACGCCCAACGCCGACACCATGGTATACGTAAGGTTAAAGACACCGTCAATCTCCGTTACACGGCAATCCTCGATGCCATAGGCTTCCAGCTTATCTTTCCCGAGAATGGGATTATAGTTCTCCGGCTGGTGAAATACTTTTCCATCGCTGCTGCAAACCAAACGGAAGTGCGACAGGGTAGTGAGGTAATCTTTTCCCAGGTAGCGTACTACCCGCGGATCCGAGCCATCCAGATCGGGGTCGTCCTTTTTAAAGTGCAGGATCTCTATTTCTCCGTCCTCATTATATACAGGAATGCTGATGTGATCGGCCTGCTGCACGGGGCGCTCGGCCACGCGAAGCAGTAACCAGGTCATGTTATCAAACCGGAATACCCCCGGATTGAGGAGACATTCAATGACCATCCCTTCCTGACTGGGCCTCAGATCCTTCGGTTTGAGGAGGGGATTTTGTGTGAATCTTTTGGCAATATCGGTCACAAGTACATTCTCCATGGTTTGGGGTGCAATCGAAATAGCATTCGATTGCATGGCACAATGTGGCCAAAATCGCCCCCTTACCTGTCCGCCAGCTTTTTTATTAAGTTCTCCCGGTTATAAACCTGGGAAAATGAGAACCGGCTGGACACAAATGCACCCGGGTGGACAAATAAATGAAGTTTGCTACCGCTGGAATCTCTAGGTTTGTCTAGGCCCTGCGGACGGCCAGGTATCATGTTTGGTGTTCTGCTCTTTACGGCGCTAACGAATCTCATCCAGGGCGACAGCGCTTCACCCTGGCCTTATCAGCATGTCGACAAACGGGCAAAACTGTCTAACAGCGCGATTACCTCGGTCTACATGGATCAATACGACTATGTATGGCTGGGCACCTGGGACGGACTGAACCGCTACGACGGCAGCTCTATTAAAGTATACAAGCCCGATCCCTTCCTGAAAGGAACGATCAGCAACAACATTATCCGCAACTTCCTGGAAGATGGCAAAGGAAACCTGTGGGTCGTCACCCACCAGGGCATCAACAAGTACAACCGCACCACGGATTCTTTTCAAACCTATCTCGACAGCCTGAACGATATTCCATTCCTGGAATATAATATAAGAGCCTGCATCGGCGCAGACTCCGCAGTGTGGACCAGCCTGATCGGCAAAGGGATCAGCCGGTATGCTGCCGAAAGGAACACTTTCCTTCCGGTGAATTTTGAAGGCGTCGATCCTTCCTGGCTCACGTCCGTGATCAACCTGGGGCAGCATGAAGGACTCTTATATCTTCTGGGCAGCGATGGCAAGCTGGTGTGCACCGTCAACAACAGGCTGGTGTTCAGCAAACAGCTTGGGAACCGGAAGCCGATAGCCTTCCATACATTCCTTCGTCTCGGGAAACGGTATATGCTGGCCATCGCCACTACCGATGGACAACTTCTCTTATATGATCTGGCCGATGCCGAAAAAGGACCGGACCATATTGACCTCGGCACCGTCACCGTCTCTTCATTATCGGAGAACCTTGACCACAACGCGCTCTGGCTGGGCACCGAGGCCGGCGATATTTTCAAGATCACAGAAGCTGCCGAAGGGCTCACGGTGCGATCTATGAATTCTTATTTCCCCGCCTTTTCAAAAGCACACATAAAGATCCTGACCATCACGGAAACCAAGCAGGATATCGTGTGGGTCGGTACCGACGGCGATGGTGTTTATAAATTCCTGACGCGCGCAAAAACATTCTACTCCATACCGAAAGGCCAGCCGGAAAATGGTCAGCTTTCGCATAGCATCATCCGTTCGGTCTACGAGGATAATACCGGAACGCTTTACATTGGTACACGCGGTGGCGGATTGAACATTATCAATCCCGGCAACACGAAAACAAAGATCGTGAACACCGCCAATGGGTTGAGCAACAATGCGGTGCTCGCCATCAATAAAGACCACGAAGGAAATATCTGGGTGGGTCTTGACGGCGAAGGGATCGATATGATCGAAGCGGGCACGCATAAAATTTTCCACTTCCCGGAGGATTTTGAAAATGAAAATGACCTTTCGTTCAGTTCGGTCTACGCCATCTGTGTGGATGCATTCAACGACATCTGGCTCGGGACCAGCGGGTATGGTATCATTCACCTGAAGGTGATCAAAACATCGCGTGGCTATCGGCTGAAGGACTACGATCAACTCTCGCACCCCGACAAGGGCCGGTCAACCGGGATCAAGAGTAATATTGTTTACGCGATCGTAGAAGAAAAACCCAACACCCTGTGGTTTGGCACGCGTGGGGGAGGCGTTTACCGGTACAATGCGTTGACCCGGAAAATAGAAGAACACATCCAGGCAGACCCCCGCGACAAAAATAGACTCAGCAATAACGATGTGCTATGCCTCTACCTGGACCAGCAAGAACAATTGTGGATCGGCACCAGTGGTGGACTGAACCGGCTGTTCCTTCAAAGCCGGCCCTATCGACTTGAACATTTTTCCCAGCACGAAGGACTCCCCAATAATACCATTCACGGCATCCTCGAAGATCCGAAAGGCAATATTTGGCTTTCAACCAACCATGGCCTGGTCATGTATGATGCTGCGAAAAACACGTTCAAGAATTTTGACACGAACGATGGCTTGCAGAACAACGAGTTTACCGATGGCGCGGCTTTCCGGTCCAGGACCTCCGAGAAACTTTTTTTTGGTGGTATCGATGGATTGGATGTTGTCTACCCAACCAAGGTCAACACACAAAATTATTTTCCACGGCTGAGCGTTACCGAATTCCAGGTGCGAAATGCCATGATCACGCCCGGAGACGACAGTCAGATTCTCACGCAGAACATCGACCGCACGGAAAACGTAACGCTGAAGTACGATCAGAACTTTATCAGCTTCTTCTTCACGACGCTGGATTATTGGAATAAACAGAAAAGCGAATACGCCTATTTCCTGGAGAACTTTGATAAAGACTGGAACTACATCGGTCAGCAGCAAGCAGTGACGCTGACCAACATTCCGCCAGGTCAATACAAACTGAGCATCAATTATACAAATGAAAACGGCGATTGGGCTCCGCTGGCCAAGACCATCAACATCATCGTGACCCCGCCGTTCTGGAAGACGTATTGGGCGTATGGATTCTACATCTTTTTGGCCATTGCGCTTCAGGTCGGCATCATACTGTTTATCCGGCGAAGAGCCCGTGCGAAAAAGGCGCTGACCATCGAAAAATTTAAGGCGGTGCAGTTAAAAGAGTTGAACGACTACAAGCTTCAGTTTTTTACCAACGTTGCGCACGAGTTTCGCACACCCTTAACGTTGATCCTTGGCCCGGTGGCTTCCCTGCTTCATAAAAACAAGGATGCCGGCGAGCAGCAACAGCTGAAGACGGTTTACAGCAACTCCCTCCGGCTTCAAAAATTAATTGACGAGCTGATCCAGTTTCGTAAAATAGAAAGCGGCAAGGACACGCTAACCCTTTCCACGATCGACCTCGTGCCTTTTACACAAGAAATCGTAGAGTCCTTTCAGCAGCACGCGACGGAGTTTGAAGTACACTTGGAATTTTATCCTGAACCGGAATCATTGCCGGCGCTCGTCGACTATAAAAAAATGGAGAAGATCCTGATCAACCTGATCTCCAACGGCATCAAGTACAACACGAAAGGAGGGATGATCAGTGTGTCGCTGAAAGAATGGCAAGGCAAAGCGCTTTTTACCATCCGCGATGAAGGCGTCGGCATTGCCGAGGAGAACCGGAACAAGATCTTCGAGAGCTTCTATCACAATCCGGCCGAAATACTCGATCCAAACGGTTTTGCTAAAAGTACAGGCATCGGGCTTTCGCTTACCAAAAGCATGGTACAGATACACCGTGGAACAATCCAAGTGGATAGCAAGGTCGGAAAAGGCAGCACCTTCACCGTGTTGATCCCGGTCTCCCGCGAATACTACCTCGATCTCCCGGAAGAAAATGCCATGATCCTTCCTTCTTCAAACCTGTTGGAAAAAGTGTCGCTGGAATTTGATACCAATCACTACCTGACGGAGCAACCTGAGAAAGCCTTGAACGCTGCTGCAGGGCCACACCCTTACTCGCTGCTGGTGGTGGATGACAATGCTAATATCATTTCTTTATTAGAGAACATCCTCTCCGATAAATACAGGATCTATAAAGCCCGGAATGGCAAGAAGGCCCTGGAGATCCTGGAGGAAGAACGAATCGACCTGGTGATCAGCGACGTCATCATGCCCGACATGGATGGTCTGACGTTGTGTAAAAAAATAAAAGAAGACATTCAGAGCAGCCACATTCCCGTGATCCTGCTGACGGCGAAAGGAGAAATCGAAAACAGGATCGAAGGACTCCAGGTCGGTGCAGATTCTTACATTCCCAAGCCCTTTCACCCCGAACATCTTTTTATCCGGATCGAGAAGCTCATCGAGCGCATGGAGCTGATCCGGAAGAAATTTAAAAACTTCGACGACCTCGAGCTCACCCACCTTTCCACAGGCATCGGAGAAAAGGACGACGACTTCTTTTCCAAAATAACCCAATGCATTCAGCTTCACCTGAGCGAACCCGAATTCAACGCCGACACCATCGCCGAATACGTCAGCATGAGCAAAGCTTCGCTGTATAAAAAAGTAAAGACCATCACTGGCATGACACCGCACGGCTTAATAAAACAGTTCCGCTTGAAAAAAGCTGCCGACCTGCTTCGAAACTCCAGCCTGAGTGTTTCCGAAGTGATCTACGAAACCGGCTTCAACAGCCGCTCTTATTTTTACAAATCGTTCAACGAAATGTTCCATTGCCATCCGAAGGATTTTGAGAGGGCTAAGGGGGCTATGGGAGTCTAGGGGGGGCTAGGGGGGGTAAATTTCACAAGCCCTATCCAAAAAAATCGCCTGGTGTGAATTGATCATCGCCTTCGCTTTTTCATACGGCATCCATTCAGCCCTATCCACCTCCGGAACGTCTTTGTATTTCCCCGATCGCGGTGGCCATTCCAGGGAGAATGTGTTGGAAACAATGCCGCTGGCCGGGTCCCACTCGCCGGCAAACAACCAGACGTGCATGATCTTGCCGCTTTTCAATTTTGTGGATTTCAACGAGTGAAAGGGCGGGGTTGGCGTGATGCCAGTCTCTTCGAGAAATTCGCGTTGGGCGGCGAGGAGCAGGTCTTCGGCTTCGTCGGGCATGCCTTTGGGAATGCTCCAGGCACCTTCGTTTTTGCGCGCAAAGAATGGCCCGCCCGGGTGAACGAGAAAAAATTCAAGCGCGCTCGAGGCGTTCCGGCACATGAGCATTCCGGCAGTGACTTGAGACATGACGGGTTTATTTATCGCAAGTTGATTAAATTCGCAGCCATAAAAAAGAGGACGGCTTTGCAGCGCGTCCTCTTTGCACGAAAACGGACAAGAGATTATTTCAGACCGTACAGTTCTACATGGGCCTTATCGGCCTGGCTGTTCGGCAGGGTCTTGTATGTGAAGACCACTTTTTTGATCTCCTGGTTGGGGCTCTTCAGGTCGATGACGCGTGTTTCGGAGTTGGCTTTCATCTCGTTCTTCACGTCGAAATTTTCCTTTTCACCCGATTCATAGATGACTTCTACATTGGCGATGTTGATGGGCGCGTCGGTCACTTTGAGGAGAATGGATTTGAATTTGTCTTTACCCATCACAGCGATGGATTCGTTTTCCATTTTAAAGTCGGCCTTCACTTCCCCGATCTTGTGCCATCCGGGCTTGTTGCTAAACATAATGGCGGGTTCTTGTGCCATGGCTGCCATAAATGTGATGCAAAGCAAGCACAATAGGATTGATACCTTTTTCATAAGTTGTTTTAAGTTAGTTTCTGTCTAGGCATATCCAAAAGGCATACCATGAGCAAGGCATCGCTGGGAGGGCTGAAATCGCGGTTTGCGTGGAATAAATCAGTGTATGATTTCTACAAGCGTGTATAGACGAGCATTTTTTTCCACAGCGGGATAAAGCCCGGTCAGGCAATTGGTTGCCTACTTTCCAGCCGTATAAGCCATCTTCATGAACTTCTTTACTTCGGCGTTGATGTCCTCCTTGCTGGAAAGACGCAAGTGGTGGTTGTATTGCGAGGTGCCTGGAACCTGGGCTATTTTCTGAAAACACAGATTCTCTTCGTGGGGCTTATCAAACGGGAAGACAACATCCACAAAATCACGACCCAGGCGAATGACGTAGGCGATCCTCGTTTTCGCAGCCAGACCGATCATGGATTTGGCGGGATGCAGCGTGACGGGGCCAATCTTTTGATATTGCTCCACGAAGTGCCGGAACAACGCCAGCGTGTGCTCGGACTTGTTGTGCAGGAAATCGGCCAGCACCTTGTCGCCGCAGGAATGGGTTTGGTTGGTGTTTACAAAAGTTTGCTGGCAAAGGGGACACGTCCACATACGATCGTTGCTGTTGTCTTAGCCCTTGAATGCGGTGATGATCAGAAACAGCCCGGCGGCGATGCCCACCAAAATTTCCAACCGGCCCACGAGATATGAAAAGCGATAGTGTGATTTTTTCCACGTGCGAATCAGCAGCAGCGTGAAGGTGCAAAAGAAAATGATCCCGAAAATCAGCTTATAGTAAATCATAGGAGCGGTGCTTGATCTTATGAAAGGTAGGAAATTTCACCGGCTTCTCCCAGCAGAAAAGAACAATCCCACGGAATGGGTGGCCGCGAGGGCGCCATTTCGCGGGATCGTTTTGGCAATCGCTTATGCTGCCTTTTGAACAGGAAAGATTCCAAAGTTGAGCAACTCCGTGTGGCGAACCACAGAGATATCGACCATGTTTAAAATATCCTTTTTTGTAAGCTCCTTAAAAAGCTCTTGCAAAGAATTCATCGGCTTGCCGTTGAACGAGGTGATGATGTCACCCTCTTTTACCTGCGACAAAGCCGCGGGAGAGTTGGGTTCGATGCCCACCACGAACAGTCCTTTGTGATTGGGCAAATGAAAATGACGCAGCACTTTCGGTGTGATGTTCACTTCTTGCAACATAAAACCGAGATATGCCTTAAAGACTTTGCCGTTCTTGATAATCTGGCTGGCTACTTCCTTTGCCGTGTTAATATCGACAGAGAAACTCAACCCCTGAGCTCCGGTGATGATGGCCGTGTTCACACCCACCACCTCGCCGTCGGTGTTGATGAGCGGGCCGCCGGAGTTACCCGGATTGAGCGCAGCATCCGATTGGATCACATTGTCGACCAGCATACCCGATTGAGAGCGCAACGTTCGCCCCAACGCGCCCACCACTCCCGTGGTGACGGTGTGCTGATAGCCATACGGGTTGCCGATCGCGATGACCAGTTGCCCGATCTGCAGTTGCTGTGCATCGCCAAGGGCCGCTACGGAATAGCCGTCGCTGTATATTTTTAGAATGCCCAGGTCGGTATCGGGGTCTTGGCCGATGACCGTGGCTTCGATCTCGTTTTCATTGAGAAGCGACACCATGATCTTCTCCGCACCCTGCACAACATGGTGGTTTGTAAAGACGAACCCATCCGACGAAAAGATAAATCCGGAACCGGAGCCTGCGGGCCTGAGCTTGCCCTGAACGGTTTTGAAGACATCGATTTTGACCACGGCATTCTTGGCGATGTTCACCGCCGAGATAATCGTTTGTGAAAAAGCATCCATAGGAAGAAATTTATGGTCTTCCCTCAAAAAAAAGTCCAGTACAAGCTAAAGGTAGATTTGGCTGCTTATTGAATCCCGGGAAAGCCAAAATGACAGCATATGATCGCTTACCGATTCTTGCCTGACAAATTTCCGGACCTCAGAACAAAATGCTTCTGACAAATTATCGCCCTACGAGTTTCCGTACTTCTAATATGATTTGGACTTCGGCAAACATGACCGAAAGCTCATCCAATTCCTGGTCGCTATACACCAGGAAAAGGTTGCTGTGCGGACTGGAGTAAATGTGATGCCGTCCATGCGGAAGGGCATGGTAATTTTCAAGGGAATGCCGGTAGGAGAGCACCCACTCGAAGAAACGAAGCATGGCATCTTCATCGAACACAAGCAATACAGTTTTGTAGGCCACATTGTATTCAAGACAACACGGACAACGGCTCACAAAGCCATTGGCGGATTCGGCAAGGATCTCACGGTCTGATTCGCTATGCATAGGAAGGAGGTTTAAAAAATAGAGAGGATCTTTTGTGCTCAATAACTATTCAGTGGTCATCTCGAAATTGCGCGTGCCGTCGGGCTGATAAATAAAACGGAACGTAAAGTAGCGGCCCAAAGGACGGGTGGCCAGGTCGGCAAATTCGGCGGTGGTGGTGGAAGGATTGCCTTTGTAGTAGCTGATGATCTCCAGCTTGGCATATTTTCCATCGGCCGTCTTCACGACGATGATCTTGCCGGCGATTGGGAGAATAGCGTGATTGGGTACGCTGGTGGTGCCGGTGTAGGTATACCAACCGTTGCTGCCGGTGATGGCTTTTCCGGCCGCAGCATCGGAAGCAAAACCGCTCTCGGGTGCCTCCGTGAGTTCGTCGAAGATGCCGCTCACAATTTGTCCCTGTGCCTGACCGGGGCCGCTGATGCCGCCGTTAAGAATGAGGGTGGTGCCACGAAAGCCGATATCCCATTTCGTGGAAACACTATCGGTGTTCGCTACCACGGCGTTGTTTTTGAAATTGAAGAGCGTAAATTTTGTAGCGCTCTCTGAATTGAGATCTTTCACTTCGGTAGCCGTGAGTTTCACAGGTGCTTTGTCATCGTCGTCGTTGCACGCGCTGATGGTGAGGGAAGCAAAGAAAAGTAATGCGACATTGAGTTTTGTTCTGTAATTCATTTGTATGGAGGTTATTAAAGGTTTAGAATTTTATTTATTCGTTGATTTGTCTTTTGCCGAAAACGTATAAGCGACGCTGGCCCACAAAAGTCTTCCGGGCACGGAAGGAATGTATTGCGGGTCGGTGTAGTTGAACAGGTTGTCACATCCCGCCTGCAAGCGCAGGGATTTGCGAAAGGTCTTTGCCACAGAGATATTCAGTGTCACGTAGCCTTTCACATATTCGCTGTCGTCGTCGAGGATGGTGTTGTTGTTCATGTCCGCAAACCCGTAGCGGCCGCGATAGATGGCCCGGAGCGTGGCGCTCCAACCGGTCGCGCTGTGATTGTAAAATGCCTTGGCGTTCACCATGTGACGCGAGCGATTGAAAAGACCGCCATACTCACTCGGCTTTACGCGGCGCGTGATGTTGGTCTCCGGATCGCGCGCATAGACATTGCCGGCTTTCAGTTCATCGACCACCGACTTGTCTTTTGCCACCAGGTATTGATACCCCAGCGACAAAGTCATGGCCTCCGTCAGGGTGTGGACGGCGTCCAGTTCGAGCCCTTGCGTATACACTTTGGCCAGGTTGTAATAGCTGTATACAAATTGGCCGTTGATTTTGCGTGCTACGGGCTTGGTATCGATAATGTCCTTGATGTCGTTCCGGAAAGCGTTTATGGACACCGAGGTCTTTTTGTAAGGCTGCAATTTGAACCCAAGATTATAAGCGCGCGACGATTCCGCTTTGATCTCGCCAAAGGAAGCGGGGTCGGCCAGCATCTGGTCGATCTGTCCCTGCGCCTGGAGTTGGGCAATGCCGGCCACAAGTTCCTGCGACCCGAGCACCGTGTAGCCCACCGTGGAGTTGGTAAAGTTCAGGTAAAGCTGGCGGAAGTCCGGCGCCTTAAAGCCCATCCCAAACGATCCACGCACGCCAAGCCAGCGATTCACCTCATACTGCGCCGACAGCTTCGGGCTAAACTGTGATCCATAGGCGCTGTGATGATCGAACCGCCCGCCGATCAGTAAGTTTAGCTTGGTAAGGGGTTGCCATTCGTATTGTGCATACGCGTAATCGGTCTGATACTTCATTTTAGCATCATACCGCGTCGCCTCGACACTTTCCCAAATGCGCCCAACGCCTAGTGTCACCACGTTTTTTGAATTGAAGAAATACTCGCCCTGCACTTCCGGACGGGTAAACGTTTGATCAAAGAACGTGTCGTCATACACCACACCGTCAGATTGGTAGTTCAGCGTTGACGTGGTGCTATACTTTGAGTTGTAGAAACGAAGCGTGGTCTTGAACTTGTCGGAGACGTTGACATACACCACGGGGTTCAGGTTCCAATCCTTGACATTGCCTTTGCCGTCCAGCAACACGGGCGTTCCGGTGGTGCCGATATCGGTGATGCTCGTCTGCGCTTCCGTAAAATAACGGCCCGAAAGCGACAACCGAACCCGCTTCGAAAATTCATAGCCGGCGCGCAGCTGATACGTGTAGTTGATGAACGGGCTTACCGTTTTGCCTTGCGTTTCCGGCGACAGATCGTAGCCGTCCGTGCTGTAACGGTTAGCAAAGCCATACAAGCCCAGTTTTTTGGTTTGATAATTCAGCGATCCCGAAAAGTCGGCCGTTTGGTTGCTGCCATAGCGGGCCGAGAACGTTCCGTTGGTTCCGGATGGACGGTCGGTGATGATGTTGATTACACCGGCCAACGCTTCTGAGCCGTACAGACTTGAGCTGGGACCTTTCATGATCTCCACCTGGCGGATATTGCCCACAGCGATGCGATTCAACTCCAGCGTTCCGGACGTGCGCCCGATCAACGGTTCTCCATCAATGAGGATGAGCGTATACTCCGGCGCGAACCCTTGCATCTGTATGCCGGTACCGTGATCGCTCACAATAGCAAGCCCGGTTTGTTCGGCCAGCACGTCGTTGAGCCTGAGCGACCCCATGTTCTTGATCTGCTGCTGGGGGATCACGGTCACCGGCACCGGAAGGTCCGACAACGCGCGCTCGCTGCGGGTGGCCGTCACCACCACGGCATCGAGCTGGCGTGAGGCGAGCGAGTCTTGTGCCAGCACCTCTGTTTTTCCCAACAAGGCCGTGAGCACCAGACCACAAACAACCGGGACCCGTTTTTGAAAAACAGAGCGCAAAAATGTTGGGGGTGTAGGAAAGGTCATCATGACATTACAAGGCCGGTAGTTCGTTGACAAGCGTTCTCCACTCTGACTTTTCCGGAATGCCCGGTTTGCGCAAACCAAAGAATTGAGCGATGAGATTTTTTTCTTTGTCGAAGAGCTCGACGGAGGTCACGTCGCCTTCGGTCGTGGGTTTGCGAACCACCCAGGCGGTGTGCACCAGGTCCATGCGCATGTGCATGTTGAAGTCGGGATCGAGCACGTTGAGCCATTGCTCCGCGCCGGTGTGCCCGCGGTCGAGCAGGCGGATGGTTCTTACTTTACCTTGATGGATTTGCAGGTTGCCGCGGTTGCCGGCGAAGATCATGATGGGAAGCTTGACGATGGAGGCGTTGTCCAGAATTTGCTTCGGAGTCACCTTGGCGTTCACCTGGAACGTGAATCGTCCGCTGGCCAACTCCAAGGCGCGATAGCGGCTCACCTGGTGACGACGCAGCAAACCAAAGAAGTCGTGAGTATCTTTCAACTCGCTCCACTCTTTCAAAAATGCGTCGGCGTCGTCCGGACCGTTGTGAACGTCGACCGCATAAGGCTCTACATCGAGCTCGCGGCTTTGATCTTCCGCCCGGAATTCCTCCACTAATTTTTCATAGGCCGCCTCGTCGCTTTTTTCCTGGAGATAGATCTTGGTAACGGCTTCGCCGGATTTATCAAAGATCTGGATGCTTTTCAGGACACGATCCGATTTTTCTTCCGTCGCCGCAAAGGCAAAATGCCAGTTTGCAAAAAACACCCGCGTTTCAATGGGGCCGATCACGGTGGCCATGGCGCGTGTGCCATCGCCCATAACGTTCACGGCCTGGAATGGACCTTTATGTTCCAGGATGCAGGCGTTGTTGCGCGTGAGCGACATCACTTTGCCAAGGGTTTTAAAACGCGTCAACAGCTCGGGCCAGGGACCCTGCAGGCGTGTCACGCCCTCGTGTAATTTTGTGGCCAGCAATTCGGCTTCGCTGACACCGAGTTCTTTTGCCGCTTCGCGAATGCGAATGCCGGGCTTTGCGCTTTGAACGCCTTTCCAGGCTTCGCTGAGGGTGAATGATCTGCTTTCTATGATCGTGCTCATGGGGATATGGAGTTAAATAGAGTTTATAGACTTGTTTTATTTTTCGATAACCAGGGAATGTGGCGGCGCAAAGGCTTCGCGCTCCGGGATGACGTAGGGACAGTTGTTGCACGGATCGCGGTACACGTTTACGCGACAGCAAAACGTTTCCTCGATGATGGGCTTTGTGAAAACTTCCTGCGCTGCGCCGGAGGCCACGAGCTTGCCCTCCCGGAGAAAGTAAAGATGATCGGCAAACAACACCGCCTGATTCAGGTCGTGCACAATGGCCATGACGCCGATGTTGCGCTCGCATATTTTTTTAGCGAGACTGAAAATGTATTGCTGCTGTGCAATGTCGAGGCTGCTGGTGGGTTCGTCCAACAGCACATAACGCGGATACAACGTCTCCTCCCAAACCTGCACCAGCACCCGGGCCAACTGCACCCGTTGCTTTTCGCCACCCGACAAGGTGAGATAACTCCGCGCGCGAAACACATCCGTTCCCGTGAGGGCCATCACCTCATCCACGATCGCCTCATTTTCTTTGCGCGACGACCGGTAACCATGCCGCCCCAGCGCCACGATCTGCTCCACCGTGAAAGCAAACTGCACCGTCGTGTTTTGAGGCAACACCGCCCGGACAAACGAAAGCTCACGCGATGAATAGGCTTTGGCAGCCTTGCCGTTGATCACAATATCACCGTGATACCCGCTGTGCTCCAGGGCCATCGTCTTCAACAACGTGCTCTTGCCCGCGCCGTTAGGCCCCACCACCGCGGTGAATTGCCCGGGAACAATCGCCAGGCTGACATCGTGCAGCAGAATTTTTTCGCGGACGCGATACGAAAGATGGGAAGCCTGGTACATTATAGTTCGTGTTTGCGTTTGGCGTTCATCAACAATCCAATAAAAAAAGGTGCGCCGATAAGCGCCGTCACCACACCAATGGGCAACTCGGAAGGACTCACCACGGTGCGCGCAATCACGTCAGCCAAAACCAGCAATAAGGCTCCACCCAAAACGGAAGCGGGCAACACCAGGCGGTTGTCGGAGTGGAAAGAGACGCGGATCACGTGTGGCACTACCAGTCCCACAAATCCGATAATGCCCGAAAGGGACACGCTGATGCCCACCGCAAGGGCTGCAAAAATGATGATGCGCCGTTTTGTGCTTTCAACATTTACCCCCGTGTGATAGGCTTCGGCTTCCCCCAATGAAAACAGGTTCAGCGAAGGCGCGAAGTACAGCAAGCCTGCACACGCAGTGACCAGGAGGGGAGCTGCGAAACTTAACTTCTCCCAGGTTGCGCCACCCAAATCGCCCAGAGTCCAGAAGGTGAATGTGCGCAGTTGATTTTCATCGGCATAAAAAATAGCAAGCCCGATCACGGCCCCGGCCAGCGCATTGAGCGCCACACCGGTCAGAATAAGAATCGCGATGTTGGTCTTCCCCAGCTGACTGCTCAACTCCAACACAATGAACGTGGCCAGCATGCCGCCGCCGAACGCCACCAACTGCAGAAGCGAATGATACAGCCATCCATTCACTGGCAACGGCAAGGCGCTTCCAAAGACGATCACCATCACCACCGCCGAAGCCGAACCCCCGGAAACACCAATGAGACTTGGCTCCACCAGCGGATTCCGGAACAACGCTTGCAACGCCGACCCACTTACACCGAGCGATGCCCCGATCAGAATGGTCATAACAATGCGCGGAAGCCGGATGGAAGACAACACAATTTCATGCATGCCCTCTATCGTCACACTTCGAAAAAGCCCCAGCTTCTGAAGCAGGATGACGGCAACATCCTTCACGGGAATAGATACCGCGCCAACCGACAAAGAAAACAAGGTCGCCACGATCAGGCAGAGACTTAATCCTGTCAGGATGAGAGTGGTCCGGTAGTCGCGCGTCGCGAGTGTAAGATTCATGACGGCTTATTTTGAACGCAACTCAGGATGCAACAACACGACGATCTCTTTTATCGCCTCGCCTACACGCGGGCCGAAGTTGGTGAGCTTCAGACTTTCAACGGCCACGATCTGTCGTTTCATCCCCGCCGTGGTTTGCGCCACACCAGGCACCTTCAACATACCGTCAACGCCGCCGATACTTTCTAATCCCATGGACACCATGAGAAGATAGTCTGGGTTGGCCGCGATCAGCGACTCCGTATTTAAAGGTTTGTAACCCTCGATGTCGGCCACGGCGCTGGTGGCGCCCACATAGGATAGAATGTTGCCAAACGTATTCTTACCCGCCATGCTCACCGTGGCCGTGCCGCGGTTATAGATGCAGATCACTTTGGGATGAGAAGTCGTCTTCTTTATTAAAGCATTGGCTTCCGCCAGGTCGTTGTCGATCTTGGCAATGAGTTTTTTTCCTTCTGCTTCGCGTTTCAGCGCTGCGGCAATTTGCGTGATGAACTTTTTGGTGTCGCCGATCTCCGGTTTGCGATCGATGATCAACAGCTTGATGCCGCTCGCGCCCAATTGTTCAAGCACGGCATCTTCTACATAATCTTTCTCTGCTATAATCAGAGTAGGCTTCAGACTAATGATCCCCTCCGCATTGATGCCCCCACGGTAACCTATAGAGGGTAGCTGCTGGATGTGAGCAGGGTATAAGCTGGTGCGGTCGGAAGCGATGATCTTATCACAGTCGCCAAGCGCACACACCGTTTCCGTGAGCGCGCTGCCCGCCGTGATGATGCGTTCTTGCGCAACAGCGACGAAAGAAATGAGAAGCAGGAATAGGGTGAGTACATTGTTTATAGAGCGACTGAAGAGCGTTTTCATGTTTTGTTTAGATTGATTCTAAACAAATGTAGAAGCAAACCTCACCCTGCGTCAATCGCTTGTGAGAGTCAATTTTTTGTGAGGGGATTGGGTAGTGCAGCCGTTGTGCGAGTACACCGGATAGGGTAGAAGGTGAGTGATGTGTACCCTGATTAGGGGACTTGGGGTGCGAAGTTTTGTATAAACGTGAACACTAAAAAAGAATCCAACTTAGTGATGCAAGCAAAGAAGCGGCCACGAACGCGACCGCTTCTTTTAAAAGGCCAAGGCCCAACGCAATTACTTTCGGTCTAAGTCTTTTTCAACAACAACTTCGCACCATAAAGATCAACGGCCGATTGCAGGAAAGCAATCAGCTCGGGCCAGTCGGCGGCCACATAGTAATTTTCGGCGTAGTGTTTCCGGAGGTGTATGGTCACCGTCTTGCCATCGCTGGTGGCGGTTGACACAAATCCGCCGGCGGCGCTTTCGGTCTTTTTGTTGAAGTTCTCCAGGCCTTCAACCGTATAGCCCGCCGGGATGGTGAAGGCAATGGTGTGGTCGAACGACCGGGCAAAGTCTTGGTAGATGTTGCGCGTACGGTTCTTTTGATCATCCTTGATTTCCGTTTGTTTCTCGATGAGCCTGCCCAATTCCACAATGATGTTGGGACCGGCCCGCTTGGTGAGATTCTCAGCGGCAAACTCGTCCGAATACTCCACTTGCGGGTTAGCGTGCCACATACCCGAACTCTTCACCGTAAGGTTCTTATAGTCCGACACTTTGATGTCCATTTCATCTTCCAGCATGTCCTTCATGCGGGTGTCGCGCGCAGTATAGTCTTGGGTGAGGCGCTGCTCGAATTTTTTCTTCTCTTCGTTGTATTCTTTGATGAGGCCGTGCAGCAGGCGTGACCGCTCCACCTGGTATTTTGGTTGATCGTATTCTTTTAAATAATCAAAATCTGTCACCACAAGGTACTGATGATACGTTTTGCTATAGCCTTTAGCCGACACGCTTCGTTTGATCTGAAGCTTGGTGTTGTCGCTTGCGTCAAGAGAGGCCGTGATGTTGGTGAGGGTTGCATTCTGGTCATCTTTGCTCACGCGGAGCGTATTGCCCATTGCTGAGTAGACGGAAAAGGCCTCCGTACCTTCAAGGCCATACGGTATTTCATCCGGCAACCGGAAGGGCGTGGGCCGCGCCACATACATGACCGGATTCGTGTCGATGCGGATCACAAAGTCACAAGATCCCAACGACACCAGCTCCTCGAAAGGCCCGTAGGTGCGGGCCGGAGCCAACAGCACGGTGTGCGGAATTTTGTATTTCTTGCAGAAACGGTCCGCCAGAAAGAAGAATTTGTCGGGCGGATTGTTCGAATTCAAAGGCTCGCCTTGTTTGATGTCGAACAGCGCCTCTTTGTAAATCGGATTGCGTACGAGGTAATAGAACTCTTCGATCAATTTCTTTTTGTCTTTCTCTTTGTCGAAATTCAGATCCATGTAATCAACAATCACCCCGATGTCGGTGGCGTAAGTACTAAAATAATTCAGGTACTCCTTGGCGGTCCTGGTCGCGTCGGGCTTCATGGCTTCTTTTCTAACCCGGTAGCGAATGTGGGGTGCACTGCGATAGGGAAAGTCCCACAAAATCTGGGGAGCCTTTTCACGCATTTCATCCTGAAGTGTATAGATGACGTCGTTGTCTTTCACCTCTTTCTTAAAGTCGGGTGCACCATTATAGGACGTGCTATAAAGTTCCATCTGGTGCGGAACGGTGAAGGTGATGGTTTGTTTCACCACGGGGTATTTGGCCTCCATCAAATCTTCGTCGCCAAAGTCGGGCATCGCGAGGCCTTCACTTCGCACGGCGATGAAGTAGTCGACAATGTCGCCTTCGGCCAGGTTGGGAATGGGAATCTTGAGATCGCTGCTGCTCCCGGCGTCGGTCTTCACCGCGTCCTTCAAGTCCACTTCCTTTTCGCTGCCATCGAGTTTGATCACCTTGATGCCCAGGATGCGATAGGAAGAAGCCCGGCCGAACAAGTTGGTGGTGATCGATTTGTTGTCGAATGAGATGTCGGAGAAATCGCTCACGGCGGCCTTGTCCTGCAGTTTGATGCGGAAATGGACGTAGAGCGACTCAACATAATAGCGCTGCGCACCAATGCCCACCTTCGTGGCAAAGTCGCATACATAGTCGCGCTGATAAGCCAGCAGCACGGCCGATTCGTTTTTCCATTTCTCCGGCACCTGTGTAGCGCTAAATTCCGGTGGCGCCTGGCCCCAGACTTTCAGCCTCACTTTTTTCTCCACTTCAGACTGTGCCCGCGATGCGCTGATGACCAAAAACGGAACGATACACGCTAACAGAATTTTTTTCATGTCTATTTTTTTAAGATAATCTGACTCTCATAAGCTTCGACAAGTTGACGGATGGCGGCATTCCATCGGTCGAACGATTTCTTTTTGATGACCCCCTCCGGCACGACCACTTCCTTTGTGTAGACCACCTTGTCGTTCATTTTGGAATATTGGATATTGAACGAAAACTCAGGGTCGTTGATGGTCACGTTTTCGGGAAGACTCGTCACTGCGTAGCCCTGGGGCACACTCAATTCCACAACGATTTTGTTGTGGATTTTTTCGCCAAAGTCAATGTCGCTTTGGCGCGTTGCCTTAACGATCCAGTTTTTGAAGCTTTTGGCCGGGTCGATGTCGACGTAATATTCGTTGTTGAATGAACTCACGGCACCACTATACGTGAAGTCGCATTGCAGGGCCAGTGGTCCGCTCCGTTCTTCGAGGTTGGGAAGTTTTAGATTGGTATTTTTGACGTTGTTGTTGCCCCGCGAAATGAAGTCGGTCATGAAGGCGTCACGGCGGTCCGTCTTGGTGTAGTGATAACTATAGAGGAAATTCTTTTTGGCTTCGCCCTTCAGCTCGATGGCATAGCTGCCCACCAGGTTGTCGCCATTCAGGGTGGCCTTTAATGTCCGGATGTCGGCATCGCGATTTTTGTCGCTGGGCGTCACGTTGTCGGAGATAAAGGTTGTGCCATTCTCGATCATCACCGGACGATTTTGAATGCGTTCGGCGTTCTCTCCGAAAGGCATGTATTTTTCGGTGGCATCGAGAAAATATTTCTTGTCGTTCAGTATCACCGTGCAGATCATGTGATTGTTTACGGCGAGCGACGGAATGGAGTGGTCATACAAAATGCGTTTCGTGCCGATCCAGGTGAGCCGGGCGTCATAGCCGGCCGTCTTCAGCATCTCTTTGGTGAGATTGGCCATGCCCTTGCAGTCGCCATAACGTTTCTCGAACACACTCTGGGCTTCGTCAGGCTTAAAGGCTGCCAGCCCGTCTTCAAAGGCGATGTACCGGATGTTGTCCTGTACCCAATAATAGATGGCCTTGATCTTCTCTTCGTCGGTGCTCTTGTCTTTGATGAGCTGCATCACCGTGACCTTATAGACATCTGATTTGGGCTGGAGCTTTTGCGCCAAGCTGGCGTACCACTGGTAAAGATCCTGAGGCGAGGTGAGCACGTTGGTCTTTTGCGAGGACGTCCCGACCGACTTCACCAACACCAGCAGGTGGGGATGATTATACTGCAACCCGCGGTCAAACGACTCGTTCTCCAGCGCGGGCATTTCTTTGGCGGTGTACTCTACGATGCGATTGCCGTCGGCCACGCGTTCTGTTTTGGTGATGGGGAAATCGTCGAGATTAAACCCACGGATTTCCACCTCCATGTCTTGAGGCAGGGTGAAGGAGATCGTCTTTTCCAGCACGGGATACTTTTCCTGGAAGAAGACCGACGTCAGGTATTTGGCGTCGTTTAATTTCTTGACGCTCGTCAAGTCCCAAACTTCACCCACTTCTTTGAGCTTGAGCTCTTGCATGCAGAACTTGCTGTCGTCAAAAAACAGCCCTTCGCTGGTGTACGTGCCACACAGTTTGTTGGCATCCGTCAATCGTTGCTTGAGGCTGCTCTCCGCAGTGAACGTCTCCACCTGCGAATTGCCGTCGTATACTTCCGATTCGTGGATAGCCTGGTTGTAACGCAGCGACAACAGTTTTTCCGAACGCGTCACCTTCACTTTCGCCCCCACACGCGAATCTTTCGTGAGCACGTAGGCATAGTTTGCTCGAAGAACGGCCGCGGCTTCTTCGGGATACTTTGCTTGCAGCGCCTTGGCTTGTTGGGAAAAATCCTGGCCATGCAAAACGCCTGCTGTCAAAAGCAGGACAACAAACAGGGGATTATTCATAGGATAGGTTAAAAGACCTGAGCAGAATAGACGGTGACACAAGCGTGTTCAAAAAATTTAACAAAGATACAGGAAGGTGTATTTTTTCAAAAGGCCCCCAATGCCCGCCGCCCTCTATTGACAACCCATCCCAATCCAAAAAATCAGCCCCGGGGATTTTTGTATCGAACCTGCCCGTTTCATGCATGGCAGGTTTGAAAACTGGCTGCCGTAAAACGACTCCTGTAAGGCCATGGACTGGATAAGTTCGTCAATTTTCGGGGTTTGCACCACTAAAATGAGGCCAATCATCCGCCTTTCCTCAAAGGGAAAGACAGCAGAGGGGACATAATCATGCACCAGTAAGAAGCGCCGTGGTTTCCTGTTGTACCCGGCCAGGATAACACCTTTGCCATTGGGTTTTGCCCGGTTTTCCGTTGGAAATGACGGGCTTCCGTTACCGTTTGCCCCGCTCTTTCGCCCCCTCGATTTCACGAAGATAGAACTCGGCTGCGCGAGGTTCCACCAGTTCTAGTTTGGGCTGCGAATCATTTTCCTGGTAGGTGCATTGGAGGTAGTTGGTAACGGAGTTGCTGAACACGAAATCTTGGCAACTCGTCCCCACACAAAACGTGGCGGTCAGTTGTGCGAAATGAAAGCGGGTACTCTGGCCCGGGCCCACGATGTAGGAAATGCTATCGGGGGTCGAGACGGCAACCGTATCGGCCTTCTCTTTCTTTATTCTCCTGAACAGCACAATACTCGCATCTTTTTCGATCCGTCCAATTTCATCGCGATGTCCTTCATTGTATTTTGACAGGAAGAAGAACATGATGTCAACCTTTCCCTTACCCGGCGACTCTTTATAAAGTTCAAGCAACTTTGCATCGTTCTTCAAAATCGAATACATCATTTGTTTATTGAGAACATAGAAGTTCCCATTGTTGATATTCAGCACGACACCCACCGTAGTCGGTATGCGGACGCCCACCGATACGGCCGATACCGGCCCCAGGGAGGTACCTTGTGTCACGCCCGCGGTGTTGGTAGGGTTGTAGGCATGATCGGACCAATAGCAGTAGCGGCTCACCGCCTCCATCTGCAGATATACACTTTTGGCAAAAGGACCAACCGTTGAATTCATCTGGTAATTGGTTCCACTGGCGTAGTTTTTGGTATTTACATAGACCTTATTATCGATCGAAAATCCCCAGAACGATTTTGTATACTTCCGGCTCACGGTCGTGTCCGTAAAGACCAGCCCATAACGGTCGCGGGACTCGATTATAGAAAACTCGTCGGTAACGGAAGGAGCATTATTAACAAACTCTGTGAACGTGCGGTAAATCCCTTGCTTGTATGTGGTTTCCTGTAAAATGGGGGGGATCCTTTGCGCGTAGGACGAGGTGAACACAGCGACGAACGCCAGTATTAAAGAAGAAAAACGGATCATGCAAATGGCTGCTAAAAATGAAATTTTGCGTGAGTTCTGAAGAGTTCTTCCGTGTTTCAAGCGGGCTCTCACGGTGCGAAATCTAGCGAAGTTTCCGGGGTTTTAAAAACAAAAAAAGCAGCCACCATTGCAACAGCCTTGATTTTCAAAGTCGGGCCTGCAACGGATGCTCGAAAAGTTCAGGTGCGCGCATTTTTCACGCCGACACCGGTTTAAGGAAAGATACTTGACTTGCATTTCTAAGATGGACAGGCGAATCTTCCACGCCAACTGGATCAGAGAAAAGAGCGGGTGATTTTGCGGTTGCTCTCACGTGGCAACCAGCTAAGACGTTCGATATAAATGTCGAAAAGTATCTCAATATAAAATTTTCGAGATTGCTTATACGAAGTAAAACAAAAGAGGGGTCTAACGAGCCCTTTTTTATTTCCTCTTGTACACAAAGGTGAGTGTCTTGTCTGAAAGCTCATACATAATTATGAGTCCCCCAAAAGAATCATCATAGGTATAGTAAAACCAGGAGTCTTGTTCGCATTCTTCGTTGTAATACACCGTCAGAATTTCGAAGGGCACGTCACTGGCTTTTTTAGGTACAGCGATGAGCTGCCTGTCGCCATCACAAAACGACGCTTTAACGTTCATGTAGTCGCCTTGCGTTATATCTAAATAACTGGCCATGTACTTCCATACATCAGCCGGAGCGCTGCCACAACTTATGTCCGTTTCGTGATTAATGCCACCGTCAGAGTAAAATTTCAATTGCCAGCTGCCTATCAACCGGGAGTAGTCCACGTCTGCGACATCGAATACGCATTTCAATACTATTTTCTCTTTTTCCTTGCACGAAACAGTTGCTACCAAGCAAATGATAAAGGCTATACGGTTTATTGTTTTCATCTTGTTAAGTTAGAGGCTTGGCATTAAACTCACAGCAATCCTACACTGGAAAGGTCGTGTGGGAGCGATTATTGGGATGGAAGGGTGATATTTGTAACGCGGCAATCTTAACTAACAAGAACAACTTTGTGTTGCTGGGATCGCACAATCTCGACCCATACAACGACTGGCGTGATTTGATTGTTATTGAAATTGATCGGGATGGAAATATGGTCATCCACCCGTAGCTCATTTATCCGCGTTGTTTGCTTCCGCTTTCCGTTTTGCCCGCTGGCGGCCAGCCTCAATTTCACGAAGATAGAACTCACCTTCACGATCCTCGACGCGCTGCAGACCCGGTTGCAGGTCCTCTTCCCGGTAGGTACACTGAATGTAGTTTGTCACGGAGTTGCTAAGCGCAATGTCCTTGCAGGTGTTGCCGACACAAAGCGTTAAATTCAGTTCTGTGAAATTAAAGCGAATGCTCTGGCCCGGGCCTATGGAATACACTACGCTGTCGGAAGTTACGATGGTCACCGAGTCGGGTCTTTCTTTTTTGTCTCTCCGGAATAAAACCACGCCGGCGTCTTTTTCAATCCGTCCGATTTCATTGCGGTGAGCCGCATTGTATTTTGAGAGGAAAGCGAACATCACTTCGTTCTTTCCCTTGTTCGGTGCGTTTTTATACTGACCGAGAAGTTTGGCATCGGTCTTCAAAACGGAATACATCACCTGCTTGTTGAGGAAGTAGAAATTTCCATTGTTTATATTTAGCACAACGCCTTCGTTAGTGGTCCGTACGATCGGGACAGGGGAGCCATACACTACTTGGACTTGGGTGACGCGATCCTCCCAATAACAATAACGGTTCACTTCTCTCATGGCCCGATACACTTTGGTATTTTGATAGTTTCCTGTATTAACAAAAACACTGTCGCCCGTCGAAAATCCCCAGAACATTTTCGTATGCCTCCGGCTCACGACGGAATCTTTAAAAACAAGGCGAAAACGTTCCCCCGAGCCTTCCACCGAAAAATCGTCCACAACCGAAGGCGCGTTGTTGAGGAACTCTGTGAACGTACGATAGATCCCCCGCCGGTAAGACTTCTCTTTCAAAACGGGTGGAATATTTTGAGCGAAGGACGAAACGAAAACAGCCACAAATGTAAGGACTAGAAAACTAAAGCGGATCATGCGAATGGTCTGGAATGAAATGAATTGGAAAACGTGATGGAGGGGCTTTTTTTAAATCGCGAATAAAGGTATTGGAAGTTTTTAAAGTATGAAACAAAAAAAAGCAGTCACCTCCGTAACTGCTTGATTCTCAAAGTGGGCCCAGCTGGGAACGATCCAGCGCCCCCCTGATTATGAGTCAGTCCCGATAGCTATCGGGATAACCAGCTGCTCTATTCTGTAAATAGAATCCGAGTTTTGTTGCCATCTCAGGATAACGCCCCAAATTTTCAATGTATTTGCGACTTTTCATGGATTTGATATGAGCCTCGACCTTTAAAGCAATAGACCTATCCAGACAGGGGATTACGAGATAAAGTTTCCAATCCTTTGCTTTCGATGTAAATGGCGAAAAGCCAGCGTTGTGCATTTCGATGCGATTAGAGAAATCGCTCGTTTCGCCGATGTAGTACTTATTTTTAAGTAACTACTGTAAAAAATGTAACAATAATGAGCACAACACTTAAAAAAATTTAGTTAACACAAAAAATCCGATCTTTTGAGACCTGGATTTTGGTGGGCCCAGCTGGGAACGATCCAGCGACCCCCTGATTATGAGTCAGTCCCGATAGCTATCGGGATAACCAGCTGAGCTATTTTGTAAACATAGAAATGAGCTTTGTGGATATTTCGGGGTAACGCCCCAAATTCTGTATATACCTGCGGCTTTTCATCGATTTGATGTGCGCTTCGATCTGTAAGCCAACAGTCCTATCTGGACATGAAATCAAGAGATGGAGTTTCCAATCATTTGCCTTTGATGTGAATGGAGAGAATCCTGCATTGTGCATCATGAGTCGATTAGAGAAATCGCTGGTTTCTCCGATGTAGTACTTATCCAGGGAATTGCTGTAAATGATGTAACAATAGTGAGGCATAACGAAAGGTCCCATCCTACTGGATGGGACCTTTGTGGGCCCAGCTGGGAACGATCCAGCGACCCCCTGATTATGAGTCAGGTGCTCTAACCAGCTGAGCTATGGGCCCCTTTCCGCACCGGCCATCATTTGGCGGTTTGAAAAAGTGCTGCAATGTTACATATTTGAAGTTGAATACACAAAACTGAAAACCGTGCAGCGCGATCCTTCCATAAAAAATCTCATCTTCGACCTCGGCGGCGTCATCCTCGATCTCTCCATCGACCACACCCTGCAAGCTTTCACCAAACTCTCGGGTATGGACAAGCAAAAGGTGACCGACCTCTTTCATTCTTCAAAAGGATTTGAGGTCTATGAAATGGGCATGATGAACGATGAGGATTTCCGGTCGTTTGTCAGGACCGTCTATGGCGTCACGTCTTCCGACGAGGAGATCGACACCTGCTGGCTGGCCATGTTGCGGGGTATTCCCGTGCGCAAGCTGGAACTTTTGGAACGCCTGAAAAATTCCTACCGCGTTTTCCTGTTGAGCAATACCAACAACATCCACCTGGTACACATCAACAAGAATATGCTCACCGACAGCACGTCCCTCGACCAGTTCTTTCACCGTGCCTACTATTCGCACGTCATGAAAAAGCGCAAGCCCAACGCCGACATCTTCCAACAGGTGCTGGACGAGAACGACCTGGTAGCCGGAGAAACCCTCTTCCTCGACGACAACCTGGCCAACCTCGAAGGCGCCCGCACCCTGGGCATCAAAACCCTGCACGTATCCCATCCCGATATTATCCTCGACTATTTCCATGAGCAATAGCAGACGAGGGATCATCCAGGCGGCATTATTTATTGCGACAGTCATCACCACCACCCTGGCCGGGGCGGAAAACTCATTTGGGAAATCGGTGTTCTCGGGTGATTTTTCCTGGGATGACTTTTTTTCAGGCTTTCAATTCTCTGTGCCCTTCTTGCTGATCCTCACCGTACACGAGTTCGGTCACTATTTCACCGCGATGTATCACAAGGTGAAGGCTACGTTGCCCTTTTATATCCCTTTGCCGTCACTGCCGTTTATGCCGTTCACAATCGGCACGTTCGGCGCGGTGATCCGGATACAAGAGCGAATCTCCTCAAAAAAACAAAACTTCGACATCGGCATAGCCGGCCCGTTGGCGGGATTCGTCATGGCGATAATCGTCCTGTTTTATGGCTTCACCCACTTGCCCGAGCCGGAATATATTTTTCAGGTCCATCCCGAGTACAAAGCCTATGGACTGAACTATGCCGAAAAAGTATATCAACCCCAGGATACCCCGGTCATTGATGTCGTTATCGGCAAGAACCTGATCTTCTGGTTTTTCGAGACCTATGTAGCCGATCCGGCGCGCGTGCCCAACCCTCATGAGTTGATGCACTACCCGCTGTTATTCTCTGGCTTCCTGGCGTTGATTTTTACCTTCGTGAACTTGCTCCCCATCGGCCAACTCGATGGTGGGCATGTAGTGTATGGGTTGTTTGGTTACCGGCGGCACAAGATCATTGCCACGGTATTTTTTATTGCTTTTACTTTTTATTCGGGTTTAGGGGTGCTCAATCCCACCGACTATCCCAACGAGAAGCTGATCACCGCCGTGCCCATAGCAATATTCATATTGTATTCTGCCTTCCTGGGATTCAGGTTGTCAAAGCGCGATACGCTCATGTATGCGTTGCTGATGTTTGCCGTGCTGTTCACCCTGGCCCGGCTGATGCCCTCCGTGCAGGGATACTCAGGCTTTTTGCTGTTCGTCCTTTTGCTGGGCAGATTTGTAGGCATACAGCATCCTCCTTCTGAAATCGAACAGCCGCTCGATGAGAAACGTATCGTGCTGGGCTGGATCGCCCTGATCATCTTTGTGCTTTGTTTCAGCCCCGCACCGTTGGAGCTCAACCTGCTGATGAAAAACCCGTAGCGCACCGGTGGAAAGGAACCTGCATTAGTTTGCCAACCGGTTCTTTTTCCATTTGCTTTGCTGACCGTCCGATAAAGCAGCCGCAGGTGCGGCGACCTTTTCCTGCTGTTGCAACATCACCGCCAACGCGGCCGCTAGCTGCTCTTCTTCCAAGACAGGAGTTTGCTGTAGTTTGGCGGGCGTGAAATAATTTTCCACAAAGCGTGTATCAAAGTTTCCGCTGCGAAACGCTTCGTGTTGCATCACGAAAAGACAAAAGCCCAACGTCGTCTCCAGGCCGGTGATGTCGTATTCCTTGATGGCGCGGATCATTTTCTCGATCGCATTTTCGCGCGTGTCCGCATAGCAGATCAGTTTGGCGATCATGGGATCGTAGTAGAAGGGGATGTCCATGCCCTGTTCAAATCCATCGTCCACGCGGATGCCGATGCCTTGGGGGCGATTGTAGGTTTGCAGACGGCCGATGTCGGGGAGGAAATTGTTGGCGGGATCTTCGGCGTAGACGCGGATTTCCACGGCGTGGCCGTTCATGGTCAGGTCTTCTTGTTTGAAGGGAAGGCTTTCGCCCTCGGCTACTTTGATCTGCAGCTTTACCAGGTCGATGCCCGTGATCATTTCCGTGACGGGGTGCTCCACTTGCAGACGCGTGTTCATTTCCAGGAAATAGAAATTGAGATTCTCGTCGAGGATGAACTCCACGGTGCCGGCGCCATAGTAGCCCCCGGCTTTCGCCACATTGATGGCCGCTTCGCCCATGAGTTTTCGTTTCTCCGGCGTGAGCACGGACGACGGCGCTTCTTCCACCACCTTTTGATGGCGGCGTTGGATGGAGCACTCGCGTTCGAAGAGGTGCACCACGTTTCCCTGCTGGTCGCCAAACACCTGGAATTCGATGTGACGGGGTTTGGTGATATATTTCTCGATAAACACCGAGCCGTCGCCAAAGGCGGACTTGGCTTCGCTGGTGGCCCGTTCCATTTGCTCGTCGAAGTCGCTTTCCTTTTCCACCACCCGCATGCCTTTGCCACCGCCACCGGCGCTGGCTTTGATGAGGATGGGATAGCCCACTTCGGCGGCGATCTTTTTTGCTTTGCTGATATCGGAGATGGGCTCGGAAGTTCCGGGCACGAGCGGCACGTTGAATTTGGCCACGGCGGCTTTCGCGGCAAGTTTGCTGCCCATCAGTTCGATGGCTTTCGCCGAAGGGCCGATAAAGATGATGCCCGCGTCTTCGGCCAGTTGTGCAAAGTCTTCGTTCTCGGAAAGAAAGCCGTAGCCGGGGTGGATGGCGTCGGCGCCGGTTTGTTTTGCGGCCGCGATGATCTTGTCCATCCGCAGATAGGATTCGGAAGAGGGGGGAGGCCCGATGAACACGGATTCGTCCGCGTAGCGTACGTGCAATGCCGAGCGGTCGGCTTCGCTATAGACGGCTACGGTTTTGATACCCAGCTCACGGGCGCTGCGCATCACACGCAAAGCGATCTCGCCACGGTTGGCGATGAGGATCTTTTTAATTTTCGGCATGATCAAAAAAACAAATGAACAATGTTGTTGAAGAGTTTCCGCAGGCTGTTTTTACAGTCCATCCCAAATGTATCAAATACACGAAATCAGACGGCACGAAGCTTGCTAAAATTGCGTAGACGTTTCCTCATTTTTTCGCACTTAACCCGGGTTGATTTTTTTATTTCTATGGTGTGTCACGGTAAATGTAAGTTTAATGATGTTTTTTAGCCGTAGGACACTAAGTATAAGCCCGTTATTTGGGTTTTTTCCTTATTTTTGGCGCAATTTTAATTCAATCAAGACGCAATGGTAGATTTATTTGAAAAGCTCAGAATGGAGGCCGGACCCCTGGCCAAGTATTCACACCTTCCGGATGACTATTTCTTCTTCCCCAAGTTGGAGGGTGAGATTGGTCCCCGCATGATGTTCAACGGCAGAGAAGTATTGAATTGGAGTTTGAATAATTACCTCGGGCTGGCCAACCACCCCGAAGTAAGAAAAGCCGATGCCGATTCAGCGGCGCAATATGGCATGGGGCTTCCAATGGGTGCGCGCATGATGTCGGGCAACTCGGTGCACCATTTGGAGCTCGAGCGCCAGCTGGCGGAGTTTGTGAAGAAAGAAGACGTGATGTTGCTCAACTTCGGGTACCAGGGCGTGGTATCCATCATCGACGCGCTGGTGGATCGCAAAGACGTGATCGTCTACGACGCAGAATCACATGCCTGTATCATCGACGGCGTTCGCCTGCACATGGGCAAGCGCTTTGTCTATTCCCACAACGACATGGACAGCCTGGAGAAACAACTCCAGCGCGCCACCAAGCTGGCCGACGAAACCGGCGGCGGCATCCTGGTCATCACCGAAGGCGTTTTCGGGATGTCCGGTAAGCAAGGCGATCTGAAAGGCGTTGTGGCCCTGAAGAAGAAATACAATTTCCGGATCTTTGTTGACGATGCACACGGCTTTGGCACCATGGGTAAGACCGGTGCCGGTACGGCCGAAGAGCAAGGCGTACAAGACGAAGTGGATCTGTACTTTTCCACATTCGCAAAATCCATGGCCAGCATCGGTGCATTTGTGGCCGGCGACAAGAAGATCCTCAAGTACCTCCGCTACAGTGTACGTTCCCAGATCTACGCGAAGAGCCTTCCCATGCCGCTGGTGATCGGCGCCATGAAACGCCTGGAATTGTTGAAGAAGAACCCCGAATTGAAGGATAACCTCTGGAAGATCGTAAACGCCATGCAGGACGGTTTAAAGGCCCGTGGCTTCAACATTGGCACCACAACATCGCCCGTTACCCCCGTGCTTTTCAAAGGCGGTGTAGGCGAGGCGGCCAACATGTCGATGGATCTGCGCGAAAACTTCAACATTTTCTGTTCGGTGGTGATCTATCCTGTTGTTCCTAAGGACGTTATCATGTTCCGCATCATCCCGACCGCCGTACACACGCTGGCTGACGTGGAGATGACTTTGAGCGCCTTCTCCAAGCTGAAAGAGAAGCTCGACAACGGGTTCTACAAGGAAGAAGTGTTGGTGTCGGTGACCAAGGGAATGTAAAAAAAACCGCTTTTTGAGTGGGTTTAAAAGGTTTTTTTCTAAATTGGCAGTAAGAAACTAATTTTTAATCCTAAAACTCTAATAAGATGCAAAAGTTTGAAGAGCTCAAGAATCTCATTGCTTCGCTTGAAGGAGATGCTGACAAATTCTATAATAAAGGCAACAGCGCTGCTGGCACCCGTGTAAGAAAGGGTATGCAAGATCTGAAAAACCTTGCGCAAGCTATTCGTTCTGAGGTTCAGGATATAAAGAACAAAGCATAAGCTACCCCAGCTTATCCAGTCCCGCCGGAAACAAAATATAAAGGGATAACTTGAAGAAAGTTATCCCTTATTTTTTGGGCGTTTTTTGAGTTGGATCTTATTTCTTGATGTCGGCCATCAACCGGTCGATCTTTGTTTTCAAGCCCTCGGAAGGACCTGCCAGCGGAAGACGCACGTGAGGCGCAATGATCCCCATTTTCGACAGCACGTATTTAATGCCCACGGGATTAGCTTCCTCGTACATCGGGCCATTGATTTCCAATAATTTGGCTTGTTCCAGGGCGCCTTTCGGGAAACTTCCGGCAAAGGCGTGCTCCTTGATCTTCTTGAAAATCTGCGGATAGGCGTTCGCCAACACGGAGATGACGCCTTTTCCACCCAGGGCGTACAGGGGCAGGGCCCACATATCATCCCCTGAAATAAGCAGAAAATCCTTGGGCATTTCCTTCGCGATCTTCAGGAACTGCTCCATGCTGCCACAGGCGTCTTTTACGCCGATGATGTTCTTATGCGCTGCCAGCCGCAAAGTCGTCTCTGCGGTCACATTAGAGCCCGTACGGCCCGGAACGTTATAGAGCACCACCGGAACGGGGCTGGCATCGGCCACTGCCTTATAATGCCTGTAAATGCCTTCCTGTGAGGGCTTGCTGTAATAGGGGCTCACCGACAGGATGGCGGTCACGCCGCGCAGGTCCGCGGCCTTGATCTCGTCGACGACGTGGGCCGTATTGTTGCCCCCGATGCCATAGACGATGGGAAGGCCCTTGGGATTATTTTCCTTTACGAACTGAAGTACCTTGGCCTTTTCTTCGTCCGAGCAAGTAACAGACTCGCCGGTGGTGCCCATCACTACATAGTAGTCGGCGCCCTTGGCGGTGTGTTGGAGAAGTTTTTTTAAGGCCTTGTAGTCTACTGCTAAGGTCTCCGTAAACGGCGTGACCAATGCCACGCCTGTTCCGTAAAGTTTTTTCATTTTTTGGCTTATTTTAATTGGGTTGTGTACTTGTACATGCTGTCGATCATGTCGCGAAGGCCGTTCATGGATTCGATCATGAACTCAAAATAGGGGAGGCCGTCTTCCCAGGCGCATCCCACGCGGCACTTGGCCTGACTGCGGGCCAGGATGTTGAGCACCAGCGGATTGGGCGTGGTGTCGAGATAATATAAAAAGTCGAACGGGACCTCCGCAAAGTTAATGGCGTCAGCGGAGGTGATGTCGCCCAAAAAGGAGAGGTCCTTTTCGGAGAAGAAGTTGAACTTGAATTCGTAGTTGTCCTTGTTGTTGGGCAGAAACTCCAGCACCTCCACATGTTTGCCGTCGTGTTCGAATTTGCGGATCAATTCTTTTACCGTCTCGTGTTTCGGTTTATCCTCTACGCTGAAAATAATGCCGATCTTCTCCGCCTTTTTATACGATACGGTATTCCGGGCTGCCTTATTGTTCTTCAGCAACCGGCCCGTCCTCATTTTTAGAAAATTCAGCTTTATCAAGAGTTCTAGCGTTATTTATCCCTTCATCAATTTTTCAAAATCCTGTTCGGAAATAATCGTTACGCCGAGTTTTTCCGCCTTCTCGCGCTTTGAAGGCCCCATATTATCACCTGCCAGCAAATAATCCAACTTTCCGGATACAGAAGACAGCACACGGCCGCCATTCTTGAGGATGATGTCCTGTAATTCCTCGCGTTCGTACTTCTCAAAAACACCCGAGATCACGA
The DNA here is from genome assembly GCA_036525235.1 of Chryseolinea sp. Lineage (GTDB taxonomy): Bacteria > Bacteroidota > Bacteroidia > Cytophagales > Cyclobacteriaceae > Chryseolinea. The sequence continues at coordinate 133,754 of DATDAV010000151.1, read as the reverse complement.
ACGACTTGTTTCCGAGCACATCGCTTTCTTTTTCCGGTTCCTTGGCCGTGCTTTCAAAATGGAGACCTGCCGCTTTGAGCCGTGCGATCTCGCGCTGGCTTTGCGGGTTGCGGAAGAAATCAAAAACCGTTTGGGCGATTTTTTCGCCTATCTCGGGGGCGGCCAGTAATTCCTCTTTGGTGGCGGCGGCTACTTTTTCTATGGTCTTGAAATAGCGCGCCAGCTTTTCGGCCACGGTCTTGCCCACATAGCGGATGCCGACGGCAAACAGTACATTCTCAAACGGCACTTCACGTGATTTGTCGATGCCGGCCAACAGATTTTGCGCCGATTTTTCTTTGAAGCCCTCCAGGCGGAGCAAGTCGTCTTTCTTCAGGTCGTAGAGATCGGCTGGACTTTTCACCAGCCCGAGCACATACAGTTGCTCGATCGTCTTTTCTCCCAGCGAGTCAATGTCCATCGCCCTGCGCTGGATGAAGTGTTCGATGCGTCCCCTGATCTGGGGTGGACAGCCATCGAGGTTGGGGCAATAGAAGGCGGCTTCGCCTTCCACGCGCACCAGCTTGGTGCCACACTCGGGGCATTTGTCGATGTAGATCACCGGTACACTTTTCTTGGGCCGTTTCTCCATCTCCACGCCGGTGACCTTCGGAATGATCTCGCCCCCTTTTTCAACAAAAACATAATCACCAATGCGGAGATCCAGCAGGGCGATCTGGTTGGCATTGTGCAGCGACGCGCGCTTCACGGTAGTGCCGGCCAGGAAAATGGGTTCCAGTTCGGCCACCGGTGTCACGGCGCCCGTGCGGCCCACCTGGTAGGTGATGTCGTTCAGCCGTGTGCTGATGCTCTGGGCTTTGTATTTATAGGCAATGGCCCACCGCGGGCTTTTTGCTGTGAAGCCCAGCTGGCGTTGTTGCTCAAGGCTGTTCACTTTGATCACCACACCGTCGGTCTCCAGGGGCAACTCCTGGCGTTTGTTTTCCCAATGCTGAATATAGTCGAGCACCTCCTGGATGTTCTTACATTTCTTATAGGTAGGCGATACGTTGAAGCGCCACGACTCGAGCTTGTGTATGCTTTCTTCGTGGGTCTTCAGCCCGGTTTCGTCGCCCAGCAGGTAGTAGGCAAAACAATCCAGCTTCCGTCGCGCCACTTCGGCGGAGTTTTGCATCTTCAGTGTGCCCGACGTGGTGTTGCGGGCGTTGGCGTATTTTTCTTCGCCGATGTCTTCGCGCTCTTTGTTCAACTGCTGAAAGACGTGTTTGGGCATGAACACTTCGCCGCGCACTTCAAAAGAGGGCGGAACGTTTTTGCCTTTTGCTTTCAGGGGAATGTTGCGGACAGTCATCACGTTGGCCGTCACGTCGTCGCCGCGAACGCCGTCGCCGCGGGTGACGCCGCGGGTGAGCATGCCGTTCTCGTAGGTGAGACTGATGGAGACGCCGTCGAATTTGAGTTCGCAAAAATATTCGTAGGGTTCGCCATCCAATGCTTTGGCTACGCGCCCGTCGAAGTCCTCCAGCTCTTCCTGGCTGTAGGTGTTGCCCAGCGAGAGCATGGGATACTTATGATAGACGGTGGCAAATTCCTTGGTCACGGTACCGCCCACCCGTTGCGTGGGAGAGTGGGAGTCCTTGAACTGGGGAAACTCTTCCTCCAGCGCCATCAGCTTTTCCAGGAGCTTGTCGAACTCCAGGTCGCTGATTTCCGTGCGGTTCTGTTGATAGTAAAGATCGTTGTGGTGGTTGATCTTTTCCGTGAGTTTTTCGATCTCTGCTTTTGCCTGTTCGGGTTTCATAGGTTGCATAAACACTCGGCCATAAAGCTAGAAAAATTTAGTGTTTAATGTCCCATGCGGGCGTGATCAACGCGCGTGATCCGGCAATTACTTTTGTGTGGGATCTTCGTAGGCTTTCAATCCTTCCTGGATGTCGATGGTGTTGTTCTTTATATCCACATCGGCCATGCGTTGTGAAGGATCGATCTGAACAAAGGCGATGTCGTCAGCTTTGTGCGTCACCTTCACAGTGTAGGTGGGATTCACCCAGGGCCATGCTTCCAGGTCGGTGCGCGGAATGGTCTTGTCTTCCACGGGTTTGTTGCCCAGCGTTTCATTGAGGGGGACGTAGAACATTTCTTTGGAGCCGTCCTTGTAGGTCACCAATAGGTCTACGGGCATGGGGAACTCGCCGATCCGTTCCAGCGTCACATACGTGCTGCCATCCTGGTCCACAACGCTTTGAATGCCATAGTCGATCTTCTTCGTGGTGAACACCCAATAGCGCAAATACCAACCCAACTGCAATCCCGAAACTTTTTCCATCACGCGGATGAAATCGTTTGGCTCGGGATGCCGGAATTTCCAGGTGTTGTAATATTGGCGCATGCCTTTGTAGAAGTTTTCTTCACCCATGACATACTTCAGCTGGTGAAGAAAGATGGTGCCCATGGAATAGGCTGCCGTGCTGTAACCGGTGTTGGTGTTGTAGTGATCGGAATGCTGGCTGATCGGTTCTTGCAGGCCGCGTTTGATGAGCGTGAAGTAGCCGGTATAGCTTCCCTGGTGCGCCTCCGCCACCGGCGTGTTGAACAGCGCGGCCTTGGATTCGTGGCTAGCAAAATCGGTGTAACCTTCATCCATCCAGGGATAGAGCGATTCGTTGGAGGCCAGCACACCCTGGAACCAACTGTGCGATACTTCGTGCGACATGACGCCCTCCAGAGCGGCAAAGGTTCCTTCGCCCATGATCAACGTGCACATGGGATATTCCATGCCGCCGTCGCCACCCTGGATGATGGAGTAGGTTTCGTATGGATATTTGCCAAAGGTCTTGTTCATGAACTCGAAATGCTTCACGGCATAGGGTTCCATCTTTGCCCAGTTTTCGGTCGTTTTTTCGCCTTTTTGATAAAAGAAATGCAATTCGGGCCCGTTGGGCACCTGGGCTTTGTCGTGGGTGTAGTCGGGGTCTGCCGCAAAGGCAAAGTCGATAACATTCTTGGCCACGAAGTTCCAGGTGAGGTCTCCGTCGGCGCGCTTCACGGTAGTGCCAGCTTTTTCATAGCCATAGCCGATCTTGTCAGCATTCATCAGTTTGCCGGTCGCGGCCACCACGAACGAAGGGTCGAGGGTGAGCTTCACATCGAAATCGCCCCAAACACCGTGAAATTCGCGAGCGACGTAAGGATAGGCGTGCCAGCCGCGGTAATCGTACTCGGCCATTTTGGGATACCATTGGGTCATCGAATAAGCAATGCCTTCCTTGTTGTCGTGGCCGGAGCGCCGGATCTGGATGGGCACTTGTGAATCAAACTTCATGTCGAACACCGTCTTGGTGTTCGGGAGGATCGGTTTGGCGAGCGTCACTTCCAGGATGGTGCCGTCTACCAGGTAGCCCACATCCTTGCCGTCTTGCTTCAGGCTTTGGATGTGCTGATAGCCGATCTCGTTTTCCTTCAGATAAAAGATGCGGTCTTTCACGCGGGGGTCGGGGTCCGGATAGTTGCGCGAGCGAACGTCCATCATGCTGCCCGGTTGGAACGCGTTGAAGTACAGGTGGTAGTAGACTTTGCTGAGCGTGTCTTTGGAATTGTTATAGTACACCAGCTTTTGCGTGCCGGTGACCTTGTGCGTCTTTACATCCAGCCGCACATCCATGGTGTATTCCACGCGCTGCTGCCAGCGGTAATCCTGTGCTGAAATGGGCTGGACGATGACAAAAAGGGAGAAAACAAGAAGAGAGGCACTCGCAAATTTTAACATTCCGCACACGTTTGGATAACGTTTGCAAAATATTCAAAACCCGGTAGGTTCCAAAGGGAATTTATTCTTCCTGAACCCTTTAAAGAAGTAGGTGAGGCTGCCGGAAAGAAACGAGCTTTCCGAAAGGGTGAGGGGCTCGCCGGGCAATGCCTTGGGGATGTTGTAGGTGTACATAAACGCAAATCCCCAGTTTTTAAAACCCACCGAGAGTGGAACACTGATGGCATAGTTCATAACCCCAAATACATTGGTGGTGGTCTGCACCAGGCTGTAGGTAGTACCGTATTGTCTGAAATTCTGGATGGCCTCCCGCAAGGACTTGGGCGCCACATAGTCGATAGAAGTGAGGGTTTCGTTCCCGAACAAAGCAAAGAACGAGGGCGAGAGGGCAATGCGATCGATGCCCTTGAAATTTTTCTTTTCCAGGATAACGCTCACCCCCGGCATGATGCGATGCACATGGGCATCGCCAAAGTAGTAGGAATAATTCACGCTGAGCAACACGGGCTTGAACTCGAGCATCGGCGTGACGGAGAGCGTGTTCTTGTAGGGAATGTAGGCGTCGTCGCTGGGCGTGTTGTAGAAATACCGGTCATATTCACCCATGACGGAGAATCGCTTCGAGAAGCTGTGCATATAGCCGGCCGACGCGATGGTGAGGTAATACGAAGGCACAAAGTCCTTGCTCCAAAACCCCGACACGTCCGCGAACAATCCCGACTTGTGATAGTAGGAGATGCCGGGTGCCAACCCAAAATTTTCGATCCCCAACGTGCGGCCTGCCGAAAGCACGTTGCTGTTGTAGCCCATGCGCACAGCAAATTGCGAGCGGATCGGTTCGCCATAAGTGAGCAGGCTGTCGATGAGGTTGAAGATCATGAGCGAATCTTCAAAGGTCAACGCGTCGTCTACACGGGATAATAAAAGCGAGTCGGCTTCCTGGGCAAACAAAGAAGCCCCGGAAGCAGACAACAGAATAGTGAAGAGCCATCTTCTACACCAATGCATGTCCTGCGTGTTAGATCAGATTAGTTGTTTCGTTGCTGGAGGCGTTGTTGTTGCTGATCGCGCAGGTTTTGTCGTCTTTCCTGTTGCATTTGCCGTCGCTGGATCTGGTCGAGGATCATTTGCCGGAACCTTCGCTCGGCGTCGGGCAAGGTGCGCAGCTTTTGGGCCGAGATCACTTTGAGTAGGCGGCCGGAGTAATCTTTTTCCAGGTCCAATTCCTGTTGTTTTATTTTGAACTGGGCATCCAGGGCCGCCTGGCTGTTTTGTTCCGGGTTTTGGTCGGGGGTGGGGTTGTGCTTGACTTCTTTCAATTGCTGGCGCAGCGCCTTGCGGCGTTCGGCAAACTCGCGGTAGATGGGCCAGAACTTCTCGGCTTCCTGTGGCGTGAGCTGGAGTTGGTCGGTAATGTATGCCACCCGTGCGGCTTGGATTTTATTGCGGGCCTTGGTGTCGGTTGCGGGGGGGATGTCGTCGTCTTGTGCCCAGGCGGGCAGCAGGATGATCGTCAATAAGATTCCTAGAATCGCCTTCATCTCGTATAACTTTAATCTATATCGTCTAAAATGGTGTCGAGGTCGTCGGCGCTGATGTTCAGGCCGTAGACGTCGCTTTCAATTTCGCTGGCGTCCGTGCCATCGAGGTGCACGTGTTCCAGCAACTCGTCGGTGGTCAGGTCGGTGTCGTTCAGGTACGCCACCAGTTCTTCGGTCTGGACGGAGGCCAGCATGCCTTCAGGGGAATGGTCGGTGGCGGGACGGTTGAACCAAAAAATGGTCACGGCCAGGAGGATCACGGCGGGCAGGGCGTAGCGCAGGCCATAAACCCAAACCGGGCGGCCAATGGCGCCGGGTTTGCTCACCCGCGCCTGGATCATGCCGGGCAGCTTCTCGAAGTATCCCTCGGGGACGTCGAAAACCTCTTTTTTCGGAATATCTTCAAGCTTTTTCATGATCGGGGGTTTGACATCTTAATCTCTTAAAAGTTTAATCATTGTGATAAAAAATCTTCAATTTTCTTCACCGCATGGTGATAGCTCGCCTTCAACGCGCCCACCGTGGTGTCGGTGATCTCGCTGATCTGTTCGTAGGACATGTCGTCGAAGTATTTCATGTTGAACACGAGCCGTTGTTTGTCCGGCAGTTTCAAAAGGGCTTTTTGCAATTTCAACTGGATCTCGTCGCCGGTGAGGGTGGAGCTGCTGTCCAGCTTGGCGGCCAGCTCGCCTTCCACATCGCCGATGGGTAAAAAGAAGCGGCGCTTTTTGCGTTGGAGGAAGGTGAGACACTCGTTGGTGGCAATGCGATAGATCCAGGTGTAAAGCTGGGCATCCTCCCGAAAGCTGTCGATGTGTTTGTGGATCTTGATGAAGACTTCCTGCGTGATGTCGTCGGCGTCGTCGTGGTCGATCACCATTTTGCGGACATGCCAATATACCCGTTTCTGGTATTCGCGCACGAGCAAGTTGAACCCATAATTACGGGTTTCGGAATTTCGCAGTTTGAGTAACAGTTCTTTATCTTCCAAGGAAGAAAGGCATCAATTGGAGCTTAGACTCAGGCGCAGTTGTAAGGTTTAAAAATAAGCCTTAATTTTTTTTCAAACCCGTTTCGGGGGATTGAATTTCTCTCCTGCTAAGCATTTGAGTGTTCGAAACGATCTAAGGCTTGTAGGCCGCCAGCATGTCGGCCAGGCACTCGAACGTCTCCTTGGCATGGGTGGGAAAATTGGCAAACCGGAGTTGCGTTTTCTTGGCGGCACCATAGCCGTCGCCGGGTTGCATGCCTTTCTCCAGGAGCATCTTGGTGATGCGCTCGGTGTGCTCGCCGGTATCGGCCACGATCACCGTTTTCGATTGAAATGCTCTATCCTTCACGAAAGCATTGATCGCTGGGTTTTCAGACAAGGCCTGGTACAACACGGCGGCTTTGTATTCGGTCTCTTTGCGGATGGCGTGGATGCCCCTGCGGTTCATGTCTTCCACAACTTTCCCCAGCAGGTAAATGGCCAGCACGTTCGGCGTCTCGGGCGTTTGATATTTCAAGGCGTGTGCATGCAGGCTTGGGATGGTATGATACGAACCGATGGACACGCCTTTGGAGAGCAACTGCTCGGCCTTCGCCACACACGCGTCGTTGACCAGCCAAACACCCAGTCCTGCGGGAAGACCGAATCCTTTTTGAACGGAGAAGAAAACAGAATCCAGCAACGAAAAATCGAACTCCGGAAAAGGCAATGACGACACCGCATCCACGGCGAGCAACATATCCGGATGGTTGGCTCTGACGGTGCGGATAAAATCTACGGGCAGCATCACGCCGGTGCTGGTCTCGTTGTGCGTGAGCGCGATCAACTCCGTGCCTTCGGGTGCCTTGAAATGGGCATCGAAGCCTTGGCCTTGTGCGGCCTCCAGCTTGGCGGGCTTCCGGTTCAACTGCTGCGACACTTCGAAGAAGCGTTTCGAGAACGCGCCGTTCACCAGGTGAAAAGACTTTTCTTCCACCAGGTTTTGGATGATTCGTTCCCAGATCTCCGTGGCGGAACCCGTAAAATACAAATGATAACCCGCGGGTATTCCCAACAAAGCTTGTAAGCCTTCCACCGTGGATTGATAAATGCTCTCAAACTTTTTTGTACGGTGCGACAGCGACGGAATGCCTTCGCGGAAGGCAGTGCGCACGTGATCTTCGACCGTGAAGTAGAGTTGTGATGGGCCGGGGGTGAAATTTATAGTCGGGTTCATAATAAGGCAACAAAACTAAAAAAGATATTGATACAGTCTGCATCTGCGGGGGTGCAATCGATGAGCACTACGGGCAGGAAAAGTATACACAAAAATTCTTCCGGATCAAGGTTGGCGCAAAAGCATGTTTTTTCTAAGTTGCACGAAATCCCACTCGGGTTTGGGACACGTTTGCTGAACCTAACATTATAAACAATACCGAGTGAAGCTTTCGTCCAAAATCAGGCTTCATCCGCCAATTGGCGGACCTCGCCCAAAAAGCAGGTTAACAGAAGAAGGTTGCGGATGCCGGCAGCTCAAAACTTGTCTTTTAGGGGGTTCAGAAACACCTCCCCAAACCCAGTGGGCTTTTTATTTTCTTCCCTTCCTAAAACCAAAAACGCCCAACGAAGCCTGATGACTTGCATTGAGCGTTTCTTTGCGCCTTAGCGCCTCTCTTTGCTCGCCGAATCTTTAGCGAAGGCGAGGCGGTTAAATCAATACAACACCCGGAATTTAATCGTGTGATCAATTTCTCTCAACTCCTTAATCACATCCTTATCGTATTGCTTATTGATGTCGGTGATCACATACCCGATCGTCTCATTCGTCTTCAAATATTGTCCCACGATGTTGATGCCGTGGTTGGCCAGAATGTGGTTGATCTTGGCCAGGATTCCAGGCACGTTTTCATGAATGTGGATCAGCCGGTGTGCATTCTCCAGCAAAGGCAGTGTCAGGTTCGGGAAGGTCACACTGTTTGACGTGCTGCCGGTGTTGATATAATCCATGATCTTACCGGGCACGAAATTGCCGATGTTCTCTTGCGCTTCCGACGTGCTGCCGCCAATGTGTGGCGTCAGGATCGTGTTGGGAAGTCCGCGCAATTCCGATTGAAACTCTTCATCGTTGCTCACGGGCTCATAGGGGAACACATCGATCGCGCAGCCAGCCACCTTACCACTCAACACGTTCTCGCGCAACGCCTGGATATCGACGATGTGCCCGCGGCTGAGGTTGATAAAGATGACACCCTTCTTCATGAGCGCAAATTCCTTTGTGCCAATCAGGTTGTGGTTGGACTCACGGCCATCGACGTGTAACGACAGAACATCGGCCTGTTCCAACACTTCTTTCATCGACTTGCACTTGATCGCGTTGCCCAGCGAAAGTCTTTCCTCCGTATCATAATAAAGCACCTTCATCCCCAGCGATTCGGCAATGACCGAAAGCTGTGTGCCGATGTTGCCATAGCCAATAAGCCCTAATTTCTTGCCCCGAACTTCAAAACTTCCCTTCGCCGACTTGTCCCACACACCCTTGTGCATTTTTGTGGACTTGTCCACGATGTTGCGCATGAGCATGATCATCTCGGCCACGGCCAGTTCCACCACGGAGCGGGTGTTGCTGAACGGTGCATTGAAAACGGCGATGCCCTTTTTGGTGGCGGTCTTCAGATCGATCTGGTTGGTGCCGATACAGAAAGCGCCGATCACCATCAGGCGGTTGGCGTGTTCCAATACGCGTGCCGTTACCTGCGTCTTCGAGCGGATGCCCAACACAGAAACGTTCTTGATCTTTTCGATCAATTCGTCTTCCGTCAGCGCGGCATGATAGGTCTCGACGTTGAAGCCTTCCGACTTCAGTAGCTCGAGCGCTACGGGGTGTACATTCTCCAGCAAGAGCACGTTAATACGGTTCTTGGGATAAGAAATGGCCGTGTTGAGCTTGTTGAGGTACAAGAACTCATCGAGGCTGGGGGTGATGTGGTCTGCCTGTTTCAAAACGTTCTCCCTTTCTACGTTCTCCGTGAAGGCATAAAACTTATTGGCCAGCCCGGAGTGTTTAATTTCATAATCGGTGTATCCGTCACCAATAACGTATACATCGCCGGGCAGGTTCAATCTTTTTAATTGTTCCACTTTGCCGTTGTTGGCCGACAACGGGTTGTCTGTATCAAAGCCGATCACACGGCCTTCGCTGTCGAAGCGGAATTCGTTGGCCAGGATGTTCTCCGGCTTGATGCCAAACTCGGTAACAATGGGTTCGATGAACTCGCGGAAACCGTTTGAAATGATATAAATGTTGTCGGCGTAGTTCAGGAAAAATTCGCGGTTACGCTTGAACGATTCAGAGACTTTGTCTTTCAACAGGGCGATGAGGGGACCGAGGTGGTGCTGTGAAGGGGCCAGCAGGTTCAGGCGTTTCTCCAGCGATTCGCGGAAGGAGATGGAGCCGTTCATGCCCTGGTTGGTGATAGAAACGATCTGGTCCTTGCGATGGTCGCGGTCGGGATGGTCTTTCAGTGAAATGTCGGCCAGAACATCGAAGGCTTCTACTTTGGTAAAGGTGCTGTCGAAATCGATTACAAAGTACTTGTTCAGTTTCATGGGTAGGTTGTAAACCGCAAATGTAATTTGGATTTGTGACTTACGATTTACCCGGCCCAATTATTTGTTACCTAACGAATGCTAGTGCAAATTCCTGCTTTTCAGCTACTTTGAGGCCGTTTTTCGCTGATGCCGGCAAAGTAGCGCGCATCGTCTGGGCCGGGTCGTAAAGTCGTCCGTATCCCGCGGCAAAACACCACGCCAACCCTGAGATATCCGGTGCGACCCACACATGCAAGGCGCGGGCTGCGAATCAACATCGCGGGAAGGACAGATCTGAAGACGCGCAAGTTGGCGATGATGTGGGCTGGCCCGAATTTTTTTTAACCGCAAAGGCGCAAAGTCGACGCAAAGCCAACTTTGCGATTTTCTTTGCGCCTCTGCGGTTAAAAACTGACGGCTACACCAGCTTCATCCAACGCGATGGCTATGGAAAATCTGCTGGCCCAATTAGGGCAAGAAGCTTCGTCACCTGCGGATTTTGTCTTTACGAAGAGAGGGAAAACGAATGATACCTTTGCAAAAGCGTATCTCTTAAAAACAACATGCCTACGTCCGTCACAAAGCCAGGTGCATCACCACGGCCGAGGTAGGGCATACGCGTGAAAACTCCGATGAGGCATTAAGTTCTTTGGGGACCTCTTCACGCGGGATGACAACAAATCCCTTTCGCTGAAAAAAGCCGTGTGCATTTTCCGTCAACAAGAAAATGCCTTTCAGCTTTCGTTCGCGCGCCTGTTCAATGAGGTGTTCTGTAATGGTCGTGCCTAATGCTTTGCCGCGGATGCCGAGCTTCACCGAAAGAGAGCGAAGCAGTGCATAGTCGCCATACACTTCCAAACCACCGGTGCCCACCATGGAATCATCTTCCACGTAGCCCACGAGCATGTCGCGCTTGAAATCCAGGTCGTCGGCAGGCAGGCTGGAGGAGCGCAGCAGGTTGCGGAAAACATCAAAGCTTTCGGCATTGTCGATGATTTTCAGGTTCGGTTCCATACGCTAAAGGTAAAAGAATTCTTCCCGGATTTTCCCGGGATATTAGATTCTTGATTGAAATTTTCTCGGGAAATTCTGGCCCCGCGCAACAAAAAAAGATGACCTGTACAACGGCCTCAATCGGATAACCGTTGTGCAGGCCAAAGGTTTATCGCATCATCAAAATACGCGAAGCCGCTTCCACCTCTTTTGTGTAGCGGTCGATGGCTTTCGCCGTAGCTTCGATCTGTTCCTGGGCTTCTGCCCACGCGCGTTGTTCAATGCCTTCGCGAACACCGGGCAACGTCTTCACACCGTAGCCGGTGTAGAACCCGGGGGCGTAGATCGTATGACGATACCATCCTCTTCTGGGCAAGCCTGCATCGGCCATCAGCTTTTGCTCGGCGCGATACAAGGTCTCATTCAGCGTGGTGAGGTTGGTGTTCGGCACGGTATTTCCGGCACGCAAGTCGGCGTAGAGCGTGGACGCTTTATCCAACCCTGCCAACGCATTTTGAAGGCTTGAGAAGTTCAGGAAAGGCACAGCTTCTTTGGGAGTGGGAGGGACATACTTGATGAGCGGATCTGCCGCCTGCACAAACACTTTGTCCTGTATCATCTGATTTTCTACTGCGGTGGATTCGCGCAGGTTGTCCAATAAGGTCATCACTTCCGTGAGATAGCCGTTCACCGTTTTTGAGAATGCCTTGAAATCAAACGGCAGCACCTCGGAGTTGGCCAGGCGCAGGGTTGCGCGGCCGGCTGTTTTGGCAAGGGCGATGCCATAGGCAAACTTGGGGTCCTTGAAGCGCACATACATGTCGTAGGAGTCGTAGATGGAGTGGTATTCGCCACCATCGTCTTCGCCGCCATAGCCCAGGTTTAACGAGGGTATGCCCAAGTGTTGAAAGAAGGGGCTGTAGTCAGAACCGGAACCCAGCGCGCTTAGCGTCAGCACTTTTTTGTCGAGGATGTCTTTTCTGGCTTTTGCACCTACGGCCATCGTAGCTCTATAGGCGCGTGCTCTGTCGCGGACGGAGATGCCGGTTTGGGGGTCGGTTACGTCGCGCGATACTTCATCCATGAGTGTCTCCAGCGTGTGCGATCCACCGGCATCCAGGAATCCTCTTCCGTTGCCATCGGAGTTGATGTAGGCGACTACTTTTTGTTGCAGTTCGGTGGCGTGGTGCTCTACCCACTCCGTTGATCCGATCAGTGAAGGTTCTTCACCGTCCCAGGCGCAGTATACGAGCGTGCGTTTCGGTCTGAAGCCGGTCTTCACCAACTCGCTCACGGCGCGGGCTTCTTCCATCAGGGCCACCATGCCGCTGATGGGATCGTTGGCGCCATTTACCCACGCGTCGTGGTGATTGCCCCTGACCACCCATTCATCGGGCAGCTCGCTGCCTTTCAGCTTGGCGATCACGTTGTGGCAATCCACGAGCTTCCAGTCAAATTCAAGTTTCAGGTGCACTTTTGCCGCGCCGGGGCCCACGTGATAGGTGAACGGCAACGCGCCACGCCACTTCTCCGGTGCCACCGGGCCGCCGAGAGCCGCTAACAGCGGTTGGGCGTCGGCATAGGAAATGGGTTGGACGGGGATCTTCAGGAGGTTGGTTGCGTCTTTGCGGTCGAGGCGTTTGGCATCTTCCGTGGCCCCAATGCCGGGTGTCAGCGGATCGCCGGGATAGATCGGCATATCCGAAACGGACCCGCGCTGCACGCCGTGCTGTGGCCGGAAGGGACCTTTGGGGTAGACATCGCCCTGGTGATAGCCATCGCCTTCCGGGTCGGAATAGATGAGGCAGCCAATGGCGCCATGTTCCTGCGCCACCTTCGGCTTAATGCCCCTCCAAGACCCGCCGTATTTGGCGATCACGATCTTGCCTTTCACGTCGATGCCCATGCGTTCCAATTGGTCATAGTCGTCGGGGACGCCATAGTTCACAAAGACCAGTTCGGCGGTCACGTCGCCGTCGGCCGACCAGGCGTTATAGGTGGGAAGTTGTTCTTTGGTTTGGCCGCTGGTGGCATCTTCCTTCAGCGCCGGTTCGGCCAGGCTGGCGGTGAACTTGGTTGGACCAACCAATTCCAATTGCCGCACTTTGGGGGTGGGGAAAAGCACTTTATAGGTTTCGATCTGCGCATCGTAGCCCCAGCTTTTGAAGAGGTCGCGCATAAATTCAGCATTTTGTTTTCCATAGGCCGAGCCCAGGTGGTGCGGCCGGCCGGCCAGGCGTTTCATCCACACATCGAGGTTTGCGGGTTGCAGGTAGCTATCGAATTTCTTTTCGGCTTCCAACTGTTGGTCGCCGGAAGTTTTCGTATAGCCCGATAGTGTTTTCTGTTGCGCGAAAGCGGCCGTAATGGACAGCGTGAAAAATAGCAGTAGGATTTTTCTCATAGGTTAATGTTTTCAGACGAGAAATATACTGAAAGCGGTTTTGTGAACCCAGGGTTTTATATAAATGGTCGGGATTATCGCCTGTTATAAAAAACATTCAGAAAAGAATGCTTGGTAATGAAGGCTGCTGACATAGGATTGTCACCTCGCGGCATAGTTTTGATGGTAAGTTTTCTGATCACCAAGACCATGAAATCGAATGCATCACCAGGAACATTTCTCAATTTGTCGTTCAAACTAACCCCGACATAAACCCCAAATACTATGATCGAATCAAAAACGCTTTACGGTTTCTCCGGAAGTTTCAAGACCAAACCCGGAAAAGGATCCGACATGATCGCCATCCTCCTTCAGGCTGCCGAAGATGTTCGGACAGCAAAAGGATGTCACCTGTATGTCATTTCACAAGACGAAAAAGACCCGGACACCATCCACGTGTTCGAGACCTGGGACAGCCGCGAGGATCACGACAATTCCCTGAAAATGGAAGACAGCAAGGCCCTGATCGCACAAGCCATGCCGTTGCTGGAGGGCAAGCCACAGGGCATGAGCCTCAAAGTTTTTGGCGGTGCCGGATTGAAGTGAAGTTTTCGTTGGGAAAGATTAATAATTTCTTCTAACTTGAACAGCTGATTTTCCTATGGTTATTGCCACCTTTATAAAATATCTTATCGTTGTGTTGGGTTGGGCGGCAACATTCTGGCACCTGGTGCAGGGCTTGCAAAATAAAGGTCATAGATCTTATCTCAAGGCGATTCTCATTTTCATGGGAACAGGTGCAGCGTTGGTGATCTACTCCATCATAGAATTCTATATCCTCCTTCACGCTTAGCGGGTGAAGCTGATATACTGCCTTGACGAGCGAACGATCAATCCAAGGCCTACATCCCTGGCGGGTAAGGAGCCCACAGCGGGGGATGTTTTCAACTGGCTGACTTTCGGTTCATCCGGAATGAAACCATGATTTTATTATGCGACCTATGGACTCGCCTGTTTCTCAAGAACGCACACATAATGTTATGAAAAGTGAGCGTTTTGAGATTCCTTGCGAGGCTTTGTAAAGTACCCTCTTATGACCCTCTATCTTGTCTCCCGGCGCGTGCTGTTGTGTCTGTGCCTGTGCATGGGTATTCCGCCTGCGCTGGCGCAGAACACGATTCTGTCCAGCGGCAATTGGGATGACACGAACTTGTGGTCGGGGGCCAACATCGCTGATGTCTTAGGAGAAAACGTTGCATTCCTCACGAGTTCAGGCATAACCGCGACGGTTGAAATGGGTACGTCCTACACCGTGGGCAATGTGGACTTGCAATCGAACTCGATAGTGGTTCAGGGTACGCTCGACATTGGCCAATCCGGGAGCCCCAAGAATGTGACGGCAGGAAACTCTGCATCGTTGAGTACAACAACCTCCACCCTGAGCATGTTGACGATCTGGGGGGATATAACGGCAGGTGAGTCTTTCCAGCTTTCGTCCGTTTCACAGATCATTGTAAAGGGCGATGTCAATCTGGCAAAGAATAGCGCGATCACCATCTTTCCCAATAAGACCATTAAAATTGAAGGCAATCTAACCTTAGGAGACGATACCTTTGGCAATATCCTCGCCGGGGCAACCTTGGAAGTTGATGGTGACATCATCGCAGGAGCGGGTTCGTCCACCATTGGCGCTCTTGGTGCTATTATTAAAGGAAGATCGTGCTCCGGCCCCCCGGAATTTTGTGGCGGCGTGATCTTACCCATCCGTCTTCTTGAGTTTAATGCCGATGTTGCAGGCGATGAAGTGCAGGTGAAATGGTCCACGGCAACCGAGATCAACGTCGACTACATCGTTGTTCAACGCTCTGTAGATGGCCATACATTCGCCGACATCGGTAAAGTCAAAGCATTTGGCAACAGCAGCACCATCAAAAACTATTCCCTGACCGACCATGAGCCGGTGATCGGAAACCTGTACTACCGGCTTCATTCCGTGGACTTTGATGGGAAGGAAGAATTTTCACGTGTGATCGCCGTGCGTTACTTGTCGTCCAGCGCCGTGCAAATATTTCCCAATCCTGCAGGCAAGCAGGTGAACATTCAACTCAATTTTATCCCGGCAGAACAGACCACGCACGTGCTAACCGATCTCTACGGCAGAACCATCGCGCAATTCACTACGCGCATGCAACGCGAAACACTACAAGTGCCCGACATCAAACCCGGCGTATACTTTTTGAAAACCAAGAGCGGAAAAGATATATTCTTAAACCGTATCGTTTTCACAGGAAGGCCTTGAATTTTTCGCGACTCAAATCAGAACAGAGGTTTCGCTCATCATTAGAAAGGAAAGCCAATCCCTACGTTATAAATAACGGGCTCTTTGTAGCCATAGTAAGACCCATCGCTCGCTTCCTTTGCATAGGGTTTCCAGAAGCGGATTTTATCTAACACAAAACGGTCGCCCTGGTCGCGGGCGGGGTCATACACTTTCATCCCCACGTCGAAACGGAGAATGAGGAACGTAAAGTCAAAACGCAAACCGAAACCGGTGCCCACGCCGATCTCCTTATAAAACCGGTTGATGCTGAACTGCGAGCTGCGGTCTTCCGTAATATTCCCCTCGGCGTCCACCACGTTCGAGGGCCTGAAATTCCAAACATTGCCGGCATCGATAAAGACCGCACCATTCACAAACCCGAATAATTTTTGACGCAACTCGATGCTGGCCTCCATCAGGATTTCCGAAGGCTTTTCAATGCTGTAGTCATAAAGTCCGTCGCCCTTCGGGTTGGTGCTCTCGGGAGGCTTGGCCGAACCCGGACCGAGCCTTCGCGGGCGCCAGGCACGGAGACTGTTGCTACCTCCGGCGAAGAAGAATTTTTCATACGGCAAGCTCTCGTTGTCGGAATAGGAGTAGGCAAACCCTGAATTGAGACGATACGCGAGAATGGTGTTTTTGTTTAGCGGATCAGTCTTGCGGACGTCGAGGCTGAGCCGGATGTATTTAAAATATTCCAGCTTGAGGTCGCTGATGAATTTTGGGTCGATAAAATTCCAGATCGTTCCGCCGCTTTCCAGTTGCGTACGGATATACCACGAATCGCGTTCCTTGTTGCCGTAGTTGTTGAGGTTCCAGGTAATGCCGAAGATGATACTGTTCACAAACGACGGCCGGAAGGAGTTGGTCAACGCGTTGTTCCCCAAAAGGTGCTGCTTCTCCAAGAGATCCCGGAAGCTGGGCGACAGGTTAGCCGTATCGATCACGCCGAGGTTGAGGGGGATCAGTGAATACAGCCGCTTCCGGTTCGCGCTCTGCCAGGTATAGGTACCGTTGACGGAGATTACCGTACGCCGGTATTCCGGGCGATCCGTATAGGCATAGCCGGCCGTGAATTTGGTCTTGGGGTTGTATTGGGCAAACTTATAGCGCTGCCGTTCTTTAAATGGCCAGATAAATTGGGGAAAGGTGAGCGAGGCATTGAGGCCGGCCTCCGTGCTTTTATAAACGTTCTCGCTACTGGTCGCCGAAGCCACCCCTTCAAAACCGAAACGCCCGTTCAGGTCGAAGGTTTCCATGCCGTGAAAGACATTGCGCTTTTTAAAGGAGATGTTGTAGAACGGGCCGGGGAAACCTTGTGTCACGCTCATGCCCGCTTCGTTGGTCCACTCATAGCGCGACAGCGGGCTGGCAAAAATGTTGGCGATAAACCTTCCGCCCGCGGTGTCATAGTTGATGTTCACAAACTTGAAAGCTTCGACGTTGGCCAGTTGTTGCTGGGTCCTCAGCGTTTTGGTGCGGCTATAGTCTTCCCCGGGTTGCAGGAACACGCGCTGGCTGAGGATCTTCAGATTGTATTGGTTCTTGTAGTATCGGTATTGAATGTCGCGGTAGGAGCGGGTCTGTCGTTGCTGGTCTGGGATGGTTGTTCCCACGTCGGTGGTGAAGGTCACCTCGTCGATGGCGAATTTTTTGTGATAGCCACGCTTGGCCGGATCTTTTATGGAGATGATCACGGCGATCTTCCGCTCCGGTGTGTGGAAAGCGGTGTCGATGTCGAAGTCGATGTACTGGCGGTTGAAGTCGTAGTAGCCGTAGTCCTTCATGAGCAGGTCCAGGCGCTCGCGCTCCCGCGTAAAGTTATCCTGGTCGTAGCGCGTGTTCTTGACGATAAAACTGGCGCGGGCATTGTCGTTCACGATGTGCAACAGGGCAGTGTCGGCCACGTCATAGAAGATAGAATCAACAAAGTAGGGCTGTCCGGGGTCGACTTTGTAGCTCACCGTCACGAGCTTACCGGTGTTGCCCACATGCTCGGTGACCTTGTTTTTAAAATAGCCTTTGCCAAAAAGATACTCCTGGAAGCGTTCGCGGGTCATGGCCGCCTTGGCACTGTCGAACACCGAGATGGGCTCGCCCCATTGCATCCAGACATTGCCGTCCTCGATGAAGCCGTTGAGCTTGTCGACCTTCTTTAGCTTTTTGAATTGATAGTTGTTGATCTTGCGCTGCGAGGTGGTGGAGGCGATCTTGTCGTCGAACTTCTTCTCGACCGCTTCCTTCCGGCGAATGTACTTCTCTTGGTCGTAGCGGCGTTCGCCAAAATAGTAGATGCTCACCAGGGGAGTGACGGGGGTCCCGAGGATCTTACGGTTGGGCCGTTGGATATACAAATTCCGGAGCTCTTCCTGGTTGATGGTGCCCGGCGCCTGGATCGTTTGGCGGAACAACAGTTTTTCGTTTTCTTTCAGGTGCTTTATGCCCAAGCATCCTGAAAGGGATACGGAAAGCCAAAGCGTGAAGACTATATATTTGAACTTCGATGTCGTCAAGGGGTGGAAAATGCTATCAAAAGCTAAAATCAAGTTTGTTAAATCTTTGCAAATAAAGAAATACCGCAAACAGGAACAATGTTTTCTGGTGGAAGGAGCAAAGAGCGTGCGCGAATTGTTGGCCTCCGACTTCGAGGTGACACTGTTGTTGGGCACGGAAGAATTTCTCTCCACCCACCGGCCCACTGGCCGCATGGAGGTGATCGAGGTGAAGCCTTCGGAGCTGGAAGGCTTGGGCGAATTTCAAACGAATGATGCCGCACTGGCCGTGGCCCGGCAAAAGCCCAACCAGCCCTTCTCACTGGCTGCCAACGAATTTGCCCTGGTCCTGGACGACCTGCGCGACCCCGGCAACCTGGGCACCATCATCCGCACGGCCGATTGGTATGGCATCGCCAAGATCATCGCCTCCGAAGAAACCGCCGATGTTTATGGCCCCAAAGTGATCAGCGCCACCATGGGTTCCTTCACCCGGGTGTCGGTCTTCTACACCGATCTCGCTACTTATTTAAAGGACACCTCGCACCGCGTCTTTGGCACCTACCTGGATGGCAAGGACGTGCACACGGTTGACTTCGGCGCGGGCGGTCTCATCGTGATCGGCAACGAATCAAAAGGTATTGCCCCACCGTTGGAGCCCTTCATCACAGACAAGATCACCATTCCCCGCTTTGGACTGGCTGAGTCATTAAATGCAGGGATTGCCACGGCCGTGGTGTGCGACAACATTCGCCGGCCTGGTGCGCGTCACTAAACCCGCGAGCGTTCAGACCGGGATGTTCTTTCAGAATACATTTTTCGTTAATACTTTCATCACATCGTTTTTATAATTCCGCCCGATGGGAATGGTGTGTTTGCCGATCTCCACGCCGACCGCCGAATAGGCATCGATCTTATCGATGTTGATGATGAACGAACGGTGGATACGCAGGAATTGATGACGGGGCAGACTTTCTTCGAGGTACCCGATCTTTTGCTGGGTGATAATCTCCTTGTCGGCCGTTTTCACCTTGACATAGTCTTTGATGCTTTCGATATAGAGCACGTCGGCCATCCGCGTCTTGATCATTTTCTTGTCCACTTTGAAATAGACGTGATCGTCGGTGAGGGCGTCTGTTTTGGGAATGACGGGCAGCGCAGTGGGTTGGTGCATGAACTTCGCCACGGCTTTCAGAAAGCGGTCGAAGGGGATAGGCTTCAGCAGATAATCCACTACTTCCAACTCAAAACCTTCGATGGCGTAGTCGCGATAGGCCGTGGTGAAGATCACCCGGGGAGGATCTTTCAGGGTTCGCAGGAATTCGATGCCCGAAAGTTTCGGCATCTGGATGTCCAGGAAGATGAGGTCCACCGTGTTTTGTTGCAGGAACGCAAAGGCGGCAATGGCGTTTCGGAACGTGCCGGCCAGTTCCAATTGCTCCACTTTAGCAACATACGATTCGATGATCTCGATGGCCAGGGGCTCGTCGTCTACTATAATGCATTTCACGGACATAGCATTCGGGTTTATTGCTGAATCGTGAGAATGACCAGGAAAGTTTCCTCGCCGTTTATAA
This sequence comes from Chryseolinea sp., assembly GCA_036525235.1. Taxonomy (GTDB): domain Bacteria; phylum Bacteroidota; class Bacteroidia; order Cytophagales; family Cyclobacteriaceae; genus Chryseolinea. The sequence goes on along the minus strand of DATDAV010000151.1, from coordinate 114,124 downwards.
TTTTCAGTTCATGAAGTCCCGGGTACAGCAGATCGAGCCTCCGCCGAACATTCTGGATGCCGATGCCGGGCTTGCGCGCCACACCGTTCAGGGCCGCCTTGTTGTTCTCTACTTTGATGACGGTCACCGTCGGCTGAATATCGACGCTGATCTTCACCCAAGCGTGTTGCAATTCCTCGCTTGCACCGTGCTTAAAACTGTTTTCCACGAACGGCAACAAAATGAGGGGTGCGATCTTGCGGTCGTTTAATTCGCCGTTGACCCGCACGTCGATATCCAATTTGTCGCCGTGCCGCATCTGTTCAATGTGGATGTAATTGTGAATGAACTTGAGTTCCTTGCTGAGCAGCACGTGCTCGCTGGTGCACTCGTACAGCATGTAGTTGATCAACTCCGAAAGTTTCAACACGGTGTCGGGCGCCTTGTCCGATTTTTTCAGTGTGAGTGCATAGAGATTGTTGAGTGTGTTGAACAGGAAATGCGGATGGATCTGGGTCTTTAAAAATTTCAATTCTGCTTCCAGCTTCTCTTTCGTCAAGATTTGCTGTGCCTGTTGGTTGGCATACCAATATTTTAATAGCTTAATGGCCACGGCAAAAAAAGTGACCGGATAGATCGATGCCACCATCTTCACGATCTTGGCAAAGTAAAAGAACGGATCGTTGAGGGCTTCCGGATAATAATATGGATAGTCAAAGTTGAACGCGACATACCGCTGCACGATCCCCGCAAAGAAAGAGGAGCCGACAAGCCAGACAAAGAACATTCCATATTTCCCCGGCAGCAAATAGCGCGGCAGCAGGAAGTACAACGTGAAATAGGTGAAGATGATCTTTACGGGCAGGTATTCCAGTTCCTCAATAAAATTCTGTTTGTACGTATCGGCAAAGCTTCCGTACAACAGGCCATAAAAAACCACATGACAAACCCAGAATAAAAGGTGTTGTAAAATGCGGTTCTGCAGCAGCCAATCGAGTCTCCGTTTTAACAAGGCGTGTGCTTTAAAGTATAAATCAATCCGTGGTCACCTGGACGCTGGATCGCATAGGTAAAAATACGGTAAACAAAGGGGATGTACTTCCGGGTTGCCCGAAGGACGGCCTCTCCCGGACCAACTTCGCTCATCGCCCCCTGAATGACTCAGAACCCATCGGCTGTGTCGTCGCCGCGGGGGTCGGCGCCACCCTCGAGTTTGCCATTGGGGAGCACCAGGATGGCATCCACACGCCCGATTCCGCCACGCCGCTGGAAGGCATGGCCCATCTTTACCAGGGTAAGACTGTCATCCGAAAGCAGGGCATTGCGCTCCACGGCGATGGTGTCGGGAAGCCATTGGCTGTGGAAACGCTTGGCGGCCACCGCTTCCTGCATGGTCATGCGATGGTCGAGCACGTCGACAATGATTTGAAAAACGGAAGTGATGATGGTGGTGCCGCCGGGTGTGCCAACGACCATGAAGAGTTTGCCATCTTTTTCAACAATCGTGGGCGTCATCGAGCTAAGCATACGTTTGCCTGGCTCGATCTTATTGGCCTCGCCGCCGATGGCACCATACATGTTGGGCACGCCGGGTTTGATGCTGAAGTCGTCCATCTCGTCGTTGAGCAGGAAGCCTGCACCACTGACCACCACTTTGGAACCATAGCTGTCGTTGAGCGTGGTCGTCACCGAAACGGCGTTGCCCTGGGCATCGACGATGGAGAGGTGCGTGGTCTGCTCGGATTCGACGGTGGCGATCATGCCTTCCTTTATTTTGCCGCTGGGCGTGGCGTGTTCGGGATCATAGTCGCGCATGCGTTGGTCGATGTAGAGTTTGTCGGTGAGCCGAGCCACGGGCACGTTGTAAAAATCCGGGTCACCCAGGTATACCGAGCGATCCGCATAAGCGCGTCGTTCCGCTTCCGTCATCAGGTGAATCGTCTTGGCGGTATTGTGTCCCCAGTCGTTGATAGGGTAGGGCTCTACCGATTTGAGGAGTTGCAACAATGCCACCCCACCGCTGGACGGTGGTGGCATGGAGATGATCTTGTAGTCTTTATAGGTCCCGGTAAGGGGCGTGCGCCAGACGGCTTTGTAGTCTTTCAGGTCGTCGTGCGTGATGAGGCCGCCACCGCGTTTCATTTCGGCCACGATGCTGTCGGCTGTGGGACCTTCATAGAAACCGGCTGCGCCCAGGTCGCGGATGCGCTCCAGGGTATGGCCCAAGTCGGTGAGGAATAGACTGTCGCCAGCCTGCCAGTTGTCTTTCAAAAAAAACAAAGGTGGCACAGCGTTGTTCTCTTTGAGATCCTGTTGAATATCGTTGAGGCCATCGGCTTCTTTTTCAGTGAGGGCGAAACCATTCAAGGCAAGGGCAATGGCGGGTTCAACGAGTTCTTTCCACGGTAGCTTGCCGTATTTGGCATGCGCGGCGATGAGTCCGGCAACCGTTCCGGGCACACCGTGCGAGCGGTGTCCCTTCGAGCTGAGGCCGCTGATGATGTTGCCGCTTTCGTCCAGGTACATGGTGCTGGCCGCAGCGGCAGGCGCCATTTCACGGTAGTCGAGTGCAGCCAGCGTCCCGTCGTGTTCGCGCAGCAGCAGGAAGCCGCCACCGCCGAGGTTGCCGGCCGCCGGATAGACCACGGCCAGCGCGAGTTGGGTAGCAATGGCCGCGTCAACGGCATGGCCCCCCTTGCGCAAAATAGCCGTGCCGATTTGGGCGGCCAAAGGATGGGCACAGACCACCATAGCCGAGTCGGTGACGCGTCCGTTTATGCTTTCCTTTCGGATTGCCGGATTACAGGCAACCAGTGTTATGGCAAGTAAAAGCGGAAATACGCGATTCATCATTGGGGCTATTGGTTTAGTCATTATAAAAGTATTAATTCCAGAGAAACTTTATAAAAAACTTATTAAGCATAGTACATGAGCCTGCGAAAAGAAAAGGCCGCTCGATTGAAGGTGCACGTGCTTGACCACACCTTGAGATTAATAGGCAGAAAATCATTTGACGATTTGTATGTGGAAGATATTTGCGCGAAGGTGAAGATCTCAAAAGTTACCTTGTTCAAATACTTCCCGCAAAAGGAAGATATCCTCTTATACTACTTCCGCGTATGGTGCCTCACCCGTTCGGTGGAGCTGGCCCAGAAACCCAAGGAAGGATTGGTGGGGATCTACTACCTCTTTGATAAATTGAGCGAAGGCTGCGAAGAACATCCCGGCCTTTGGCTGAGCCTGATGGGATACCTGTCGGATTTCAAACGCCCACCCAAACCCTTTCCCGTGAAGCCGGAAGAAAAGAAGCTGCTTTTCCCGGAGATCACCAACATCACCTCCGTCGAGATCATGTCGACCGACCAGATGTTCGAAAAATTTACGCTGGAAGCCATTTTCCGGAAAGAGATCACCAAATTTATCCACACCCGGGAGATCACCAACCTCATCATGTCCGTATTCATCGGCGGCATCGTCATGGCCCACCTGGGGCAGCAGAGTCCGCTAAAGCCGTTTTTCCGGAAGAATGTGGACCTTTTGATGAAGGGAATTGCGTGATTTTTAACCCCCAAGGCTTCGCGAACAAAGAGAGGGGCTAACTTTTCATTCTAATAGTTTTCGTGCGCTTGGTATGGCGGTCCTTTTTGCGATCGTACCAACGGTGGTGATATTTGGGCTTTACCACCGAAGTTGTTGATCCGGACTTGGGGCTGCAGGCAGACATACAAAGGGTGAGTGTGACGAAAAAAAATAGGAATAGTCTTCTCATGGATTCCAAATCGCCTAAAAATACCACTTTTTGCATTACGGGTGCGATAACTCTTTTGAGAAACGGTTCATTAATTTTTGCCGTATAACTACCTTTGATATAACCTACTACTCATCACATGAAACAGATCTTGTCTAGTCTGTGTGTTTTTATGTTGGCCGTCACTCTCGGCCAGGCCCAGGACTCCAAAGAATTTGATGCCGGCGTGGCCCAATTCCGCAACAAGGAGTACCAGGAAGTGATCGACAAATTCTCCGCCCTGCTCGCAAAGCCCTCCCATGATAAACGCTTCGACGAGGACCTCTATTTCTATCGCGGCCAATCTTATTTCCACGTCGACAAATACAGCGAATCCCTGAGCGACCTGGACCACTGCCTCACGCTCAACCCCTATAATAAAGGCGTAATTTATTGGTATAAAGCCCGCTGCTCCGATAAACTCGGCAAAAAAACCGAGGCAATCTCCCTCTATAAAGAGGCCCTCGACGCGGCCCAAAACAACAAAAAGACCACCGCCCGCATCCTGGCCGACCGCGCCCAATTCCTGGCCCGCAATGGCGACAAGGTGGGTGCCGACCAGGACCTGGCCCAAGCCAAGCTGCTGGACCCTTCCAATCCCGAAGTGACGGGCACGACGCTTGCCGCCAGTGTCCCGGCCTCTAACCGGGCCGCCGGTGAGGAACGCAAGACTCAGGTGATCGTGAAGAACAATCCGCAAACCAAAAAAACGGAAACACCCGCCGCAAAGGATCAGCGTACCGCACAAACCGTGTCGCAGCCGGTGACCCAGCCGGCGTATCAGCCCTCGGCCAACGCGGAAGTGGTATCGGCTATCGCCGCCACCTATAAAGATGAAAAACGCTATGCGCTGGTGATCGGAAACAGCAACTATAACAAAGATATCGGCATCCTCAAAAATCCCGTAAACGACGCAACCGACGTCGCGACGGAATTGAGACACTCAAATTTTGAAGTACAGCTGCTAACCAACGCCACCTACGTGCAACTGCGCGAGGCCATGCGCAAGTTTCATGAAAAGCTCACCAACGGACCGCGCGATCAAACCGTAGGCCTATTCTACTACGCCGGCCACGGCGTGCAATACCAGGACGAAAACTACCTGGTGCCGATCGACGCCGACGTGAAATTTGAGGACGACATCGCCCGCATGTGTTTCCCCGTGCAACGCATGGTGCTGGCCAACATGGAACGCTCCAACTCGCGCATGAACATCGTGATCCTGGATGCCTGTCGCAACAACCCGTTCCCGGCCACCTCACGATCCCTCGGCTCGGGCCTGGGCGAAATGAAACGGGCCCGTGGCTCATTCATTGCCTATGCCACTGCCCCCGGCTCCGTAGCCTCCGACGGCAACGGCCGCAACGGTCTCTACACGCAGGAGCTTCTGAAAGCCCTGAAGAAACCCAGCCTTACCATCGAACAAGTGTTTAAAGACGTGCGCATGAATGTACTCCGCCTGTCGGGCGACAAGCAGTACACCTGGGACAGTTCGAACATCATTGGAGAATTTTATTTCAAGCTGCAATAAACCGGCGTTCATGGAGCCCGCTGGCGTATAGCAGTAGCGTATATACTTTGCTTTAATCAAAACCCCTCTGTATGAATGATGCTACTAGATTGGTGTGTACATGCCTTTTGGCAGGGTGCGCGCTTTCCCTTTCGGCCCAGGATGAAGGCGCCATTGTAAAACGCGAACGGATCGATAAAAACAAAGGTGTCTTTCTCAACTTCGGACCCTCGTTTACCCTGGGGAAAAACATTGGCGATTACAGTACAGGGTATAACGTCGAACTGGGCTTTCTGAAAAGGCTGAACCGGGTGCTTTCTGTCGGCCCCTCCGTGTCGTACCAAAGTTTTATGTACGATCCGGAAAAGACCACCGCCAAACAAGGCGATGCCTACGTCGGTGTGGGCGACCCCAATGGATGGCGTACCAAATATGCTTTTCCATCCCTGAGTTACGACTATGGTTACGTTCTCAACCTGGAGGGTGGAGACCTCAGCCTCACCTCGCTGGCCGTGAACGTGAAATTGAATTTCATTCCCGTCAAGGACAACACGAAAATCTCGGCATATGGTTTTGTAAAACCTTTTGTCAGCATATCCTCGCGGAAAGCCGTGCACGGTTCCGATACGCGCTACACGTATGAGACCTTCGAAGACGACAACAATACGGCAACTACCCAGGATGATATTCTTTACTATAATCAAGGCGACAATACCTGGTACCCCGACGGGTACGCCGGCAAATGGGGACCGGACAATTATGATGCATTGAAATCGGAGACAAAAGTAACCGGGGGCGTCTTTATTGGCCCGGGTGTCGAGGTGATGCCCACCAAATCGTTTTCGTTCTTTTTGCAAGCCGCCTTCGGCTATACCTTCCCCGTGTCGTTTATTAGCACGCAATCGTATGACAAAACAACGACGGCCTATGCCGACGAAGAATTTCCTATGGTCAACAAAGGATTTCCGTCGATCAATGTGCAGGTCGGGGCCTCTTACAATTTCTAGGATCGAAGGATATTTGAAAATGTGACGTGTGATGAAACCCGGGAAGCTCACCATTATTTTTTTTCTAACGCTGGGGCTGCTGCAGCCTGCCGCGGCCCAATTCAAGCTTTACGAAAAAGGCCACGACAGCTACACGTCGGGCAAATATGCCGAAGCCATCAAGAATTTTTCAGACTACCTCAGCAAACCCACCCGCGACAAATCGATGGACGGCGAAGTGTTCTACCTGAGGGCGCTTTCCTATTACAAAACCAACGATTTCAAAAATGCCATTGCCGATTTTGAAGAGGCTGTCTTGCTCGACCATCCCAACAAAGGCAACATCTATTGGTTCGTGGCCAAAAGCTGCGACAAGACCGGCGACACCAAAGCGGCGGTGAATGCCTACACCAATGCGCTCCGGGAGTTGGATGCCAATGCCGAAACGAAAGCGAAGCTGTTCTACGAACGCAGCCAGATGTATACCAAGCTTGGACAAATCCCGTTGGCGGTTGCCGACCTCAAGAGTGGTGCCGCCCTGCAACCCAACAACGCCGACATCCGGCGCGACCTGGAAAAACTGGACAAGCAAAGCGTGGCCGGCCGGAGTACCCCAGACGCGGGAACAACTGTCAATACCACCGGGGCGAAGAAAGATGCCGGGGTAAAAAAGGACGAGCCTGTGCAGCCACCTACCACACCCCAGGTGACTCCGGAAAAAGTGGTAGCAGCGGCGGCGGTACCGGTCGCAGCAACGCCTTCTATCGCAGACTTTTATAAGGATGAAAAACGCTATGCCCTGGTGATTGGCAACAGCAACTATCCGAAGAACATCGGCGTTTTGAAAAATCCCGTGAACGACGCAACCGATTTCGCCAAGGAGCTGCAGAACTCCAACTTCGAGGTGCAATTGCTCACCAATGCCACCTATGGACAAATGCGTGCCGCCATGCTCCGGTTCAAGGAGAAGGTAGATGCCGGCGACCGCGACAAAACCGTGTCGCTGTTCTACTACGCCGGTCACGGGTTGCAGCGCGATGACGAGAACTACCTGGTGCCCATCGATGCGATGATTGAGTTCGAGGACGATATTGCGCGCTATTGCTTTCCCGTCCAGCGCATGGTCCTGGCCAACATGGAACGCTCCAATTCCCGGATGAACATCGTGATCCTGGACGCCTGCCGCAACAACCCGTTTCCCGCCTTGAGTCGCTCCCTGGGCGAGCAGGGCCTCATGGAGATGCGACGCGCCCGGGGATCGTTCATTGCCTATGCCACCGCCCCAGGCTACATCGCCTCCGACGGGGCGGGCCGCAATGGACTGTATACCCAGGAACTACTTAAAGCCATGCGCAAACCCGGGCTGACCATCGAGCAGGTTTTCAAGGAAGTGCGCCAAAGTGTGCTCCGTCTTTCGGCCAACAAGCAAAACACGTGGGATAGCTCTAACATTATCGGTGAATTCTATTTTAAATTCCCCGAGACGCGATAAGCCGCTCATGGATTTTTTGCAAAGCGACAAAAAATGGTCTTACCTTTACATTAATCCTACCGGGAGATGGCGATCCGGGTATCTGAACCCCCCTCGGCATAAAATAGCTTCGACGCATATGAAAACATTCGAGACACTTTCCCAGGCCATCAACGCCTTGAAAGGGGCGGGGTATATCCTTGATTTCAACCTCCACCCGGAATGGATCGAATGTGCACCCCTGAATGTCAAGTTCAAGCCCGAAGAGTTTCATGTCGACGAAGTACATCGCTTCGAGGGCATGACCAACCCCGACGACAGTGCTGTGCTGTATGCCGTCTCGTCGACGTCCGGAGAAAAAGGGTTGCTGGTGGATGCCTACGGCGTATATGCCGAGTCCATTAGCGCCGATATGATAAAGAAGTTACAGATCGATCGTGGGACCTATCAATAGGCCAAAAAACGAAAAACGGCAGCCTTGCGACTACCGTTTTCTCTGGGCTTTAATAAATCAGAGCGAATCAGAACAACGGTTTACTTTAATACGTTATATGGAAGGTGCAGAGAATAATCACATTTCTGTACATCTAACCGCATCGGTTGAAAAAGGTTATATTTTTTAAGCAAAGTTCCCAAAAACTGGTGGTAGCGGAAAACAAACCCTTTTAGCGGTGCGTCAAAATAATTTTGAATTCAAATCATGATGGAAGACATAGTATTGGATCTAAACAAAAAATTCTCCCTAGAGGAATACGCCCAGTTGAAACGTTCACAAACCGCGGTGTATAAAAATAATCTGAAGCAAACCCTCGGCAACTTAAAAGGTCGTCATACGATCAAAGTTCTCGACGACGATTATCTTTTCTCGTTGGCTGCCTCCCGGGCAAACTACTCGATGATGCAGATGGTCAACGAATACAGGGAGCTCATCTTCAAACAAAGCAACACGAAAGACGACCAGAAGCAAACTTCGTTGCTCCAACAAAAGAAGCTTGAGCTTCGTCGTAAAATGCTGGAGGCCTTGTTTGGTGCCTATGTTCTTTTCTATGGCGTCGATAAGAGCACCATCGCCTTGAATCCGGAGATCCTCAATGCCATCATTGGAGGCTAGGGCTACGGGATTTTCTTGAGGAACGCATCGATGTATTCCGCGATCTCTTCGTGAAATTCCTCCAGGGCAAAATGTCCCGTGTTCAACAAATGGACCTCTGCGTCAGGAAGATCGCGCAAGTAGGCCAACGCTCCTTTTTCAGTAAAGAAAGGATCATTTTTCCCCCACGTAATCAGCGCCGGCGGCCGGTGTTCCCGCAGATATTGATGCCAGGCCGGGTATTGTTTGAGATTGTTCCGATAGTCGTATAATAAATCCAACTGAATCGCCGCATTCCCCGGCCGGTCCAGGAAATACTGATCGTAGTGATACGCATCCGGGCTGATCTTCGAAGGATCTTCCACCCCGTGCAGGTACTGGAATTTTGTTCCCTCCAACGTAAGGGCACCACGCATGGCATTTTCGGTTTCCGTATTCCGGTTTGCCCAGAAACGTTTGCCGTCGTCGATCGCCGGCCCCAGGCCTTCTTCATAGGCATTTCCATTTTGAAGGATCAGCGCCCGGATCAGTTCCGGCCGCCGCACGGCGATGCGATAACCCACGGGTGCACCATAGTCCTGCAGGTATACGGCAAAGCGGGTAAGCTTCAACGCATCAATAAACTTTTCCATGATCATCGACAGATTGTCGAACGTATAGGCAAAGCGCTCGCGGGCCGGCATGTCGCTGTTTCCAAAGCCGGGGTAGTCGGGCGCGATGATGTGATAGCGATCACCCAGGTCGCGGAGCAGATCGCGATACATGTGTGAGGAGGAAGGAAAGCCGTGGAGTAGCAGTAGGGTTGGGAGGTTGGGATCTCCGGCTTCACGGTAGAAAATAGAGATTCCGTCAATGACTATAGTCTTATAATGAAGAGTTGACATAATTTTAGAGGGGATAAGAGCGCTTTGGTTTTCCAAAGCGCTTTTGGGGTAGAACAAAAAAATTAAGGTCTCAATATGCTGCGGTAAACCGCTGACGAACGAACCGGTTGTTTTCCAACTCGTCTACGATGACCACACTAAGGTCTTCCACCGAAAGCCGGCTCTCGCCCTTGGTGTCGAACACAGGCTGGTTGGTGTTGGTCCGGTATTTTCCCGTGCGACCGTCTTGGATGCCCGGGTGCATCAGGATGGCGGGACTCAGGAAGGTCCAGTCCAGTTGGTCTTCTTTCTTCAGGATGTTCAGGTAATCCCTTGCGGCCAGGGCACCGGCCTTGTACTCGGCAGGGAACTCCGGCGTATCCACCAACTGCACGCCGGGCGCCACTTCCAGGCTACCCGCCCCGCCAACGGCCAGCAGTCGCTTCACGCCCGATTTTTTCACGCCCCGCTGAATGGCCTGTGAGCCTTCCAGAAATTCGTTATAAATGTTCGGATTTCCCCAACCCGGATTGTACGCACCCACTACGGCGTCGTGACCTTTTACGAGGGCGGCTACTTCGTCGTCGTGAAGGATGTTACCTTTTTTTACAGTGAGGCTCGGATGCACCGTAGTGATCTTTTCGGGATGACGCACAATGGCCGTTACGGTGTGTCCGCGCTGCAGGGCTTCCGCCAGCACGTGTGAACCAACAAATCCGGAAGCGCCGATCAATGCAATTTTCATAAAGTTGAGTTTAGTTGTGGAAATTTGTTTATTGTAATAATTATTGTTACAGTTTTGTTCAAAAAAAATCAGGCAAATTTTTTGGCGAAATCGGCCAGGGTCGTCTTGCCCAGCTTTTTCACGACCACATCTTCCGCGTCGGCATAGAGCGCGTCGAGGTGTTTGTTGATCTGTTTGCCCACCACACACGAAGGGTTGGGCGAGTTCTTGGCCGTTCCCAACAAAGGGGTCTGTCGCACGGCCTGGTAAACATCCGAAAGCCGGATCTGGCGGGCAGGCTTGGCCAGCGCATAACCACCGGCTTTTCCTTCCTTGCTTTCCACCAACCCGTGTTTCTTCAGGTTGCTGATCTCCTTGCGCACCAACACCGGGTTGATGTTGATGCTGCCGGCGATATAGTCCGACGTCAAAAGCTCATTCGATAGCATCTCCAGCAGGGTCAGGATGTGGAGGGATATCGAGAAGCGGCCGTTGTTCATTCTGTAATGTTATTTATTACAGTACAAGGTAAGACTTTATTTGGTTCCAGGTCGTTGAAATATTTTATTTTTGGTGCAAGACGTCAAAGCTCATACAGGAGCAGTAGCGGTGCGGTTGCAGGAATTTTTGGTTTGCTAGGGATGAGGCAGCACGCAGGATGTTTTTTTAAGAAAAATCCACTGACAGTCAATAGGTTAATGCTCTGCCAATCGCTGTTCTTGAAAAATTGGGAAATTAAGCCTACTTTTATACCCGATAGGTAATGCCAAGTCAAGTGTGGGAGTGAAACATCTGCCATAAATGTAGTGTAACCTGCATCACTCCTTGGGTCTATCTTTTCTCAAAGACATTTATATGTAGGGCTGAATCAAAAATTCAGCCCTTTTTTTATGCAAATTTTTTTAGACGAAAGCGGGGACCTGGGGTGGACTTTCGACAGGCCGAACAATGCAGGAGGTTCCAGCAGATTCATCACCATTGCCGGCATCGTGATAGACGAGGCAGAGACGAAGTACATCAAGCGGCAGATCGCCCATCTTTACGCCAAATACAATCTAACACCAAGGCAGGAAAAGAAAGGTGCCAACTTCTCCGAGGAAGACGCCGCATACATCATTAGAAACCTGAACGCTATTTACAACAAGGCCAAGTCGTTCAAGATTATCGCGATCACCGCCAGAAAGGAGAGAGTCTATCTCCCGCTTCGAAAAGACAGGAACATTTTCTACAACTACATGCTCGGCGTGCTGCTGCCGGATACTCTGAAGCACTATAAAAACATCGAGTTGATCCTCGACAGAAGGACCATCAAGGTGGATAGCGGAAATAGCTTCAACGACTACATCAAAACCAAATGTTGGGGTGATTTGAATTTGGATATCGATATCCGGTGCGCATACGATTCGAGCGACAAAAATCAGGGGATCTGGCTGGCTGATTGGTTGGCGAACTTTGTGTGGAGACATCATGAGCATGGCAGATCGGAAGCGTATCGCGAGCTTTCGAGACTGATGGGGACCCATTTTTTTGAAAAATCACTCTTCTTTGAGAAGCACTCCGGGCAACCCGCATAAGTACCTATCAGAAACTTGAATGGCTGTTTTAGCCATCAAAATGCTGAATGTTGGCTATCAAACTTCAATACTCCAACTGCTCTACAATTTGTTCGCAGATTTTATGGGTGAGCAGGAAATCGGGTGTGGTGGCTTGATGCGAGGGACCGGATTTCAACGCCAGCAAGAAATGATCGACGACCTGGTCGAAGCCGCGCTTTCGCAAAGTAGGTTCCCAATCGTCGCGCACAAGCCGCGTCTCGTTCCGGTCGTGATAAACGGTGACATCCGTTAAATTAACAACCACCCGTTTCTCCTCCGGACTGGCGACCTCCAGGCGTTCTTCTACGGTGCCGCTGTCCCGGTTCATGATACCGATCGCCGTCGTGCCGTCGGCAGCCACGAACTGAACTACGACGTGATACAAAAGTCCGTCTTTCTTTTTGCCGTTGACGATCATTTTCTCGATCGGGTGCGGAAACAAGAAGAGCAGCGTATCGACAACGTGGATAAAGTCATCAAAAATAAAAGTGCGAACCTCTCCGGGCAAAGCGCTCCGGTTTTTCTGCAAGACAATGAGGTTTGCAGCCTGGAGCGTACTGGCATATTGATACGCCGGCGCAAACCGCCGGTTGAACCCGACATGCAGCAGCAGATTGTTCTTCCTGGCCAGCCCTGTCAGTTTTTCCGCGGAAGCGTAATGGTAGGTAATCGGCTTGTCAACATACACGTGAATGTTATGCGACAGGAGCTGCTCCACAATAGCATCGTGCGACGCCGTAGCCGTATGTACGAAGACACCCGTAACACCACTTTGAATAAGCGACTCCACCGTGCGGTGCAGATGACTGAGCCGGTATTGCGCACCGATTTGTGTGAGCCGCGCCTCATCCCGGGTGCAGAGATGAAGTTCGACATTCTTGGTGCTGATCACCGGCAAATAAGCCTTTAGCGCAATGTCGCCCAGACCGATAATTCCAATTTTTAACATGGCTATGGAGTACGCTGTTTGGATAACCGTGCATAGAGCAGCTTTGCCTTGTCGATTCGCAAGGCATTTTCCTGCTCCATTTCCGCGGGATGAAGGGATTTTTTGTTCAAAGCAACAAACCGTTGATTCAGCTCTCCGGAATGGTCGATCATGTTTTTTAGTTTTTTCAGAACCTCCGGAAGGTCTTTTTGATTGAACGCCACCCCGTTGACTTGCTTCTCGATACGCTGATAATCCAGGTACAGCACCCGGATATCGGCCATGAGCCGGTAATGCTCAAATTCGTCTTTGTTTTTTGACGGCTGAAGTTCACGAAGCCACCGCGCTGCCGTGGAGGCACTGTCCAAAAAGTTTTGGATCGACAAGGTTGTTGGTGCCGGCACTTCGCCTTGTTGTATTTCGTAGGGGGCCGTTCGCAGCGCCTTCCAGAATTGCAGCGACTGCTCCTTGGTAAAGCCATAGGTCTCACTTCCATATTTCTGAATGAAAGCGGGAATGTCCAGGGGTGCCGTCGATTTCAGGCTTTCGGTATAGGCCGCCAGCAACATCGAAAAACCGGTAAGCGGGTAAACGTGGCGTATGGCATAGAGGTCGATGATATCGTTGCTGGTCTCAAAAACAGATGAGTAGATACCGGAAGTCGACCACGAGGTCATCACGATTCCGGTGTATCCTAATTTCCGGGCAGCCGGAACAAAATCGCGGATGTTCTTGAAATGTTTTTCCCATTGTGTCAGGAAGTAGTTGTCGGGATGACTGCGCAGGGAAGGGGCACCCCAGATTTCAAACCCGCTTTCCATCAGCTTTTGGTGGTCGCCGAAACGGTTCATGTCCCATCCGTAGTTCCAATCGATAAATAACGTCTCCGGGGGCAGAGACTTTAAAGCTTCAGGATACTTCAACGCGATGTCTGCCCAGAGCACCGGACGTTTGCCCAACCGGATCACCAGCTCTGCCAGCATTTTGATATGATCAATATAGAGCTTGGATTTTCCTTCCTTCTCGGCTTTCAAACGGCATTGATCGCAATGCCCTAGCAAATAGGTTTCGTCGCCGCCGATGTGGAAATACTTGGAAGGATGCGTGGCTACGAGTTCGGTAAACAGATCGTTGAACAACTCGCGGTTCAAGTCTTCCTTCAGTGGACAAACTTGCGAGTAGTCTTTCTGATCTTCGCGAAGGTCTTTGTAGCGCGGGTGCCGCAAGATATATTCCACATGACCAAAGCTCTGCTGCAGGGGGATCACGTCGATTCCCAGGCCCTGGCAATACCGTATAAAGGCCGTAACTTCTTCCTTGCTGTAGGCATACCGGTTGGCGATCATCGGGTGCTTTTCAAAGGGATATGTTCCTTCCCATTCCATGACCAGCGTGTTGATGCCGCTGCGGTTCAGTCGTAAGGCAAGATCTCTCAATGCCTCTGGGGTCATTACCTGGATGCGTAGATCCAGGTGAAAACCTTTTACGGCAAAGTCCTTATTCTTGTCCTGTTGAGCAGATCCGTGTGAGATACAAGCGAGGAGGAGGAAGGCTGATAAAATTTTTCTCATGTTCAATTGTTTTATATGCCGCTATGAAATTCGCGCGGCGCGATCGACATCCAGGTAAATTAAGGTGTTGAATCGGAACCTCTTCCGGCGAATGTAATAATTTACAAAACAAAATCAGCGAAGGATTATTTAAGCGCGAACTGGCGGGAAGGTCGAAATAAAAAAAATAGCCGCGTGTGCGTGTGCTTCTAAGGGTGCCGTTAGTAAGGGCGCTTTTTATCCGATCGGCTACGATCCACCAGGTACTGGATGGCCTCTTCCGGTGTATCGAATGTTTGAAAGGTTCTCCCGAACAATATGTTGTATCCCTGGAGAATGATCTTCTTGGTCGTCGATAGCCCGACAAACACGACCTTCTCAAGCAAATGCATAACCGCGCCGGATTCTTTTTCTGCATGACGCATGAATGTCGGGGTAACGTAGGTGCGGTCGTTGAAGATCGCCATTACCAGCACCGGTTTGGAACGGGTCTGGATCAATTCCTTGAATTTCGTCGCGAGCTGCATCATCTGAGTCTCATTACATCCTGTATAGTCGACCACAAGAATCTCATCGGCATCCTGGCGAAAGGTGTAAAGGTGAGGCATGAGGATGGAGTCAAAATCCGTGCGAAGATAACGACTATCCTCCAGTGGCAAAATGTTCGCGCCGAAGCATCCGGCCGGGCTCATGAAACCTATATTTTGAATCGTTGTAGGCCCTTTGTGACGGATGCTCACATGCTAATACGTTGGCTATCAACATACTATTCCTTCTGGTCCGAGAAAAGTGTGTGAAACTTTTTTGACCCGTCTGTCATCCTAAAGACTCGAGGATATAAATCTTTAATAACGTGGCTATGCTGAAGAACTACTTTACGATTGGCTGGCGAAACATAATCAGAACCAAAGGATATTCATTTATTAATATCTGCGGGCTGGCCATGGGAATGGCCGTGGCCATTCTGATTGGCCTATGGGTTTTTGATGAATTGAATTATAACAAGTCATTCAAAAACTATGAACGCCTCGGACAGCTTTATCATCATCTAACGTTCGGAGAAGAGATCATGACGATCAATGATGTTCCCGAGCCCATAGGTGAGGCCTTAAAAAGCAATTATGCCGAGTTTGAAGAAGTAGCTATCACATCTTGGCCGGGAGAACATATTGTCGCGTACGATGAAAAAAAGTCATCTGCATCCGGCCTTTTCGTTGAGCCTCCGTTTGCCAGTATGTTTTCAGTTCAGATGGTGCAGGGCACCCGAGCGCTCACCGATGTTCACTCCGTCATCCTATCCAAAACGCTGGCCACGTCGTTGTTCGGCGATGCAGCGGTCGGCAAAATGGTGAAATTCGATAATCGCGACCTGCTGATGATCACCGGTGTATTTGAAGATTTTCCATCGAATTCAGAATTCGCAGATATAAAGATGCTGTTGCCGATGGGGTATTTCTTCAGTATCAATGAAACGAACCGAAAGGCCCTGGATAACTGGGAAAGCTATTCTTTTCAATGTTTCGTACTCTTAAAAAATGAAGCACTGTTCAGCGAGGTTGAACCCAAAATAAAACATGTCCTCTATGAAAAAGCTTCGAACGACGGGAAATCTATGAAACCCGAGGGAATTATATTTCCCATGAAAAAATGGCACCTCTATGGCGTATTTAAAGATGGCATTAACACGGGTGGGCAAATCAAGTTTGTATGGATGTTTGGTATCATTGGAGTTTTTGTTCTGCTCTTGGCCTGCATAAATTTTA
The DNA here is from genome assembly GCA_036525235.1 of Chryseolinea sp. Taxonomy (GTDB): domain Bacteria; phylum Bacteroidota; class Bacteroidia; order Cytophagales; family Cyclobacteriaceae; genus Chryseolinea. The sequence goes on along the minus strand of DATDAV010000151.1, from coordinate 97,878 downwards.
CAAACCTCAGCACCGCCCGGAGCGAAAAACGCTCGAAGGAAGTAGGAGTCCGGAAAGTAATGGGCTCTGCACGCAACCAGTTGGTGGCTCAGTTCCTGAGCGAATCGCTCCTGATGGTGACGATAGGTTTTTCATTGGCACTGGCCATAGCTGCATTCTCGTTGCCGTGGTTCAATGCATTGGCGGACAAAAAAATGACTATCCCGTGGATGGATCCAAATTTCATTTTAACATCCCTGGCGTTCATCATGATCACGGGTGCCCTTGCCGGAAGCTACCCGGCATTGTATTTATCGTCTTTCAGTCCCGTTAAGGTTTTGAAAGGTGCATTCAAGGCAAGCCGTTTTGCAGCTTTGCCGCGAAAGGTCATGGTCATCTTCCAGTTCACTACTTCCATTGTGCTCATCATTAGCACCATGGTCGTTTTTCTTCAAATTCAACATGCAAAAGACAGACCGGTTGGCTTCGACCGTGAAGGCATTCTCCACTTAGCCGTCCGCACGGAAGCGCTCGCAAAGGCAAACTACAACTCCCTGCGTCATGAACTCTTATCGTCCGGGGCCGTTGAAAATATGGCGCTATCCGATTTCCCGGTAACGGGGGCGGCAAGTGCCGATGCATCTTTGACCTGGGAGGGAAAAGACCCTGCGTTGCGACCTTTGGTGGCCATGAACAGTTGCAGTCATGACTTTCCAAAGACAAATGGTTTTCAATTTGTGGAGGGTCGTGATTTTTCACGTGAGTTCGGCACAGATTCCGCTTCTGTGATCATAAACGAACTGTTCGCAAAACTGATTTCAGAGAAAAATATCATTGGCAAAAAGCTGACTTTTAACGGAAAGGAAAGAGAGATCATCGGCGTTATAAAGGACCAGGTGCGTTGGACACCGTTTGTGAAACAGTCGCCGCACTTATACTTTATCAATTATTCAAACACGGGATATTTAACGATCCGCCTGAATCCGCAGGTAGGGACGCATGAGGCCTTGCAAAAGATTGAGGCGGTTATAAAGAAGTTCGACGCGGGAGCTCCATTTGAATACAAATTTCAGGACGATGACTACGCACAGCAGTTTAACAGTGAGGAACGCATCGGCAAGTTGGCCACCGTATTTTCTATCATGACAATTTTTATCAGCTGCATGGGCATTTTCGGATTAGCCACGTTCGCCGCCAGTCAACGCACCAAAGAAATTGGCATTCGGAAAGTGTTGGGCGCTTCTGTATTTAACTTGTGGAGGATGCTTTCCAGTGATTTTGTACGCCTTGTGGCGGTTGCCATTTTGCTGGGCATACCACTGGCTTATTACTTTGCGGCCCAATGGCTCCAACAATATGAATACCGGGTCGAAATATCATGGAGGATTTTTGTTGTCACGGGCATACTTGTCCTGGCCATCACGCTACTCACCGTTAGCTATCAGACGCTCAAGGCTGCGTTGATGAATCCGACAAATAGTTTAAGAACGGAATAAGGTGGAAACAGATTCCTGTCGCCGCACCGTTGATGAGATTACTTCAGGTACAACCGGACTGAAAAAAAGAGAAACCTTTTTATAGGAACGGTATATTACGTCATTAAAATGACGTAAACCTTCCCCGAAAAAGAACGCAAGCCTCTCGATTAATCACTTATTAACTTCTTATTAATTGGATGGAGATACCTTTAAGGTTGCCGGTTGATTTTATGCTGGCGCGAAATTTTTTAAAACTGAAGACAAATGAAACAAATCGTTAGGAGGGAAGGAACACATCGATGCCCACAACGGGTTGTGCTGGCCTTGCTCACTCTGGTTTTTATTTCAGCGGGATCAAGCCCTGCGCGGAGATCCTATTATTTTGATGAAAAGGGCATTTCAAGAGAAGTCCTGGAAAATTATCTCGACAAATCCATCACCATGGCGTTTTTCCTGGTGCCCGAAAAGCCGGAAGGCAAACGGGTTTATCCTTATCATAACGATGATCTGCGAATGATCAGGAATATCGGCGCCAAATTTATCGGCCGGGCCATCTACCGGTGGGGAGAAGAAAGCCTTTTGAATGATCCGAATTTTTGGAAGAAAGCGAGCACGATCATCGACACCCTGCACCGGACCGACCCCGACATCATTTTCCAAGGGTGTCTGTTCGAAATTATAACCGAAGATGTGGATAAAGTAAAAATACCATCCTGGGTTTTTAAGGATCACCAGCTGCCGGTCGACGACCGTAACTTTTCGTATCGATCCATGCTCAACGCGGAAGGGAAAGGGGTTGACCATTGGAGAAAAGGAAGTAGCGTTCCAGACATCAGTCGCCAGGAGACGCAACTGTGGTTCTATTACCTGGCCGCATCCTACATCAACATCGGCTGCGAAGCCTTTCACCTGGGACAAGTTGAACTTATGGGTATGAACGATCCCGACCGGAAGGCATGGGCTGCCCTGCTGTCTGACATCCGACGCTATGCGGCGAAACACGCCCGGCGTCATTGGGTCTTGCTCGATGCCCACGTCCCGAAAGGCGATATGATCAAGGATGGTGTTAGCCTCATCGATTTCAATTCCTTTCCGCTGCGGATAAAGGCCATCCCGGCAAAACCGTATGAAGGGGAACTGGAAGCGGGCCACCTGGATGCCCTCTACAACAAAAGCAAAGGATGTATTTCGCCGAGTGGATGGGAAAGCGAGAGCCTGCCATACCTGGTTGAATTCGACAATTTTGGAAGAAGCAACAAAACCAACGTAGCCGATACCACCTCTCATTTTATCTGGGGATGGGATGAGATCTCCTGGTTTTCGTTACAGCCCGAGGCCTATAGAAATCAATGGTTGATCTATGCCAACCAATGGATCAAAAGGAATGATCCGAATGGCCACCTGGAAATGCCCGGATGCCGGATGCTCTCTTGCCCGAATGAAACGTTCGGCAGTTACCGGGCGAATCAAAAAAGTAAATCATGTCCGGTGGGCTATTCACAAGAGGAAACGATAAAAAGTCTTTGGACGTCGGATTAGGATGGAGCATTCTTCTCAGGAAATGCCTTAGCTGCAGGCCGAGCATCGTTCCGGAAACGAACATTTACGGCCAACATCGAACAAGGCATAGGCCTGAACACATAGATTTTGTCGTTTCACGGGCTGGCACGATATTCAAGCGGTGATCGGTAAACCGATTCCATCCAAACCTATGTTCAAAGCCATCCTCTCTACTGCCTGGCGCCACCTTGCCAAAAACAAAGTGTCGGCATTCCTGAACGTGACGGGCCTCACCATTGGACTTGCCACTTGCCTGGTCATCGCCATCTGGGCCGAACGCGAATTGACGTTCGATAATTTCCACCAAAACGCCAACGCAAAGTTCCGCATCTGGAATCGCTTTAAGAGTGAAGCCGAGACCTTCTCCCAGGCGCCTTCGGGTGTGGCCTTGGGGGCGCACTTGCCTAAGGAAATTGCCGACATCGCCAGCGCTTGCCGCGTGTTCAAGTCGAGCTTTAAAGTTCGCTACAATACAGAAATACACTTCGAAGAAAAGATCATTATCGTCGACTCGACCTTTTTCTCCTTCTTCGGCTTTCCCATCATAGATGGCTCAACGCATCAACTCTTGCGCACACCCGACCAGGTGGTGTTTACACGCTCGGCTGCCATTAAATATTTCGGAAGCGTTGAAAATGCCCTGGATAAAACCGTGCTGATGGACGACGAGCCCTTCACGGTGTCGGCAGTCGCCGAAGATCCCCCAGTGAATTCGCACATTCAATTCGATATCGTGGTCCCGTATCTGACTTTACACGCCTATGCGCTCAAACATTGGAAAGACGATCTCGATAACCAATGGGTAGGAGGGTGGCCCCACACCTACATCGAGATCCACGATCCGTCGAAGTGGAAGGCCGTAGAGAGCAGCGTAAATGACGTCGTGGCCGAACACTCAAAAAAGGAGTGGGCCGATAACAAAATGTCTTACCAATATTTTCTCCAACCCATCAAAGACATTCACCTCCGTTCCGACCACCGCTACGATTCGGCCAACAATGGCAACATGATGACGGTGCGCGTATTCATTGCCGTGGCCATCCTGGTGTTGCTGCTCGCCTGTTTCAACTATATCAACCTCACCACTGCCACGTCGGTGAACCGTGCGAAAGAGATTTCGCTTCGCAAGGTTGCCGGGGCAAGCAAAGGGAATCTCATGCGCCAGTTCTTTCTCGAAACGTTTGGCACTACGGTGCTGGCCGTGGTGTTGGGTGTGGCATTGGCGCAAATTGTGTTGGCGTACTTTTCGTGGTGGATGGGCCAACCGTATCAGTTGCCCTTTGATGCCACCCACTTGTTGGCATTGGGTGCCTTTGTGCTGATCATCACATTGCTGTCGGGCATCTACCCGGCCATTGTGCTGTCGTCGTTTCAGCCCATGGCGGCGTTGCGGGGGAAATTTTTTAGCAGCGAGGGTGGGCGAGCCTTCCGCAAGACGCTGGTCATTGTGCAGTTCGTTATCTCCACCGTGCTGCTGATCTCCATTCTCACCGTGAACCGCCAAATGCAATTTATCGCCAGCAAGCCCCTGGGCTACGAAGGCCATGGCGTGATCACCGTCGACTTCAACGGCGACGAGGCCGTGAAAAAGAAATACCAGACCCTGCACGATGCATTGCTTTCCGTTCCCTACATCGAACAAGCCAGCGTGCACAACGCCAACGTGGTAGGAGGACTCGGCAATGGATGGATCAACACCCGCGACAACAACAACAAAGAAGTGACCACGAGCATCTACCAAATGTACGTAGACCCCGATTACTTCGACACCTACAAAATGAACTTCGTAGCCGGCCGCGCCTTCCTGCGCGCCACCGCCGACTCAGCAAAAGCCGTCATCGTCAATGAAGCCGCCGTGCGAAACCTCGGCTGGGGCACACCCGACAATGCCCTCGGCAAACCCTTTGGCAACGGCGACAACATCCGCTATGTCGTTGGCGTGGTCCAGGACTTCCACTTCGAAAGCCTCCACACACCCGTCCAACCCCTGCTCATGGGCTATGCTAAGGACGGCGGCAGCATGTCACTCCGTGTGAAGACGGCCAACATACAGGACGCTATCAAACACCTGGAAACCGTGTGGGCCAAGATTGTGGCTGACGTGCCGTTACACTACGCATTTGTTGACGAATCGCTCGAGCAGCAATATGCTTCTGAGCGTAAGATGCAAACTGTGTTTTATGTTTTTGCCGGCTTGTCGTTTTTCATCGCATGCCTTGGGTTGTTCGGGCTTTCTACCTTTATGATCCGCCAACGCTTGCAGGAGATCAGCATTCGCAAAGTGCTGGGTGCGCCGGTGACGGGAATTGTGGTGTTGCTGACAAAGGATTTTTCAAAGCTCGTGCTGGTGTCGGTGCTTATTGCTGGGCCGGTAGGATGGATGTTGATGAGGGAGTGGTTGGAGACGTTTACGTATCATACGGATGTGGGAGCGGTGGTGCTGGCGATCGCGCTTGTGGTGCCGTTGTTGATTTCGGTGCTTACGATAAGTGCACAGGCTATTAAGGCGGCGTTGGTGAATCCGGCGAAGATTTTGAGAGCGGAGTAGATATGGGTCTGGGCTCATTCTTCACGCAAGGCGTATAGTCTTTCCTATTCGCCGTCGATGGAGTGATAGGCAAAGGATAATTCGGATTTACGCCCTTGTATACTTTCTCCAAACGCGCCAGCACTTCTTTCGTTTTTTCGCACTGAGGATGACAGGCTCGATCGGTTCTCGCAACGAGTTTGTATGATAATCCTTTTGCCGAACAAGTAATGGTTTAGCGGTGGCGAAAATATATTAGTGTGTCCAGTTGATTAAGTCACGCGATTTGCCAATATTTATAAAGGAAGCCCATCCTCCACTGCCTTGTTAGGTGGGAGGATGGGCTTTTTATCGTTATAGCTGATCTGAACGGAAAAGCTGCTTTGCGACCAATTTTGAATAATGGTATTGATTAATAACTATAGACTTTACCAATTTCCATGATACTTACCCGATCACCCGTAGCAAGACCAATTAAATCAAAAACTGTTGAATTTAATTCGTCTAACATAGCAAGACTTGATTTAATCAATTGCCTACTTGCAAATCGAATTACTAGGGATAAGCTGGCACAGCTTCGAACTGGGGTCAACGCGGAGGAGCTTTCAATCATTATTCAGCGAATCTATGACCTAAACGAAAAATATATTCTTGAACTCTCAGCCGTTGACGGTCTATTGCGGAGGTTCAATTTGATTAAGAATAACAACCGCAATTACGAGTTTGATCAGAAAATTAAGAAAGGTTTTAGAGACTTAAAGGATACAAAGAAGAAGGTGATTCTTGCCGAAGGAGACTCTTGGTTCAATTACCCTATCATCCTGACCGATATTATCGATAGAATCAGAATGGAGAGTGACTTCGCACTCTACAGTCTGGCCTCGGGAGGTGATTGGTTTTTAAATATGCTGACGGGCAGGGAATATGTTGAGGAACTTTCATTGCTGCACCCCGATGTATTCTTGATTAGCGGTGGGGGAAATGATCTTGTTGGTTCAAGAAGACTTGCGGCAATTGTGGACCCAAGTGGAAAGAGCTCTGAATTTGCGGAAAGCGAATGGGCAAATGAATTAATGGAGAAAGCAAAAAGAAGGGCATGTACGCAAGTGGATAAAAAGAAATTCGACAAAGGTTGTGAATATCTGTCGAAGGATTTCTTTGCTCTATTGATGTTCTTTCACCTTCAGTATTACTTTCTGATTGACAGTATCATTGGCAGTAAAGACAAGCCTGGAAAATTCTCTAATATTAAGATTATTACTCAGGGTTATGATTTCGGAATACCCTCACACGCTTTGGGTTTCGGAATAAATCCACTTAAATGGTATATTCCGTTTATCAGGATGTTCTTAGGCCATGGCGGATGGTTGAAGACACCCTTGCAGCTAAGGGGTATTTCAGACAAGAATGACACAGACCTTCATCGAAAAATCATCTATTCGATGATTTATCTTTTTAATGAAATGATGATCGAAATCGGAGACTTGTTCGCAAAAAGGGACCAGCCCAATGTATTCCATATAGATTGTCGTGGCGTAATGGGCGATAAGGGATGGGTTGATGAATTGCACGCAAAACCGAAACATTTCATGAAGATTGGCGAGGTCTTTATTAAATGTATAACATCGTCCGATAAACCTACTTACGATAATGTTTTCGTCGTTACCAAATTTTAAAAATCATGCCTTGGTTTAGAGTTATTCTTTGGATTGGTTCAGTTTCGCTGGCGATCTTACTGTATCAAAAATCCGATAATTTTAGAAAAGCCGACCTGCCCACGATAAGTGAATTCGAGTTTGCCAGGCGAGATGCAGCAGCGATCATACATTTTTCCTGGAGAGAGAACAGCCTTTTGAATACCGTTCGCGAGATAACGATTTACGATTTTATTTTTATTTTGTTTTATGTGCTTTTGATAATGAATTGTTCTAGCAAGCGAATGAATCTTGAGCGCAATTTGATTCTGAACAATCTTCTTAGGTTTAATATTGCTTTAGCTGTTGTTACCGGACTATTGGATGTAGCGGAAAATGTCATTTTAATTCGCAATCTAGACTTCACTGACCACATCTCATCAACCTGGGTAACAATCCTGAAATTTGTTTTCGCTGGATGGATAATATTCGTTTGGGCCGTTGCGGTCATTAAACATAGGATATCCTTTATCCACAAAGAATCACCAAATCGTGTTACAGTTGGAGCAACGCTAGCTGATAGGAATTGAAGAGCTCCCATTGCGTTGTTTAAATCAGTGCCTGGTTTGATAAGACCGAGAGATGGCCTTTAGGTCTCGTGAAGGTATCGTTTCGATATACCACTTAGAGATATATAAACGAAAAAACCCGCTTAGAATAGGTTTCTAAGCGGGTTTTCGTTCTTGGAGGCGGTCCGGACGGGACTCGAACCCGCGACCTCCTGCGTGACAGGCAGGCATTCTAACCAGCTGAACTACCGGACCATTTTGATGTTTTTGTGTGGGTGTGTCCTTTAAGGGAGTGCAAAGATAGCTTTGGGTTTCTTTTCTCCAAAATTTCAACGAAAAATTTTAAAGGAAGTTCATTCAAGGATTTTGCCCCCAAGAGCCCGCCCCGTGGGATGAGCCAAGGTTTTACCCCGAAAAGGAGCCCCGACAAGGCCATCCGGAGCGCTCCCAAGAGGAGTGGAGCGAAGCCAAGTACGATTTCACAACGGTAGCCTTAGGGGCCGATGGGAAACATCGGCCCGGAATAAATTGAGCACCCCCGCTTTAACGGTTTTCGATTTTTAGCCAAAAAACTCCCGCCGATCTGTGTTTTGAGATCATCAATTGTATGTTATGTCTCTTCGTTGTAGGATAATATTTTGATAATACGATTTAGTTTTCGTTGTCTGAAATTCGAAGGACTTTCGCGAATGGGATGGAACAGGTCCCCCGAACTGTGGCGTTGAGTAAGCGTCCTGAAAACCCTGTTTCGTCGGTAAACCGCTATGGATCAAGAACTCAAAACCGTAAAACGCAAGCTGAACAATGCCCTGGAACCGGTGAAAGTCATGATGATGCATCAGAAGCGGAAGATGGTGCGCGAGGATTGGCTTTCGTTCGTGGAACGCACCAAGACGAGCGTCGTCAATCACCCCCATGAATACATCAGCAACGAGTTGGGTTCGGCGATCGACCTGGCGCCGTTGGTGATGAAGATCTTCGACGATTTTTTGTCGGAGAACCCGTAGCGCTACAATGCATATTGCGTATAGGCCATTCTGTCGAAAATCCTGATAATTTTTATGTGCGGTTACCCCGCGCTCGCAAAATGTTTCCTACATTTCCGCGATACTCCAGACACCCTTGAATGAACCGGATTTTCCTTGTCCTTATCCTCTTCATCCCCCACTTTTTACAGGCTCAACACACGGCATCGCCGTACGTCGTGCTCGTCTCTTTTGACGGGTTTCGCTACGACTATGTAAGCCGTTTTCACCCTCCGAATTTTGAGAAGTTTATCCGCGAGGGCACGGCCGCCGAAGGGATGATCCCCTCTTTTCCTAGCAAGACCTTTCCCAATCACTATACCCTCGTAACCGGTCTCTACCCAGGACATCATGGCTTGGTCGACAACCAGTTTTACGATCCGGAGTTGAAAATAAAGTACTCCATCAGCAACAAGACCGTCGTGCAAAACCCTGCCTTTTATGGCGGCATGCCGTTGTGGGTACTGGCCAAGAAGCAGGGCATTCGGTCGGCGTCATGCTTTTGGGTGGGCTCGGAGACCGATATCCAGGGCGAAAAGCCCGACTACTATTTCAACTACGACGAGCACTTTTCCAACGACAAACGCGTCCAGCAAACCCTCGATTGGTTAAAGCTTCCCGAACAGGAGCGCCCCCATTTCATCACCCTCTATTTTTCCCTCGTCGACACCGAAGGCCACGACACCGGCCCAAATTCCGAAGCCCTGAAACGCACGGTACTAAAAGCCGACAGCCTGTTAGGCACCCTCATGCGCGGCATCGATGAACTGAAGCTCTCCGTAGACATGATCATCGTATCCGACCACGGCATGGTGGAATTGAAAGAAGAGGAACAAACCTATGTGACCTTAGGCAAACTGTTCAACATCGGCGACAAGTCCGTTGTTTACGCCAACGGCGGAACCCAGGCGCACTTGTACACCTCCAAGCCCGACTCGCTCTATGATGTGTTGAAAAAGCAAGAAGAAAACTACAAGATCTATAAACGTCAGATGCTACCGAAGTCTTGGCACTATGATCACCCTCGCGGCGGCGACCTGCTGCTGGTCGTGGAGCCCGGGCACTACATTCGCGTGGCGCGCGACCCTAGTCAGAAATGGAATCCTTACTTTGGCGTACACGGTTTCGATCCGTATGTGGTCAAGGAAATGCAGGGGATTTTCTACGCCCGTGGGCCGCACATAAAAAAAGGCAAGACCATTGTTCCATTCGAGAACATTCATGTCTATCCCTTCATCGCTAAATTGCTGGAACTGAAAGTGACGTCGCTCATTGATGGGAAGGAGGAGGTGTTGAGGGAGGTCTATCGGAAATAGTAGCCAGTAGTTAGTAGCCAGTAGTCAGTAGTTGCCTTCCACTTCCTCTGGGGGTGCTAGGCTAATGAGAGCACTTCGCCGTCGGTGGGGATGGTGCATCTTTTGGTGAGCTTCTTTTCTTCCAGGATCTTTCTGAGGTCGGTGCGTTTCAGGAGGCAGTGGTTTACGGTGTCCATGTGGACGGCGATCACTTTTGCTGACGGGAGGGCGCCACATACGGTGACCACGTCGTCGCCACTCATGGTGATCGGACCGCCTTGGAGAAACTGTGCAGCGCCGGCGTTGACAACGATGAAATTGGGTGTGTGTTTTTTCAGGGCATCGGCTACTTCGTCGCACCAAATGGTGTCGCCGGCAACGTAGAGGCGCTGGCCGTTTTGTTCGATCACGAAGCCGGATACTTTCCCCATCTTTTGACCAATCTCGCCCGTGCCGTGTTGGCCGCCGGTGCGATGGATCCGGAGTCCTTTGAATTCGATGGTATCTTCTACGGGCAAGAGGTTTGTGAATCCTGCCGTGGTCAGTGCGTCTTTATCGGAGGGTTGGCAGATGAGTGAAATGTCTTTGGCAATGAGCTCTTTGGCGCGCGCGTCCCAGTGGTCGCGATGAGTATGGGTGACGACCACGGCGTCGATCTGGGCCAATTTTTTTTTCAGGGATGGTTCATCGATCGGGAGGTCTACCATCGGAATGCGATGGGTGGTAGAGGCATTGGGTACCGGGTCCATGGCATCCTTGGGGCTGAGCATGGGATCGACCAGTAACGTTACACCCTCCGCTTCCAGCAGGAAGGTGGCATGTCGGAGAAAATGAATTTTCATAGTGGATTTCTTGGCCCATGCCCGGGACGGCACCGCGAGGACACCCGAAAGCGCAGAGGCACTTTGTAGAAAGGTTCGTCTGTTCATAGTATGATAAAAACTAGGATTTTAAACTCGTGAACCTGCTGGTGGGTTTCATTATGCGACGCCGTGTTGGATGGATTTTTTTTGTGGTCGATGGAATGCATTCCGTAGCGATAATGTCTACGGTGAAATGCATAGTCTTACACGAAAAAACAGGGCGGCTGTTTTTCCTTTCAACACGGGGAAGCTGAATGAAGTTGTTGGTGGGACACCAACAACGGCAGGAGGTGCCTACTTTTTACGCTTCAATACTTTCTCTACGGCTGCCACGATGTTCTCGGGGCCCAGGCCGTATTTTTTGAGGAGTTGGGTAGGAGTTCCGCTTTCGCCGAAGGAGTCGTTCACGGCCACCATTTCGAGTGGTGTGGGGTTGAAACGGGCCAATACCTGGGCGATGCTGTCGCCGAGGCCGCCGTTCATTTGGTGCTCTTCGCACGTCACGACGCAGCGCGTTTTCTCGACCGAGGCCAGCACGGCTTCTACATCGAGCGGCTTGATCGTGTGGATATTGATCAGTTCTACACTGATACCTTTTGCGGCCAGCACGGCTTCGGCTTCGATGGCGTTCCACACCAGGTGGCCGCAAGCGAAGATGGTCACGTCCTTGCCTTCGATCATCTTGTCGGCTTTGCCGATGGTGAAGGGGCGGTCGGTCGTGAAGATGGGCCAGCTGGGGCGGCCGAAGCGCAGGTAGGTCGGGCCTACGTGGTTGCCCAGGGCCATCGTGGCGGCCTTGGTTTGAGCATAATCGCAGGGTACGATCACGGTCATGCCGGGCAGCATTTTCATCATGCCGATGTCTTCCAGGATCTGGTGCGTGGCACCGTCCTCACCGAGGGTCAAACCCGCGTGGGAGGCGCAAATCTTAACATTTTTACCTGAGTAAGCGATTGATTGACGGATTTGGTCGTATACGCGGCCGGTCGAAAAGTTCGCAAACGTGCCGGTGAACGGGATCTTTCCACTGATGCTCATGCCGGCGGCGAGGCCCATCATGTTGGCTTCCGCGATGCCCACCTGGTAGAATCTTTCGGGGAAATCTTTCTTAAACGCATCCATCTTCAGCGAACCGGTCAGGTCGGCGCAGAGGGCAACGACTTGGTTGTTGGTTTGTCCCAATTCATGCAGGCCCACGCCAAAGCCGGAGCGGGTGTCTTTCTTTTCGGTGAAGGTGAACTTGGTCATGCGGTAGGAATGCGTTTAAAAGTAAATCAATGGGTTTATAGCTCTCGGTTGAGCGTTGCGAAAGTCGCAAAAGTTTTGGACTCTTCCCATAGGGTTTTTCACAAATAATCACCCTAAAGCAAGGGCGTCAACAGGCGGCAGATGGAGTCCATGATGCGGCGGGCAATGTGGCGGCTGCCCCAGATGTGATAGTTCAGTTCGCGCGAATATTGGAGGTCGTCTTCGAACGCATCGTCCAGCGCCTTGCACAAGGCCTCGTCATAAGCCAGGGCCGCCAGCTCGAAGTTGATGTAGAAGCTGCGGGTGTCCATGTTCACGGTGCCCACAATGGCCAGTTGGTGATCGACGGTGATGCTCTTGGCGTGCACGAATCCTCTTTCGTAGAGAAACACCCTCACGCCCGCGCGCAGCAGCGGCGTCAGGTACGAGAAGGTGGCGTGCTGCACGATGTAAGAGTCTGTTTTGCCGGGCAGCATCAACTCCACTTCAACGCCGTTGCCCACGGCCATAAGCAAGGCGGTGGTGAGTTGGTCGGAGGGGATAAAGTAGGGGGTGGTGATGCGGATGATCTTGGATGCCCGGTTGATGGCGGTCAGTATCGCTTCCATGCAATACGGCCGCGGCGAGTCGGGACCGCTGGCCACCAGCGTGGCAGGAGAATGGCCTTTGGCGGGGCCGGTATTCTCGAAATAGGGTTGCTTCAAGTCGAAGTTCTTCTTTGCGGTGAAGTGCCAGCTCAGCAAAAACTGGAACTGCAACAGGTTGACCATGGGGCCTTCTACCTTGAGGTGTGTATCGCGCCAGAAGAGTTTGTGCTTTCCATTGTTCAGGTAGCGGTCGTCCATGTTGATCCCCCCGACAAAGCCCACTTTGCCATCCACGACAATGATCTTGCGGTGGTTCCGGTAGTTGGCTTGGGCAGCGAAGGGAAACGTGACGGGCATGAAGCGGTACACATCAATTCCGGCGCGCTTCAGGCGGCGCACCATGCGCTTGTTGTTCTTGGAACCCATGTCGTCGATGACCAGGCGAACTTCCACACCTTTCTTCGCTTTGCGCATGAGGATGTCCACCACTTTTCGCCCAACGTCGTCGTAGGTAAAAATGTAGTACTCGATGTGGATGTGATGCTCGGCTTCCTCCAATGCGGCGTAGACACTAGGGAATTTCTGTTCGCCGTTGATGAGCAGTTCGAAGTGATTGTTCTCGGTGAGCACGGTCTGGTGCAGGTTGAACATCAGTCGGGAGGCGGCAACGAGTCCTCCGAATTTCTCTTCTGCGCGTTCGAACCTTCTTTCAAATTCGTGCAGGTTGGTATTCCAGAATCGCTCCATCAACGGCATGGCGCCGGCGCCTTTCAGGTTGAAGATGCGTCGCTTCCGCAGATCCCTGCCAAAGAAATAATAGACTACCAAGCCCAGCCCCGGCAGGAAGACAAGGAGCATGATGTAGGCCACGGACTTGATGGGATTCCGGTTGTCCAGTAAAATGGAAATGATAACGCCAATGTAGGCCAGGAGTAGGGGAAGCCAATACCAGGTCTTTAGCAGGCCGAAGGTCCACTCCCAAAGTTCGATTACAGGGCTCATGTTGTGGTGAAGATAATGGCATTTCAACAAGGAATGCCATGATGTTGTTAATGATTTGTTAAACACCGGCTATTGTGCAAAAGGGGATCAACCCCGGCCGCGCCCGTTGCGTAAAAAGGTTTAAACATTCGTTTGTATCATGGCCAAAGAAGGTGTTCAACAAGCATCCCAAACCAACCGCAAGCTGTGGTGGTGGTTCATCATCGCACTGATCATTGCCGTGCTGCCCTGGCTGGTGTTGGGCGCACTGGAATAGCGCCTTACTTGAATACGTTCACGGACACCGTCTCTCCAGAACGCACACCGAATTTTTTAAATCCCGTATACTTGCTTCCCGTGGTCTGCTTCACCCGGAAAACGATCTTGTATTGACCGGGCAACAACGTCAGTGAAAACTGTGGCTTGAGCTCGTTGAGGTTGCACACCCACTGCTGTGTTCCGTCATCCGCCAAGGTATACAGACTGCCATAGCCCGTAGCGGTGGTGTTGAAGTTCACTACGCCCGGCGCGGGCAACAGAATGTTCTCCGTCTTGTTGGGTTGAATGTCGATGGTAAAAATGCGTCTCGGCAATGTGAGGGTTTCCACTTCATATTTTCCCGTGAGGTAGCGGAAGGTCTCGTTGGTTTGTTGGGTGTTGATGACCTCGATCTTACCTTTTTCGCGCACGATGGATTGCAGGCTGTTGTCTCGCCGGCCTTCTTGTTTGATGAGCAGGTTTCCCTGTGGCGCGGGGATGCGGATCACGTTGTGTTTGCCGGGCTCAAGCGCGATGCCCCGCTTCACTACGGCCGGGATAGTATTCACCACCAGGTCATAGTCCACGATGGGATCGATCTGCACCGTGTCGGGCCGGCCTTGTCGGTCGAGGTAGTGCACAAAGTCAAACATGGGTGAGCCGGTTTGGGCGTTCACAAAAGACACGTTCACGTTGGTCTCCAGCGGCTTGCCACCGGCGTCCAGCAGTTCGACGCTCACCGTGGTCTTGGCGAAGCTCGTTTCGATGGCTTCGTTCAGCACTTTGCTGAATTTTCCAGGCGTGTCGGCATCGATGTACCGGCCGGCGCATTCCAGCGTTTTCTCCGAGCGCAATCCCAATCCGATGATATAAGGTCTTAAGAACACGCCACGCTTTTGCATGGCGCGCGACATGGCGCACAGGTCGCCACCACACGACTCGATGCCGTCGGTGATCAGGATCACAATGTTGCGATAGCCGGGGCCCGCGGGAAAATCGTTGGCCGATTGCTCCAGCGAGTAGGTGATGGGCGTGACACCTTTCGGTTTGATCTCTTTCAGCTTGTCGATGATGAGCGTGGCACTTTTTGAGCTGAACGGGACTTCGAGCCAGGTGTCTTTACAGTTCTTTATTTCCTGCGGCGAACGGTGGCCATACACGCGCAGGGCCAGTTCCAGTTTGGTGTTTTTTCCTAGCGAATCCACGATGTGGGTGAGGATGGATTTGGCTACGCTCCAGCGGGTTTGGTTGGGGCGTTCCCATTGTTCCAGCATGCTTCCGGAGGCGTCGAGTAGAAAGAGGATGCGGGTTTTGTCAGGGAGCTTTTGTACTACTTTGGTTTGGGCGGAAACGCTTTGCGAAAGGGCGACCAGGAGCATCAGCAGCGAAATGCGGAACAACGATTTGGGGAGCTTCAATTCCATGCGGTTAAGGTAAGGATATATGCTGTGATGGTTGGATTGGGGTGGACGTAAAAGTATAACGCCTCTGCGCCTTCGGTTATTTCACCGCAAAGGCGCAGAGGCGCAAAGGAGAACGCAGCGGTTTAGTAGTCGCCGAGGGTTTGTTCGAGTTGGCCGAGGGCCTTGGCGAGTTCCTCGTCGTTGGGGGCTACGCCGTGCCATTTGTGGGAGCCCACCATGTAGTCTACGCCGAAGCCCATTTCGGTCTTCATGAGGTTGAGTACGGGCTTGCCTTTTTTGGCTTGGGTCTTGGCATATTCCAGGGTCTTCACGATCTCTTCCATGTTGTTGCCGTTGCTGTCGATCACTTCCCAGCCAAACGATTCCCATTTGGCTTTGAGGTCCAGCAGGTTGAGGATCTTATTCACCGGGCCGTCGATTTGCTGGCCATTGTAGTCGATGGAGGCAATGACGTTGTCCATTTTGTTGTGGGCCGCATACATGGCGGCTTCCCATACCTGGCCTTCCTGCAACTCGCCGTCGCCCATGAGAACGAAGACGAAGCGGTCGTCGTGGCTCAGTTTCTTGGCTTGGGCAGCGCCCAGGGCCACGGAAAGTCCTTGTCCCAGGGAGCCGGACGCGATACGGATGCCCGGCAAATGCTCGTGGGTGGCGGGGTGGCCTTGCAACCTGGAGTCCAGTTTGCGGAAGGTGGCCAACTCTTTGATGTCGAAGTAGCCGGAGCGGGCCAGCGTGGAATACCACACGGGCGATATGTGGCCGTTGGAAAGGAAGAAAAGGTCCTCACCATTGCCGGCCATGTTGAATTTGGGATCGTGTTTGAGAATGTGAAAATACAAGGCCACGAAGAAATCCGTACAACCCAACGAACCGCCGGGGTGACCTGACTGGCAGGCGTGCACCATGCGAACAATATCTCTGCGGACTTGGGAAGCGATTCTTTTCAGCTGTGGGATGTCGGGTTGGCTCATGGGTTTTTCACATGTTTTGGCTGCGAATATACCGCACCCGATAACCCCCACCAAATGACGGAAAGAATACTTTGTAAATTTTAGAGGCCTGTTTTTGAATGCCACTATAACCGCGCCGATGTTCGCGAACACAAGCGGTGACTTGTCGCAAACGACGGGGAATCAAGTATTTAATGAAGCTGAAAAGTTAATGGAAACGTTTCCTTACTTCTTCTTGGCTGCTGTCTTTTTAGCGGGCGAAGCCTTCTTCGCGGCAGCAACTTTTTTAGCGGGGGCGGCCTTCTTTGCCACAGTTTTTTTTGCCGGGGCCGGCGTGGGAGCGGCGTTGGTTTTCAGGATCTGGCTGGTGTGATTTTTTGTGTCGACCTTTCCGATGAGGTCTTCGATGACGCCGGCTTCGTTGATGATGAACGTGACGCGGGCTGTGCCCATGTATTTGCGGCCGTACATGGATTTCTCGACCCAGGTGCCATAGGCATCATGCACGGTCTTATCGGGATCGGCCAGCAGGCGGAAGGGCAGTTTTTCCTTGGCGATAAATTTCTGGTGCATCTTTTCGGTGTCGGTGCTCACGCCCAGCACTTCGTAGCCTTGCTTCAACAACACGTTGTAGTTGTCGCGCAGGTTGCAGGCTTCCGCCGTGCAGCCGGGGGTCATGTCTTTGGGATAGAAATAGAGCACCAGTTTTTTGCCCTTGAAGTCGGAAAGTTTTACGTCTTTGCCATCCTGGTCTTTTGCAGAGAAGGCGGGGGCTTTGTCACCGATCGTTAATGCCATAGGGTTTAGAGGATTTTTTGTCTGTAGGTAGAGGTGTTTCCGGCATTGTCCGTTACCTGCAGCTCAAGCATTCCCTTCAACGGCACCTTGCTGTCAAGGCGTTCCGACCAGATGGTCGACGACTTGGCGTCGTAGTCCATTAACAGCCATTGACCATTGATGTAGGCTTCAAATTTATCGATCCCCGAAAGGGTGTCCTTGATCTTGAAGCGTGCGCCCTGGCCATTGACCGACACCACCCGGATGGATGGCGCCTCTATATCTTTCAAAATGGTGAATTCACCGAACTCACGCGTGCTAAAATTCATACGGCCGTTCACCCATTCGCCACCCAGATAGGTATAGGCTTTTCCGGCGGTGCGATACACCCCAATATTTTTCTGATTGGGATACTCACGTTGTGTTTTCAGCGACACATTGATGCTCTTGTTCAGGGGCACGGTGCGCGTTCCGATCGTGAATAGCTCCTGGTTGCCAGCGTCTTTTGAATAGTCGGTGTTCAAATAGAGCGTGTCGTACAGGGCGTTCAGGGGGAATTCAATGTCGAACAGGTCGCCATAGTATTTGTATTCCGTTGCCGAGGGAATACTGGCGTTGATTTTTGGTGCGATCATTTTCTGGCACACGCCGATGGAGTCGGGGAGGCCCTTGCGCAAGTCAAACAGGTAGACCGAGCGGTTGGCATTGAAGTAGGCCGGCTCCAGTTCTTGTACGTTGCCCTTCGTGTAGACCTTCGCTTTGTTGCCCGACTCGACGCAGGGCTTGGCCACTACCAGCATCGTATTTTCGGTGATGTCGTAGGCCAGTTCGGTGGAAGGGTAGCTCTCGAGAGAAATAACGCTTTTGGTCAGCGGGGAGGGCTTCAAGCGGAAGTTCACCTTGCTGGCGTTTCCATCGCTGTCCTTCATGCGGATGACGACGTTGGATTCTTTTAGGGAATCAACTTTGATCATGCCGCGTCCGGGCGATGCACCGTAATACTGAAGATCGTTGCCGTCATCAATATAGAGTTTATAGAAGCGCGTGCCTTTGTTGCGCATGGTCTTGAAATCCATGAGCGTGTAGATGGCCCGTGGCTCGGCTACGTTCACTTTGTCGATGGCCTGGCTGAAAACAAGTTGGCTGTCGACACTCATTTCAATGTAGTTCACGCCGCCGAAGAACGGGCTTTGGTTGGCCAGCTTGTCTTTGGCCACCAGCTCCACGCCGATGTTGCCATGGGCCAGGATGGGCGAGGTGATCACGTAGTTGTTGCCCACGCGTTGGGCATAAAATTCAAAACGGCCAAAACGGTCGTTGATCCGCGAGTTGATGTCGAGGGTGCGCAGGGCGATCTTTTCAGCGGCAGGCGGAAACTTGTCTACCAGTTCGGCAAAGCCGGCCACCTTCAAGGGGTCGACAGCAAAATTCTGCGGATCGCGAATATCAAAGTGGAGGTGAGGGCCAGTGGAGCCCCCGGAGTTTCCGGAGAGGGCGATGGTGTCGCCTTGCTTCACGCGGAACTGATCTTGCGTAAAGGAGAGGTCGATTTCACCGGTCTTCTGGGCGTATTGTTCTTTCCGGATGTGCTCGGCTACAGGGCCCAGGAATTTGTCCAAGTGGGCATACAGGGTGGTGTAGCCGTCGGGGTGGGTGATATAGATCACGTTGCCATAGCCCGAGGCGGTCACTGCGATGCGCGAAATGTAGCCGCTTTTGGAGGCCCGCACGGGCAGGCCGATCCGGTTGTCGGTGCGGATGTCGATGCCCGAGTGGAAGTGGGTGGTCCGCAGTTCACCCATGGTGCCGGCCAGGGAACCGGGTTGACCCGGGTAAATGGGATAGAGGTACCGCTCTCCGTCGGCCGGGAATTTTTCCACGGGCTTGCTGAATTGGGCAGAGGCAAAAAATGGCGTGGTCGCTAAAAGTATTGCAGCGACGCTACCTGACTTCAAATTCCAAAAGTTTTTCATCTTCCATGTAAGCTGTTAACACATTCCCAACCTTGATAGGGCCAACACCTTTTGGCGTGCCCGTAAAAATCAAATCGCCAGTCCGCAGCGTAAAAAATCTGGATAAGTACGAAATTATGTAATCAAAACTAAAAAGCATAAGACTTGTGTTCCCTTGTTGCTTTATTTCTCCATCGACCTTCAAACTGAAGTTGATGTTCTTCAGGTCTTTGAACTCGGAGAGCGGCTTGAAGCTGTTTCCCAACGGCGCGGACCCGTTGAAGCCTTTGGCGATGTCCCACGGCAAGCCTTTCTCTTTTGCCTTCTGCTGCAAATCCCGTGCAGTGAAATCGATTCCGAGGCCAATGGCATCATAATATTTTTGGGCAAATTTTTCCTCAATGTTCTTGCCTTCTTTACTCACCCGTAGCACCAATTCCACTTCGTGGTGGATGTCTTTCGAAAAGTCGGGGTAATAGAAGGGGGCGTTGTCGCGCAAAATGGCGGTGTCGGGTTTGGTGAAGATAACGGGCTCGTCGGGCCTTTCATTGTTCAATTCCTTGATGTGCTCTGCATAATTTCTGCCGATGGCGAAGATTCTCATGGGTTACGATTTGGTTAAGGCTGGGTTATTAATCTGGGCTTAGCACGTTTCGTGTGATGGCATGATCTATGTACAAACTACTCCGTTTACCGGGCGAAAATGAACTGGATTCCAGCAAATCTATGAAACAATCCTCGCCCGGATTTGTATTTTTGCTCAAAAATAAGTCATATGCTAAAGAAGCTACTCATCTTTTCTATTATCGGTTTGGTTATTTATGCCTGCGCCTCGGTGGCGGTTACCGGGCGTAAACAATTGAGCCTCGTTTCCAATTCCGAAATTATCCCGATGTCTTCCCAGGAGTATGCCGCGGTGATCAAAAAAGGGCCGATCTCATCAAACCAGGAGCAAACCCAAATGGTGAAAAAGGTCGGTGTTAAAATACAAAAAGCCGTAGAAGAGTACATGGCCAGCAAGGGTCTCTCTTCCGAGCTTTCGGGCTTCGCCTGGGAATTCAACCTCATCGACGACCCCAAGACCGTGAACGCCTGGTGTATGCCCGGTGGCAAGGTGGCCTTCTACACGGGCATCTTGCCCGTCTGTAAAGACGAAACGGGTGTTGCCATTGTCATGGGTCACGAAGTTGCCCACGCCATTGCCAACCACGGTCGCGAACGCATGAGCCAGCAGATGGTGGCCCAATATGGCCTGGCCACCATTGGCGAACTGGTAGGACAGAACCCCACGGCCGGTCAGCAGTTGCTGATGCAAGCCGTTGGCGCCGGTACCAACCTGGGGATCTTGAAATATAGCCGCGATCAGGAATCCGAAGCCGACCACATCGGTCTCATCTTTATGACCATGGCAGGCTACGATCCCAACCAGGCCCCCATTTTCTGGGAACGCATGGCCTCCATGAGCGGCGGTTCCGAGCCTATGGAATTCCTTTCCACTCACCCCTCGCATGCCACCCGCATCCAGGATCTGAAAGGCTGGATTCCCGAAGCATTGAGTTACAAGAAGTAGAAACCGTTACGCAATGACGCTTTCTTTTAGGAAATTAAGGATGCCAAGGTTCGGGGCGATCGCGTTCCTGACCTTGGCATTTTCTTATAGTAGTACAGCCCAAACCGACGATGACGCCGTTCGCGAAATCAACGAGCACCGTCAAAAACAAGAAAAGGAATTCCGCGACCCCGATGCCTCACCCCTGGAGAAACGCGACCGGAAGCATTTCAAAGGACTGAAGTATTATCCCATCGATCTCAGCTATCGCGTGAAGGCCACGTTCATGAGAACGGAAAATCCCGTGCTCTTCAAAATGCAAACCACCACCACGCGCCAGCCCGAATACCTGAAGTATGGCGAAGTACACTTTGCGTTGCAGGGGAAAGAATATGTTTTAGAAGTGTACCAAAATCCCGTGTTGTCGCAGCGGGAGGAGTTTGCCGATTACCTGTTCATCCCCTTCACCGACGAGACCAACGGAGAGGAGACCTACGACGTAGGCCGGTACATCGATTTCAAAATACCAAAATCGGAGGAAGTGATCGTGGACTTTAACTTATGCTACAATCCGTCGTGCAGTTATAGTCCCAGGTTTTCGTGTCCTATCCCGCCGGCCGCCAATAATCTGCCGTTGGAAGTGAGGGCGGGAGAGAAGCGCTTCAAAGAAACGTCACACTAACTTATTTCCGGAAGCCGCGCAGCTTGATCTCGGTGAGTTTGCGCTTGGTGTCGAGCGGGAAATCGCCATTCATCATCCACTCGTAATAGGGCGGCTCGATCCGGAGCACTTCGGTGACCACCTTGTTCTTGTGCTTGCCGAAATTGAAAATCTCTTCCCCTTTCTGATTAAAGATCATGCGGCCCGCCAGGTCTACCATTCCCGTGGAGGTGATCTTGTGAAGGGCCTCAATGTCGTTTTTGATCTCGCCGATCTTACGGTTGAGGCCGTCGGTCACTTCCTGGCCCTCATAACGTTCCACTTGCGCCAGCAGCACTTCCATCGTCGCCTGCGTATCGGCCTCGGCCGTGTGCGAGTTCTCGATCTCCTTGTTCACATAAAAGCGGTAGGCGGCGCTCAGCGTCCGTTTCTCCATGAGGTGAAAGATCTTCTGGGCGTCGATGATCTTCTTACGGTGATAGTCGAACTCCACATCGTTGCGCAGGAACTCTTCCACCAGCATGGGCACGTCAAACTTCAGGATGTTGAAGCCGGCCAGGTCGGCGCCGTCGAAGAAGCGGGCATAGTCTTTGGCTACTTCCTTGAAGAGGGGCTTGTCCTTCACATCTTCTTCCCGAAGTCCGTGAATGGCCGAGGTTTCGGCCGGAATGGGAATGCCGGGATTGAGCACGTTCGACTTATGGATCACTTCGCCATTGGGCATCAACTTGATGACGGCAATCTCTATGATGCGGTCCTGGGTAATGTTGATGCCGGTGGTTTCGAGGTCAAAAAAGCAAAGTGGATTCCGTAAGTTAAGTTTCATGAGGGGCTGTGAAGAAGAAGTAAAAAAAATGGCGTCCGTTTTTTCAGGACACCTGGAGTTTGTCGGCCAGTGCAGGGATGTCCAGTCCGCCGAAATGGCCGGAGCTCATGAACAGCAGGTTCTTGTTCTTCCAGGATTGCTGGAGCAGGAAATTCTCCAACGCCGTCTTGTCCTGAAAAACCAAAAGCCCCGGGGCGGCGAACGCCTTGCGGATGTCGTCGTCCGTGAGAACCTCCATTCCCTTGTCTTTCATTTTCGCGGGGTTGAAGTATACGATCTGCTGCTGGGCAGCTTTCATGCTGTCTTTGTATTGGGGAATGAATTTCTTGTTGAGGCTGCTAAACGTATGGAGCTCAAACACAGCTACTAAATCGCGCGACGGCGCAATTTCCTTTAAGGCCTTTACAGTGGCTTTGGCCTTGGAAGGAGCATGTGCAAAATCTTTATACACCGAAGTGGAAGCATACTCCTTGATCTTCTGCAATCTGCCGGCTGCACCTTCAAAGCTGCTGATCGCTTCCAGGAACTGCTCGGGTGTGATGCCGATCTTCTTCAAGATCTCCTTAGCCCCGCTGATGTTCTGGAAGTTATGACTTCCAAATATTTTGATGGGGTAACGTTCCTTGCCGTTGGTGAGGAAGAATTGCCCGTTGTTGTCGGAGGTGTGAGGATGATTTTTGTAGCTCAGCTCCAACGTGTCCGCGCGTTCTTTCTTGCCGATCATGAGGGCCATGGAATCCTGTTCACAGTAAATGAGGATGCCGCCCTTGGGTGTAGCGTCGGCGAAGAGATCGAATTGCTTTACATATTCTTCTTCGTTGGGAAACACGTTGTAGTGATCCCAGGCGATGCCGCTGATGAGGCCGATATGATGTTGATAGCGAATGAATTTCGGTGTAGGGTCTAACGCAGAGGATAAGTACTCGTCGCCTTCGATCACAATGATGGGTGCATCAGAAAGCTTTACGGTGTTCTCGATGCCTTTCACCTTGGCCCCCAGCACGTAATCAAATTTATGTTTAAAATAATGGAGCACGTGGATCACAATGGCCGTGATGGTGGTCTTTCCATGGCTGCCGGCGATGACGATCCGCTGTTTGTTTTTGGAGTGCTCGTAGATATACTCCGGAAAAGAGAAGATGCGTAGCCCCAGTTCTTGTGCTTTTAAGAGCTCGGGGTTGTCCACTTTAGCGTGCATTCCCAGGATGACGGCGTCCAGGGACGGTGTGATTTTATTGGGGTTCCAGCCCTCTGTATCAGGCAATAAGCCATGTTGTGCTAATGTACTACGTGAAGGATCCACGATCTCATCATCCGAACCGCTCACTTCATGCCCGCCTTGTTTCAGCGCAATGGCAAGATTGTGCATAACGCTTCCGCCAATGGCGATGAAATGAATCTTTTGCTTCTTTTGCTGCATCGAAAAAAAATTCCGGTTAAAGTAAGCAAAAATGTTTGGCGTTTGAAAGTCCTCACTATCTGTTCGCTGCTCATACACGCTTCATCTAACAATCTTTCCGATAAAGTGTCGTTTGGAATTTATTAACATTTACTTTGTTGGTTAATTGTGTATAAGTTGTGGGCAGACTGATTCGTAATGATTGTACGTTTGTCGCCTTTACAAAGAAAACACGTACAACAACCACTGTATGGAGCAAGGAAGATCAACGTCACTGAGGGTCGGTAACAAGTCGAACAAACTCATTCCCAGAGAGATCTCGGAAGGGTTGGGCAAGTTACCCCCTCAGGCACTTGATCTTGAAGAGACCGTGTTGGGTGCGCTCATGCTGGAGAAGAATGCTTTGAACGCCGTGGTGGAATTTTTGAAGCCCGAGCATTTCTACAGCGAGACCCACAAGGAAATTTATTCGGCCATCGTCGAACTCTTCAAATCTTCCGATCCCGTCGATATGCGTACCGTGGTGAACCAACTGCGCAAGTCCGGCAAGATAGAGCTGGTTGGGGGTGCTTACTATATTGCGGAGCTTACTTCTAAAGTGAGCTCGGCAGCCAACATCGAGTATCACGCGCGCGTCATCATGGAGATGGCCATCAAGCGCGAACTCATCCAGGTGTCGTCACAGATCCAGCACGATGCCTACGAGGACACTACCGATGTGTTCGAGCTGCTCGACAAAACCGAACAATCCATTTTCCAGATCTCCGATTCCAACCTGCGCAAGAACTACGACAACATGCGCAACCTCATGACGCGGGCGATCCAGGAACTTCAATCCCTGAAAGAACACAAAGACGGCCTGACCGGTGTGCCCAGCGGCTTCACCGCCCTTGACCGCATGACGTCAGGCTGGCAAAAATCAGACTTGGTCATCATCGCCGCCCGTCCCGGTATGGGTAAGACGGCGTTCGTAGTGTCGGCCCTGCGCAATGCGGCCGTGGAATTCAAAGTTCCCGTGGCCATCTTCTCGTTGGAAATGGCGTCTATCCAGTTAGTTAACCGGATGATCTCGGCCGAAGCCGAACTAGAAGGCGAGAAAATAAAACGCGGTACCCTGGCCGACCATGAGTGGACGCAGCTGGTTCACAAAACAAACAAACTGGCCACCGCCCCGATCTTTATCGACGACACACCCGCACTTTCCGTGTTGGAACTTCGCGCCAAGTGCCGTCGCTTGAAAGCAGAGAACAACATCCAGATCATCGTGATCGACTACCTGCAGCTCATGCGGGGCGACCAGGGTGGTAACCGCGAACAGGAGATCGCCTCCATCTCGCGGGCATTGAAAGGTATCGCAAAAGAATTGAGCGTACCCGTGCTGGCCCTGTCGCAGTTAAGCCGGGGTGTGGAAACCCGCGGTGGTGACAAACGCCCTCAACTTTCCGACTTGCGCGAATCGGGTTCCATCGAACAGGACGCCGATATCGTTATGTTCTTGTACCGTCCCGAATATTATAAGATCACCGTCGACGAAGAAGGCCTGCCCACGCAAGGCATGGGCGAAGTGATCATTGCCAAACACCGGAACGGATCGGTGGGCAGTGTGAAGCTGAAGTTCATCGGCAAGTACACCAAGTTTGCCGACCTCGACGCGCCGATGTCATCCTACGACAACCCCTTCTCGGGCATGATCACCCGTGAAAGCCGCCTCAACACCTTCAACCCCGACAGCGAACCCCCGATGTTGCCGCCGATGCGCGACGACGACGAGACGCCGTTCTAGGACTGCTGAATTTTTCGTTCAATCTACGATTCCGACAAGCAACGCCCTGTTTCATACGGTGCTTCTCCTTACCTTTGGCTGTTGATCAATAGCATGAACATGCAAAAGTTTTGGTTAGGCTTGGCCGTGGCCCTTGGTGTGATGGCCTGCTCCAGTGATGAAGACCCGGTGGATTGTGAAAAATCCGGTCTCATTTTAAGCCTGGGCACCGTGGTGAATGCCACTCAATGTGGCGTGGCCGATGGCAGTCTGAAAGTGTTTGGCAGTGGGGGAAAAGAACCCTACCAATTTTCCATCAAAAACGGTCCCACCCAGGACAACGGCCAGTTCGACAACCTACCGGCCGGCCTCTACACCCTTGTCCTGACGGATGCCAACAGCTGCAGCACGACCATCGACAATGTCTACATAAAAGCAAAAGACTTTACGTTCACCGCCGACATCACCGACGACAATTCGTGTCTGGGAAGCAACGGTGCCGTTACGCTACAAGTGTCCAGCGGAAACCCGCCCTACTTGTTCGCCATCGGAACAGGCGATTTTTCGGAAAACAACACCTTTACCAATCTGCCGGAAGGCTATCAGACCATTATGGTGAAGGACAATGCGGGGTGTGTCGTAAATTTAGGAGTAACCATTCCGCGCGGGTTCAGCGGCACCAGCTGGGCCAACGACATCAAACCCATCATCGAGACCAAATGCGCCCTGAGCGGATGCCACAACGGTTCGCGTCCCGACCTTCGTGTTTTTGCCAACGCCAAGACATACGCCAAAAGCATGAAATCGAAAACCCAAGACCGTAGTATGCCGGCCGAAGGGTCGCTCACCGACGCACAGATCCAACTCATTGCTTGCTGGGTAGACGACGGGGCGCTTGCCAACTGATAATACTCTGTTACTCTATATCGAAAAGTAAATCCTGGTGTGCCGCGTGCAATTCGCGGAGGGATTTCAGGTCGCTGTGACGGCGGGCTTGCTCGATGCCGGCCATAAAAGTTTTCAGCGCCTGGTCGCGGTTTCCCAAATCCTGGTAGGCTCTTCCCAAATGATAATAGGTTGGAATGTATTCCGGATGCTCCTTGATGAGGCGGGCAAACAATTCAATCGCTTTATGGCCGTCGGTTTTTTGCTGTTCGAGTGCAAGCGCGTAAAGATTGAAGGGATCGGTGGGATCTTCCTGGTAGAACTGTTGCAGTTGGTCGATGCGCGAAGACGACATAACGTGGGTTTTGAGGATCGCTAAAATCGCAAAACCGGTGCTTTCGAAAAGTACAAAAA
This sequence comes from Chryseolinea sp., assembly GCA_036525235.1. Classification (GTDB taxonomy): domain Bacteria; phylum Bacteroidota; class Bacteroidia; order Cytophagales; family Cyclobacteriaceae; genus Chryseolinea. Next base: position 71,275 of record DATDAV010000151.1, on the reverse strand, counting down.
AGCAATAAAGCTCACATCCATCAGAAAAAAGGAAATGATTATCTTTATCGGTCTGCCCTAAAGTCAACACGCAGCGACGGCGCATGGTTTCAGCTCTCGACGAATATTTCATCCAAAAAGAAGAACCCGACAAAAGCTGTCTGCAATCCCTGCGCGACATCATCCTGTCGCAGGACGGGGAGGTGACCGAGACCTGGAAATACGGCATGCCCGTTTATTGCATCCGTGGCAAAATGTTCTGCTACCTCAGGACCCACAAAAAATACAAACAACCGTATATCGGTATCGTTGAGGGCGCCCGCATCCATCACCCCGAATTGATCCAGGGAAAAGCGTGCCCGCATGAAAATCCTCCTCATCAACGCCCACAAAGACATCCCCATCCGCAAACTCCGCACCCTTCTCCGAGAAGTGCTAGCCCTCTACAAATAGCCAAGCCGAAGGCCTTTGCGCTGACTTTGCCTGCCCGCCGAAGCTTCAGCGAAGGAGGGCGCCTTTCTTTGCTCGCCGAAGCTTTAGCGAAGGCGAGGCGTTCAAAATGACTTATTTCGTCACCCTCAAAGTCCCCTGCATAATCATCGCATGCCCCGGATAAGTACACAAATAGGTATACACTCCCGGCTTTGACGGCACCGTAAAATAGATCGTTTCCGAAGTCCCCGGCTGGATAAGGTTGGTATGAAACAGCACTTTCGCCGAGTTAGGGATGTAATTCATTTGCGACCCTTTTAATCCCAGGTTAAAAGCCTGATCGCCCACTTCCTTTGCCGCGCCTGGCTCCACAACCACCAGATTATGAGTCATGTCATCGTTGTTGCTAAAGACGAGCTTTATTTTGCTACCCACTTTCGCCTGTAACTCCGTGATATCAAATTTCAACCCCGGCTTGGTGCCGATGGCAATCACTTGATCGGGTTGTTTCCAATCGGCCGGCATTTTCAACTGGCGTTTGGCAGTGGCTTTGGCTGGTACCGCGGTTTTGGTGGCTGCGGTCGCTGTTGCCTTCTCAGGCATAGCCATGACGTGGTGAGCGTGCACCATCTGGCTTTCGGTAAGCGTAACTTTTTCGCCTGCCGGAATAGCATTCATAGTATAGTACGCCGTGTTGTGCAACAACGGCAAGCCGTTTTCGGCTGTAAAGTCCGTCAGCTTGACTTCGTGGATATAGCCTTCGCGCAAATTGTCGAGTACGACGCGCACTTTCTTTCCATCGTCGGACACGATGATGCCTTTTAGCGGGCATTTTTCATTGTTGATAATCTCGCTGCCGTATTGATGGTGATAGTGATAGGTGAACCCATTGAATTCATAGTGCGCCGGATCCTTGGCCACCGCCTTGTTCACCGGCGACGTGAACTCAAGCTCGAAGCCGTCGGGCCGCGCCTGCACATTCTTTATTTCAAAAGGCACTTTCCCCGTCCAGACCAGGCGTTGCAAAGCGTAAAGCTCGGGACCTGTACTGCTCCAGCCACGGCTGGTCATACCCCCAAAAACGGATCCGTCCAACCCAAACCGGAGACGGATAAGACCCGAAGCAAAACCCTCGCGGAACGGATAGCAGGCGCCTTGATATTTGCCGTTCACTTTCTCCAGCGTCATGCGCATGATCTTGGAGTGACCCTGGTCGCTCACAAAATACTGCCCGGCAAAAGGGCCGAAAGCACCTTGTGTAGTGTCTTCCAGGATGTCGGCTGTGGAAATTCCCATCAGCGTGTGAGGGAACCAAACCGCCGGCAGTTTCAACTCTTTGATCACTTTTGCCGCCTCGAACATAGGCTGGCCATTGTCTACTTTGGCCAGGTCGTCGCGGCTAAGCTTCAAGGGTGATTCAGGTTCTTTTGTCCACCGCAGGCCTCCGGCATTCCCGGCAAAGTCGCCTTTCTCCAGGTGGGTCACCCGGCCGGAACCTACCCAGTCGCCTTGGTTTTCGGCATAGAAAATATCGTTTGAAGAATTGACCATGATGCCGGCAGGGGAGCGGAGGCCCGTAGCGATGGGTTCCAAAGTGCCGTCTTTCTTGATTTTCAACAACCATCCGTGCCATTTCGCAAGGCCTTCGCCATAGCCGATCCAGGCCACATTAAGGGTCACATACATGTCTCCGTTTTTGTCGAACACGGGTCCATAGGCATATTCGTGATAGTTGCCGCTGAGATCGAATTTATAAAGCGTTTCAAACAGGTCCGCGCGACCATCGTTGTCGGTGTCGGTGATGCGGGTGAGCTCGCCGCGCTGCGTGCAGTAGAAAGCGCCGTCGCGATAGTTCAATCCCAAGGTTTCGTGCATGCCCGAGGCAAAACGCGAATAGCGGGGCTCGCCCTCATACGGATTTTCGATGATCCAGATCTCACCCCGCCGGGTGCTAACGGCCACGCGACCATCGGGCAATACGGCCAGACCGCCAACTTCCAGTTTCACATTTTCGGGAATGGAAATAGTTTTCAACGCGTAATAGTCTTCTTCGGCTTGTGGGCGTGTGGCTTGGGCGTTGCTTTCTGACGTCAGAAAGACCAGAAACAGAAAGAATAAGCCTGCAAATATTTTCATACGGGAGTATCCGTTGCGTGGTGGATTGGGAAGGAGTGTTGTTTGGAGGGTTACCATATCAGCGTATAGGTTAAAGAGGTTGACAGGGGAGCACCCCATTCCAATACCAATTCTTTTTTATTACCATTGATCCGGATCGATGGTTTTGTTTTTCCTGTAGCAGGAACGCGAACGTAATACGCTTCATCCACGACATAGAGATGATCGGAAACTTCCCTGATCTGACTTCCTTCCGCAAACCGCACGATAGCGGCCTGGCCCTGGGGGAACTGGCTCACGGTCAACGTGCGTGCTATACCCTGGCCGTTGGCGTCGGGTTGAAAGGAATCTTCGAAGGTGATGCTGCCGTATTGATATTTGAATTTGGGATACCGCTTTTCGTCGAGGCGGTAGCCTTTATAAATCAGGTCCTTGCGATCGTTCAGTGTATCCGGAAGTGTAGCGTTGTTGTCGCCGACAATGGCGAGTGGACATTTTCCGTTCAGCATCACGGGCGCTCCCATCGGGGAGGCTACCTGTGGTTCGCCGCGTTCATACCACATCTCGGTCACGTTCAGGAAGTCGCCTCGCCAGCATTGTAACAGTGCGGCCTGGTCCAGGTCGTAGGCATAGTGGATGCCGGCCGGGTCGCCCACGGAGATCACGTGGGTTTTCTTTTTTCCTTTATAGTACATGAAAGAGCGGATCAACTCCGGCTCCAATCCCGCACTCACACTGATGAGCGGTGTCGGCGGTATGGCGGGCAGTGAGTTCTCCAGGTGCAAGGGTTGGGGGCGTGCGTTGGCCTTTCCGATGAACACACCAACACCGGCGGGTCCCCAGGAAGAGCCTTTCACATAGGTCAGCACGAGTGTATGCTTGCCCACGTCCAGGGTTCGGGAAGCTTGCGCATCGGCAAACCATTCGTCCTCTGAGGCGATGTCTTCACCATCGAGGTTCAGTTTGGCCTTGCCTACTTTCTTCAGGATAAACTGGTATTCTGATTTCTCTTTGATGTCGAGGGTTCCAGTGAACACGAGACCAAGTTTGTTGGGATTGTCGGCCAGCTTCGCGTCGATGGCTTCGGCGCTTCCTTTCCGGACGAGGGCGTCCGGTGTGAGTTTGTAGCCTTGGAAGCTTCCTTCGTAATATTCGTACTGCACATCGCTCAACTTGATGTTGAAATCATCCAGCAAAGCATATTGAATGTTGCGAAACGCTACCGGACCGTGGTCGCCCTGGATCATGAGCGGACCTTTCGCGACCTCATCCTGGAAAGTGGCGGCGCGTGTGGGGCCGGTGACGAGGATGTTCTCGTGGATGACCACGCCGTTCAGTACCACCTTCACAAAGCGGGCGGGAGCGATCTTCTTTTTATTTTCATCAAAGCGCGGCCGGTTGAACTCTATTTCGAGATGTTGCCACAGACCGGGCGCCAGGCTGGCGTTGCTGCGGGCAGGGTGGCCCTCGTAGCCTTTTTTTCCTTCCGGGCGAGCCTCATCCCAGCGTTCGTAAATGCTTCCGCAATCTTGCACGTGGGGTATTTTCACACCCCAACTGTCCATGAGCTGAATTTCGTAACGGCCCATCAGGTAGATCCCGGAATTGGAGCCTTTGGGCATCATAAAGTCGAGCGACAAGTAAATGTCGCCATGTTCAAGCGCTGTGAACAGGTTGGTCTCGGGTTTGAAACGCGCTTTTTCGTCGAAGTCGTTCAGGAGCACGCCGGTGCCTTTTTGTGATTTCAGCGCCGGGCTGTCGAAGCTTCCGGAAACGTCGCCTACGATCTGCCAATTTTTGGTGGGTGTTTTAAACCTCGACAGATCACTGAGAGGGAGGGGCGTAAGTTTATAGAACTGAGTTTGCGCCGACGCCATGTCCAGCAACACAAAGAGCAGCAGGGGCGTGAGAAAAATTCTTTTCAGCATGTGTGGGTGTTTTTGGTCGTGGGGTTAAATGGGGAACCAAAGATATTTCAAAAAGTCATTTTGACCATAAGCGCGTGGTAATTTTTAGCGATGGTTTGAAGGAGTTGATAAAGACTTCGGAAAAATACGCTAATCGGCTCGTTATCAGGCCGCTATTTGTGACGTCCTTTTTGCGAAGGCAAGAATTGAGGACAGGCGGTTTATTCTTTCCGCTTTTTTGACTTCTTTAGCATTCGTTACCTATTCCGCTATGAGGCATGTTACCTGCAGTCACTGCAACCGGACGGATGTTCCCGTCAACGAATCCCTGCATATTGATGATGTTGTTTTTTGCCACACTTGTGTCAACGCCACGTTCACCGAAGATCAACTGAAAGGCAGGAATGTTGTCAACGAATTTGACCCTACCGTATGCTCCTCCTGTAGCAAGGATTTTGGAGATACCACCTTGGCGAAGGTGGCCCAATATCCGATGTGCCCTGCATGCGCAAAAGCTATTGAAAAGAAATCCTTTCCTACCTGGGTGAAAGCATTTTTTATTGGCATTCTTGTCGTCGTTGTTTTCTCAACGATTTACAATTGGCGTTTTATCGAGGGGTATAAAGAAATGAATGCAGCGACGAGAGCGATGCAGGCAAAAGATTATAAAACGGCGGCGCGCAATCTCAGTGCTGCCTTTGGTCATGTTCCCGAGCAGCAGGATCTTAAGCACCTGGCGCATTATTGCCAGGGGGTCACTTTTTTAGAAGAAGATAATTCCACGGCCGCGCTCTCCGAGCTACAGGCGTGTGTGGATTTCATGCCGGAGGACTACGAGATCCCGCAACTCATCGTTCGGGCTCGACTGGGAGCGACGTTTGACACAAAAAATTACGACCAGTACCTTCAAGTTGCCAAGGAGCATTTGAGAGTGGACAGCACGGAGGGATATCGCTGGTCTGTTATGGCATCGGCATATGCCTGCTGGTATGCCACTACAAAAACCGATTCGGCCAAGATTCAATACAACATCTGTCGCTCAAATGCCCTGGTCCTGGACAACAGCGCGGAGATGATGGCGCAGATCAACCGCATGGATCATCGCTTTGAGACAGGGGAGATTATCACCGCCGAAGAATTTGCCAAACGGTTCCCCAACGGATGGATTAAAAATTAAAAACGTATGTTCTTCATTCCCGGACAACTCATTGCCCTCGCCACCTTTCCTGGCGTTATTGTGCATGAATTTGCACACATGTTCTTTTGCCGGCTCAGAAAAGTGGCCGTGTTGGACGTTTGTTATTTTCGCTTTGGAAATCCCGCAGGCTATGTTGTCCATGAAAAGACCCATGACTTTGTCACGACCTTCCTGATTTCTATGGGGCCGTTCTTTGTGAATACGTTGCTCTGTTTGCTCATTTGTCTGCCCGCTTATTTGCCTATCAAATTCTTTGAGATCGATCACCCGCTCTCGTTCGCGCTCATGTGGTTGGGAGTTTCTATCGGTATGAATGCCATTCCATCCAACCAGGATGCGCAAAACGTTTGGGAGGAAGCCAAGACACACGCTAAATCGGGGAATGTGCTCGCGATCCTTTCCTTTCCCATCGTGGTGGTGATCTACATTTTCAACGCGTTGCGCGTGGTGTGGGCCGACTTGTTCTATGGCATTGCGATCGGCGTGGGAATTCCCTCCCTCATATTTGGTTAGCTTTGCGTTCGTCACAGCATTTCGCGTGATGGAGTTCGTGTTGCGCTAGGCCCTGAGTGTTAATATCACTATATTCGTTAAACGCCATCGACAACATGAAATTTGCATCATTCCTTTTTGCGCTTTTCCTTTTTGTGCAGGAGGAAGCGCCTTACAAACCCAAGGAGGAATTTGAGATCAAACTCAATTTCGAGTTCCGCACGCGCCCGTTGCCCGATCCGAACACCGTCGATATGGAACAAACCCACAAGGAACTGACCCGTGCCCAGGCTTCGGGGCCGCTGCCTTACTTATTCCTGAACGTGCGGGCCCTGACGCTGAAACCGGGCGAAGTGCGCGTGCGCGTGGTGAAGAATGACGAAAAAGTCATGCTCAACCGCAAAGTCGACACTTCCACCGTATTAAAACTGGAATTGGGTTATACGGACGATATTAAAGACCGCGTGAACCCCTATGAATACACCCTTCTCTTCCAGGACGACGACAAGAAAAGCCTAAGCCGCATCGTGGTCCGTTTTGAAGAAGACGGTACCTACCTCGTGAACGGCGAAAAGCGCGGGAAGATCTGAAACGGTTCTTCGTCATATCCATCCTGTCATTCGTCGGATTTTGACCGCTCATTGTGCGGCCTGCTGAAGGTTACATAAATCCCTGTGCGTCGAATCGATTTTTCTCTGTTAATTCGCATCATCCACCAACACGACACCCGCATGAGGAGGTTACTCTATTGCCTTTTATTTATCCCCGCAATAACCTTTGCCCAACAACAGCCCACACCGGATGCCGCGCACATCAAAGCTCAACTCAAAAAACTGAATGTGCTGGGCTCCGTGCTCTACGTAGCCGCCCATCCCGACGACGAAAATACCCGCATCATCACCTATATGGCCAACGACCGCCAGGTGGAAACCGCCTATCTGTCCATGACCCGTGGCGATGGCGGGCAAAACCTGATCGGCCCCGAAATCCGCGACCTGCTGGGTCTTATCCGAACGCAGGAATTGCTGGCCGCACGGCGCATCGATGGTGGCCACCAGTTCTTTACACGGGCCAACGACTTTGGCTTCTCCAAATCGGCCACCGAAACCTTTGCCATCTGGAACAAGAATGAAGTGCTTTCCGATGTGGTGAAAGTGTTTCGCCAATATCAACCCGACGTTATCATTACGCGTTTTCCGCCCGACGAACGCGCCGGTCACGGCCATCACACCGCTTCGGCCATCCTCGCGCAGGAAGCCTTCGAGGCCGCCGCCAGGACCGATATGTTTCAGGGGCAGCTCACCGAGTATGGTACCTGGCAAGTTAAACGTTTATACACCAACACCGGACGCTGGTGGAACACGACGATCAATGAAAACACCCCGGGCATTGTCACGCTCAATGTAGGTGGCTTCAGCCCGTTATTGGGCGAGTCCTTCTCAGAGATTGCGGCCGTGAGCCGGAGCCAACACAAGAGTCAGGGCTTCGGTTCGAAAGGCGTGCGTGGACAGCAACAGGAATTCCTCGAGTACATGAAAGGGGAGCGGGCGGAGAAAGATATTTTCGAAGGTGTGAACACCACGTGGAGCCGGCTGAAAGGCGGCGAGAAAGTTCAACCCCTGGTGGACGCTGTCATCAAAAATTTTGATGAGGAGAAACCCTACGCCAGCATCGCGGCGTTGTTCCAGATCCGCCAGGCCATCACCGCATTGCAGCCCGGCGTGTGGCGGCAGCGAAAGCTGGCGGAAGTCGAGCAACTCATCGTGGATTGTGCCGGTGTGTTCATCGAGGTGACGGCCGACCAATATTGGGTGGCGCCTGGCCAGCACGTTACGGCGAGCTTTGAACTGGTGAACCGTTCGCCCGTTTCCGTAACGCTGTCGGCGATCAAAAGCCCCGCGCTGGGCCTCGACTCCACCCTGAACCAGCCGTTGGAAAACAACGCATCGGTGGTGTTCAAGCGCAACAACGCAGTGGCCACCGGCACCGGCTATAGCGATCCCTATTGGTTGCAAAAGGAGCACACTGTCGGCTTGTTCACCGTGAACGATCCCAAGCTGATCGGCAAACCGGAAAACGATCCGGCCATAAGCTTTGCCTTTCACCTCACGGTGGATGGCCAGCCGCTGATCGCGACCAAACCGCTGCAATATAAATGGACAGATCCTGTAAAAGGAGAACTGAGCCGGCCGTTTGAAATTGTGCCGCCCGTGTTTGTAAACCTCACCGACAACGTGCTCGTGTTTAGCGACGAACAGCCGCGCGATGTTCGGGTGAAGATCAAATCGGCGAGTGAGAAGCCGCTCTCCGGAAATGTAAAATTGCAGCTTCCCGCCGGATGGCGCGCCGAGCCGGCCATGATCGCCTTCACGCTGGCGTCGCGTGGAGAAGAGGACGAGAAAATGTTTACAGTATATCCGTCGCGCAACGAGATCACCTCCACGCTAAAAGCCGTCGTAGAAGCAGATGGCAAAGTTTACGACCAGGCGCTGCAGACGATATCCTACGATCATATTCCAACCCAAACCTTGCTGCCCAAGGCCCAGGCCAAGTTGGTGCGCATCAACCTGAAAAAAGAAGGCCATACCATCGCCTACATCCGTGGTGCGGGAGACGACGTACCGGCGGGCTTGCGCACGATGGGCTACAATGTGTGGGAAATGAAGAACGAAGAGATAACAGCCGAAAATTTGAAGCGTGCAGACGCTGTCGTGCTGGGCGTTCGCATCATAAACACCAATACACGGGCACCTTTCTTTATGCCGGTATTGCTCGACTATGTGAAACAAGGCGGCACGCTGGTGGTGCAATACAATGTGAACAACGATTTGGAAACCGACAAGTTCGCACCGTATCCGCTCACGCTTTCGCGCGACCGGGTGACGGAAGAAGATGCTGCGGTGCGCTTCCTCAAACCGGAACATCCCGTGCTGAACACGCCCAATAAAATAACAGACCGCGACTTCGAAGGATGGGTGCAGGAGCGAGGCTTGTACTTCCCCAGCAAGTGGGACGAGAAGTTCGAAGCGATCCTGTCCATGAACGACAAGAACGAGACGCCAAAAGATGCCAGCCTGTTGGTGGCGCCGTATGGTGAGGGATATTATGTCTATACAGGTTTGTCTTTCTTCCGGGAACTCCCCGAAGGCGTGGCCGGTGCGTACAAACTTTTTGCCAACCTGGTGTCTATGGGCAAACCGAAAAAAGCCGAGAGTCCGAAAGTAAAGACAAAGTCCAAAGCCTCGACAAAAGCGAAATAAGCCGCTTATTTTTTTGAAGTCCTTACACGCAAAAACATTTTTCACAAACCGATACACCACCATGCAGTCTGAAGAAAAACCTCCCGTTTTTAACTCCTGGCGCCAATGGTATTGGCTGGTGCTGGGTGCGCTGGCGGTTCAGATGGTATTGTATTACTGGTTAACCCGAACGCTGGCATGAATTATCTTGACTGGCTTGTACTGGGAGGAACCGTGGCCTTCATCGTGCTTTACGGCGTTTGGCGTACGCGGGGTGCCAAGACCATGGAGGGCTACCTGAAAGGCGACAATTCCATGAAGTGGTGGATGATCGGCGTGTCCATCATGGCCACACAAGCCAGCGCCGTCACGTTTCTCTCCACGCCAGGGCAGGCGATCGAGGACGGCATGCGCTTTCTGCAATTTTATTTTGGATTGCCGCTGGCCATGGTCATTATTTCCGTGACCATGGTGCCCATCTATTACCGGCTGAAAGTATTCACGGCCTATGAATACCTGGAAACCCGTTTCGATTTAAAGACGCGTTGGTTGGCCGCCATACTGTTCCTTTTGTTGCGCGGGCTTTCGGCCGGCATCACTTTATTTGCGCCGTCGCTCATCCTGTCAACGCTGATGGGCTGGCCCGTCCCCTTCACGACGCTGCTCATCGGCTCCCTGGTGGTGATCTATGTGGTCACCGGCGGTTCCAAAGCCGTCAGCATCACGCAGCGTCAACAGATGACGGTGATCATGAGCGGGATGATCCTCGCAGGGATACTGGCCTTCAACTTATTGCCCGACAACGTCTCTTTCGGCGACTCGGTGAAGATCGCGGGCAAAATGGGGAAACTCAATCTCGTGGATCTGCGCTTCAACCTGTCGGACCGCTACAACATCTGGTCGGGCCTCATCGCGGGTACGTTTCTTTTTCTTTCGTATTTCGGCACGGATCAATCGCAGGTGGCGCGCTACCTGGGAGGAAGCTCGGTGGCCGAGAGCCGGTTGGGACTGCTCTTCAACGGGTTGTTGAAGATCCCCATGCAGTTCATCATTCTTTTTATCGGGGTGATGGTGTATGTGTTTTACCTGTTCACTCAGCCTCCTGTGTTTCACAACGGCGTGTTGAAGGACCGGGCCATGAAAACGGAGCAGGCCGCCACCTTGCAATCGCTGGAAAGCGAATACAATGCACTCTACGCCCAGAAGCGTGAAGCCGTGGATAAATTGGTGAATGCCATCCACGAAGGCGACGAAAGCGCCGTCAATGCTTCGCGCGACCAGGTGAAGGAATGGCAAGGCAAGGAGGTCGAGATCCGCGACTCGGTGAAGGCCACCATTGCACGCGCCATTCCCCGCGCCAAAACCCAGGACCGCGACTATATCTTTCTCAACTTTGTGCTCAGCAGCTTGCCGCACGGCATCATCGGGTTGCTGATGGCCGTGATGTTCTCGGCGGCGATGTCGTCGATGGCAGGGGAGTTGAGTGCGCTGGCGACGACCACGTGTATGGATATTTATAAGCGCTCGAACCGCGTGGAGAAGGCGCCGGAACATTATCTGAAAGCGTCGCGGTGGTTCACGGTGTTATGGGCGGTGTTGGCGATGATCTTCGCGATGCTGGCGACCTTCGCCGAAAACCTTATCCAGTTTGTGAACATTGTGGGGTCGCTTTTTTATGGCACCATATTGGGGATCTTCCTGGCGGCGTTCTATGTGAAGCGCGTGCACGGGCATGCTGTTTTTTGGGCGGCGATCGTGGCTGAGGGAATTGTTTTATATTGCTATGCGGCGACAGACATCGCGTACCTGCTCTATAATTTGATCGGTTGTGGCGTCGTCATCGGGTTGTCGATCCTGTTGCAGGTGGTGATGCCCGCGACACCGGCCTTGAAGAAATAGCGCAAGGTCAGGCGCCCAAGCGCGATGATCATCAACGTGTTTCAATTTTTCATTTTGATTTAAATACAAACAACCATGAAGAGAACATTCCTTTTTCTTATGCTCTGCGGTTGCTCGCTGGTGATGCGGGCGCAAACGGCCGACGAGAAAGCTGTGGCTGCTGCGGTGGAAACACTGCGCAAGGCCATGGTCGACGGCGACAAAGCGGCCCTGGAGAAGATCACCGCCGAAGCTTTGAGCTACGGACATTCCAGCGGCAAAGTGGAAGACAAAGCCGCCTTCGTTGAAGCCATCGTGTCGGGCAAGTCGGATTTTAAATCGATCGAGCTCGCCGACCAATCCATCAGCATTTCCGAGAACGTTGCTTTGGTGCGTCACAAACTCAGCGCCGAGACCAACAACGACGGTCAGCCTGGGACGGCCAATTTGGGCGTGTTGCTGGTGTGGCAGAAGCAGAAGGGCCAGTGGAAGTTGATCGGGCGACAGGCTGTTAAACTATAGGTTTAACCCCGGGAGCGCAGCGAACGCAACGTCAACGAAAAGGCCTTTTCTGCGCTTCGGGAGTTCAAAAATAATCACACAGGCACACTAAAACTAATATTATTAGTTTGTATATTTGATCCATTAACTAACGTATTTAGTTATGGAAAAGCTTCCTCAAGACATCACGCGCCAGTTTCAAGAAGTCCATATGGAGAAGACCTGGAAGGTCCTGGAGCAAAGGTTTTCCTTTAATCTGCGCGCGTGGAAAGCAGACTTCAACCACTACTGTCAGAGCCAGGCGCGGGACATTTCCGAGCGACAGGCCTTTGCGGAGTTTGGCAAAAAGAAGATCGAGCCCTTGCTAAACCTCATCCTGAAACGCGAGCAGTACCATCCCACGTGGACAAACCTCATGCGCTGGATCCTCAAGAACAAATGAACCCTATGGAAGATATCAAACACACCCGCTGGACCGACGAAACGATTGCCGAACTTATCCTCAAAGTACGAAACGACCTCCTGAAAGATTTTCTCGACGACCGTTTTCTGAAAGTGTATGTGAACGAGCAGTTCAAGATCAAAGAACTGTCGAACATCTGCGTTGAGTTTATCCGCAAGGACCTGAAGGAACTTTTTCAAACCCCTGTGGACATGAATCATTACCGCTCGCTTGTCACCCACATCCGGGAAACCGACACAGCGTCTCTCTCGGAAGGCAACGAGCAGTTGTTTTATGCCGACGTGGAGAAAGTGTTGAAGCGGCACATCTATGAATGAAGCGATCGATAGGATCTGCCATGATTATGAACGACCAACCTGAACCGGCTGCTTTTACTTTTTGCAACTTTCCGGCTTCCTCATTTTGAGATATTCAGTTTTTCATTATTTTTGAAATGAACACTTAAATCACATAGCCATGTCTAAATCACAAGATGCTAAAAAGGAAACCAAAAAGCAGCCTACCAAGACGTTGAAAGAAAAACGTGCTGAGAAAAAGGCAAAGAAAGAATCTCGCAGCAAGTAAGCAATGTCTTAACCTGAACAGGTCTAGCTTCTCCAATGTGTGGGAGAAATAAAAAACCATCCTGAGCGATCAGGATGGTTTTATTTTTTAGAAGAAGGCGCTGGTTATTTGAGCGTCTTCATCAGTTCTTCATTCATTTTCTGGTAGTCTTTGTTGCCGGCTTTTTTGGAAGCTTCCAGCGAAGCCGTAGACGTGGTCATGGCACCGGCCTTGTCGCCCAATGCTTTTTGGATGCGGGCCTTTTGGTACAGGATGTAAAAGGCAGGATCGGCTGCAACTGCTTTATTTACCCATTCCAGGGCTTGCTTCAGGTCTTTACCATTTTCCAGGTAGTACACGGCGGCGGAGAAATAGTTGCCCGGATCAACCTGGGTGTTTTCTTTGATCGACTCCATCACTTTCGCGTCGAAGTCTACGGCGATGCCGAATTTCACGGAAGTGTTTTCCCAAGCCAGTTGGACCTTGGCATTTTTCGAATCGTCGCTGATGTCGCCAATGTTGATGGTGAAGGTTTCCACCTTTTCGGTGAGCTTTTCGGGTTTCACTTTGAAATTAGCGGCTTCGTTGGCTTTGTCATACTTGGGAGTGTTTCCGCCGAGGGAAAGGTCTTTGTATAAGGAGACGGTCCACTCGGTAGCGCCGGGCCAGCTGAAGATGAGGTATTCACCTGCAGGAACGGCAATGCCTTCTACTTTCACGTCATCGCTAAAAGAGATCGTGGTACCGCTGTTGGCGCCGGTTCTCCAGATCTGTCCGTAGGGCAGCAGCACGCTGGCATCCGAACCGAAGATCTTTCTGCCTTTCACGCGTGGACGGGAGTAGTCAACTTTCACTTTAGTGAGTCCGACGGTGGCAGACACCGATCCGGCCGGGCTGGCGGATGGCGTAAGCACCTGGGCGTACGTAATCAGGCTAAAACATGCCAGGGCAACGATCATTAGAATTTTTTTCATGAGCTGGTGGATTTTTGGTGGTATAAAAAGGTTAGTTGTTTAAATTTTAGCCGTCAAATTTAGACAATCTTTTCACATCCCGATCAGTCTCCGTATGAAGCTACCAGAAAGCTTTTATCAACAGACCAACGTCGTCAAGATCGCCCGTCAACTGCTGGGCAAAGGTTTGTATACCCGGATCGACGGCGAGGTCACGGGAGGCATCATCGTGGAAACGGAGGCCTATTCCTGGAAGGAGCGGGGCAGTCATGCTTATGGCCCCCAGGGTGCCAAAAAGACGCCACGCAATGCCGTCATGTTCGACAAGGGCGGTCACACCTATGTCTATCTGATCTATGGCATGCACTACCTGTTCAACGTTGTTACCAACCGGCCCGACGTTGCCGACGCCGTGCTGATCCGGGCGATCGAACCCCTGGAAGGTGTGGAGATCATGAAGACACGCCGGGGTAAACTGACCAACCCATTTCATCTTACCTCCGGTCCCGGCAAACTGACCAAAGCATTGGGCATTGACAGAAAGTGGAATGGAAAGTTTTTGCTGGATAGCGAAGTTTGGATTGAAGACTTCGGCCGAAAGACCCCCTCGAAGAATATTGAAGCCAGTCCTCGCATCGGCATCGACTATGCCGGCGAAGACGCGAAACTTCCCTGGCGCTTTACGCTAAAAGGAAACCGCTGGGTAAGCAAGTAGCTTGGAATATATAGGTGGTAGGGGCGATCTAGGAGGGTCTGTATATATTTGCAGCTTTGTTTTAAAACATTCATGAGAGCAATCTTTGTTATCGGGTTCTATAGCGTCCTCCAAACCCTTTCCGCACAGCCATTAACGCGTCAGTCGCTCCAACTGGTGAACACACCCAAGGACGAACTGAACCCTGTCGTCAGTCCCGACGGCAGGAGCCTTTATATTACAGTGGCCGGTCATCCGGCTAACTCTGGTGGAGTCAAAGATCCGGGCGATATCTGGGTGTCGGTGCTCACGGAAACCGGGCAATGGTCGGCACCCGTGCATGCCGGTCCGGTCCTGAACGACAGAGGCTACAATGCCGTCGCCGGATTCTCTCCTGATGGAAGTCAGCTCTTTCTGGTCAATCACTACGATCCTTCCGGGAATGCGTCGCGAACACAAGGGATCGCCGTTTCGCGCAATACCGGCAACGGTTGGTCCAGACCCGAGAACATCACCATTCCTTATTTTCAGAACAAGTCCGATATCCTGGCGGGATTTATGTCGGCCGACCAATCGGTTTTTGTGTATTCCGCAGAGACCTATGGCACCCGTGGTGTGGAAGATATTTATGTGACGTTGCGTGGCGCCGATGGCAAATGGTCGGAGCCCCGGAACCTGGGCAATACCATCAACACCCAACTCCAGGAACTGAGCCCCTCGCTGAGCGCCGACGGCAAGACGCTCTATTTCGCCAGCAACGGCCGCAAAGGCTATGGCAGCTTTGACATCTTTTCCAGTAGCCGTCTCGATGACACCTGGACTTCGTGGACTACGCCGGTGAACCTTGGCTCGCCTTTTAATACGGAGGGCCGCGAAGAATACTTCCGCAACTACGACAAGACCGGATTCTCCATTTACACCAGCACACACAACAGCGACGGCTACGCCAACATTGAGCTGTTCATTTCCAATGATCCCGTCCACAGGGATAGCACCATCGTTGCCGCATTGCACAACGCACCCGATACAGTGACGAAGATCGTAGCCCTCACACGTTCGTTCAATGAGGACCAACGCATCCGCGTCCACGGCAAAGTGACCAGCTCCAAAACCGGGGAAGACCTGCAGGCGAGTGTACTTTTTTATTCGCCGGAACAATCAGAAACCGTACAGGCCACGGTGGCCAACGGCTACGCTATCGTCATCCCGTCCACCCGCGAATACAACATCACCATCGAAGCCCCCGGCTACATCAGCACCATGGAAAAGCTGAATGTGAACACCTACGAAATGAAGGAGCTGGAAATGAATTTTAAACTTCAGCCCGTAGCAATGGGTGTGACGGTGAACCTGAAAGACCTCCTTTTCGAACAAGGCACTACCAACCTGCTCGCCCAATCGTACCCGGAAATGGACCTTGTCGTTTCGTTCTTAAAGACCAATCCAAAAGTAAAAATAGAGCTGGCCGGACACACGGATAACCGCGGTATCCCCGCGCAAAACGTGAAGCTCTCGCAAGCCCGCGTCGACAAAGTGCGTGCCTATCTCATCTCGAAAGGGGTGGAAAGTAAACGCATCACGGGCAAAGGATATGGCGGCGCAAAGCCCATCGCCAGCAATGACACGGAGGAAACCCGGCAGTTCAACCGGCGCGTGGAATTCATTATCCGTAAATTCTAAGCCTTCGTTTTTAGCAGGCGCTTCATTCATCCATTTCTTGTAAGGCTTGTGTGGCGGCCACCGGTTGTGTGGCGGGCAGCACAATAGTAAATCGTGTGCCCACGTCCTCGTTACTGTCTACCCTGATCTCGCCATGGTGTTTGCCGATGATGTTGGCCGAAATGGCCAGACCCAGGCCCGTGCCTTTGCCCGCTTCTTTGGTGGTGAAGAACGGATCGAAGATCCTGTGCCAAAGTTCCCGTGGAATGCCTGACCCCGTGTCAGCAATTTCCACAAAGATCTTCTGCTGTTCGGCCACCCGCTGCGCGCGGGTGACGACCGTGAGGGTGCCTTTTCCATGCATGGCCTGGATAGCGTTCAAAATGATGTTCATGAACACCTGGTTGATCTCTCCGATGTTGCACGTCACTCGCGGAAGCCCGGGGTCGTAGTCTTTCACGACCGTGATGCGATCCTTCATCTCGCCCTGCGTCATCAGCAGCGTGGCGTCCAGTTGCTCGTTGAGGTCCACATGGCTGAAGCCCTTCTGGCCTTCGTGCGAAAAGGTGCGCAGACTTTTAATGATTTCGGTAGTACGTACAACACCGGTCTTGATCGATTTTGTCAAAGCCTCGCGGTCGGCGAGCGCCTCTGCCAGTTGCATTTCGTGTTGTATATCTTTTAAGGTGGCATATTTTTCTGACGGCAAGTCGGCGATGACCGTTTCATATCCTTTCAACACGGCAATGACAACATCGATTTGTTGTGTCAAGCCTTCCACGCCGTTGGAGATGAAGTTCACCGGGTTGTTGATCTCATGGGCCACGCCGGCCGTGAGCTGACCCAGGGAGGCCATCTTCTCGGCATGGATCAACATGGCTTGTGTGTGTTGCAACTCGTGCAACGATTCCTGAAGCCGGTCGCGCTGGAGCTCGATTTGTTGGGTCTGTGACCGGATCTCCTCGTTTTGCGAGGCGATCTCCAGGTTTTTGTCGCGCAGCACCCGGCTGTTTCGGCGGTTCACGCGGTTGCCCCGGATCAACACCACGGCCAGGGCGAAAGCCACCACTAACACGATGCTGACCAGCCACAAAGTAATTTCGCGCGTGCGCAATTCTGCAGCCTGGAGGCGTTCGCGATCTTTTAGCAGGGCGATCTCACGGTCTTTTTCTGCAGCCTGATATTGGATGATGATGTCGGTGATCTCATTCGCAGCGGTCATCGAGTAGATGGAGTCCTTCAGGGCGGAGTAGGCTTCCTGGTAGGAGAGGGCCGCTTCGCTATGGTGCAGAGCCTCCTCAACCTGGCGTAGTCCTTCGAGGGCTTCCAGTTGCACGTCGGCATAGTGGGCCTTGCGGGCAAGGGTCATGGCGTTCGAAAATGCTTCCTTCGCCGGCCCATAGTCATTCCGTTGCCGGTGCCATTCGCCCATGGCATTGAAATATTTGGCTTGATGTTCTTTGGATTCGATCTTGGCGAAACTCCGGGTTAACGTGGCCAGCGGAAGCGCGGCGCTGTCGGGCATGTTGTATTGCAAATAAAGGCCGGCCATGTTGTTGAGGGACCGAACCTGATATTCGAATGTTTTATTCTCGAGGGCCAGGGCTTTGCGGGCATATTGGAAAGCTTCCTGCCGGTTGTTCAGCAGGAACGAGCTCTGGCTCAACAGGGTGTAGATATCCGTCAACACCTCAATGGATTCGCCGGTGAGGGCGTTGTTCGTGTGCGCCACAGCCTGTTTGAAATTGGCAGCAGCTTCCTGAAAATCGCCTAGTTTCATGTAGGTTCTTCCGAGTTTTTCTCTGGCCCGCATCAGTTGAAGATGACGTTGAATCCCTTCATAGATGTCGATGGCCTTTAATTGGAGGTCCAGGCTCTTGGCAAATTTGCCCTGCTGGAAATACAGATCGGCCAAGCTCTCTTTCGCCTCCGCGACGCCCATTTTATAACCGCGTCGTTCGGCCTGTGCGGCCAGGCCTTCATAGATGGCTATGGCCCTGTCGGGTTCTCCGCTGATAGCATAGAGTCCGGCCAGTAGGTATTGGGTTGCCAGGTAGTGATGCCGTTCGCGCGCTATCTGCAAATGCTCCAGCGCACGCTCCAGATAGTCGATGGCCGACCGGTAGCGACTGACCCGGTATTCGTAGTCGCCCAGTGTTTTCAGCGACATCCCCAGGGCCCAGTGGCCGGCATGATGCTGCTCGGCGTAGGTCAGGTTATCCACCAGGTTCTTGCCGGCTTTCGTGATTTCATTGATATGGACGTCGTAATTATACGCCAGGATGTTCCAGGCAATGATGTAATGGTCACGTTCCTGCGGATCGGTCAATTGCCGGGCATAGCGGTAGCCGGCCTGTAGCGCTGCATAGGCTTTTGGGACCTGATTTTGTCGTAGCGATGCAATAAAGAGGCCTTCCAGGCTCTGGTAAACGCCTTCGCTCAGATTCAGGGCGAGCGCTTCCGAATATTCCCGCTCAAATTGTTGCTGTGCTTCCGGCAAATGGCCACGCCAGTAGACCGCGTGACTTTTAAAGATCCGCGAATACAACCGCCCCTTCGCATACCCAAGCCGTTGCGAGAGGCTGTCGGCTTTGTCGGCATATCGGTCAAGCTTGTCCAGGTCGGAGTAAACGTTCTCTTTGGCAATGACATTATAGGCGTCGGCCAGCGCTTTGCCCTGCAGATCCGGCAGCCGTGTTTCCAGGCTGTCTTCCACGGAAATAAATTGCGCGTAACCGGGGGCGGTGAGGGTTAGAAAAAGGATCAGGTAAACACACCGGTTCATGGACCAGTGAGAGGCGTGGGTAGTTGGCTCGCAAAAAACAATGCGTTTCATTCCACATCCGGCGCGAGCCGCGTCACGGTTGGCGATTGTATTGTAGGAAGGACAATGATGAAGCGGGCACCCTGTCCTTCTTCGCTTTCGACGGTGATCTGTCCCTGGTGCTTTTCGACAATGGTGGCGGAAATGGCCAGGCCCAATCCTGTGCCTTTGCCCACTTCCTTGGTCGTGAAGAATGGATCGAAGATCAGGTGTTTCAGTTCGCTTGGGATGCCCGGGCCGGTGTCGGCAATTTCCACCCGCACTTTTCGCCCGCCAGCGAGCTGTTGCGTGGTCACGGTGATCGTTCCCTTTTCACGGATGGCCTGGATGGCGTTCATGATCGTATTCATGAACACCTGGTTGATCTCGCCGATGTTGCATTCCACCAGTGGCAGTTGGGGATCGTAGGCGCGCACCACTTCAATCCGGCCTTTGACTTCACTTTGGGTCATGATGAGCGTGGCCTCGAGTTGTTCGTTCAGGTTCACCAGGCTAAAGGCCTTTTGTCCTTCGTGCGAAAAAGTCCGCAGGCTTTTCACGATATGGGTTGTGCGTTCCACGCCCGTCTTGATCAGTTTGGTCAGGTCCTGAATATCGCCCAGCGTGTCGTCGAATCCAAGTTTCGTTTTCAGGGCCGTGATCAGCGCTCTTTTTTCCGGTGGTAGTTGTGGGGCGGCGTTTTCATAGTGCTGCAAAACGGAGACGAGGATTTCTGTTTGCTGGATCAATCCTTCCACACCGTTTGAAATGAAATTTACCGGGTTGTTGATCTCGTGCGCCACACCGGCGGTGAGTTGGCCCAGCGACGCCATTTTTTCGGAGTGGATCAGCATGGCCTGCGTGTATTTCAGATCGTGCAGCGATTGCTTCAGCCGGTTGTGTTGCAATTCGATCTCTTCGTTTTGCGCCATGATCTCCTCGTTCTGCACGGCGATCTCCTGGTTCTTGTCGTGGAGGACCTGGTTGTTTTTCCGGTTGATCTTGTTGGCGCGGACCAGCACGAGGCCCAGCAGAAAAACGAACAACAGCACCACACTTACCATGATCAACGTGATGCTTCGCGTGCGCAGGTCTGCCTTTTGAAGCAGTTCATTGTTTACCAGGATGGCGTGCTCCTTATCTTTTTCCGCGGTTTGATGTTGGATGATAACGTCGGTGATCTCGTTGGAGGTGGCCATGGAATACATGGAGTCCTTCATGGCGTGATAGGTCTTCAGGTAGTCCAGGGCCACATCGGGGTGTCCCATGGCCTTGTGTTCTTCATACAGTCCTTTGAGGGCAATCATCTCGTCGTCGGCATAATGCAACACTTTGCTAAGCGCCAGGGCTTTTTCAAAAGCGTTCAGGCTTTGTGCGTGATGTTTGCGTTGTCGTTGCCATTCGCCCACAGAGTTGTAGTAGATGGCTTGTTCTTGTGTCGACTCGAATTGGCCGAGGTGACGCGACAGCGTGTCCAGGATCACGGCGGCGCTGTCGGGCATTTGAGACCACAGGTACACGCGCGCCATGTTGTTGAGGGGAGGCGTGGAGAGCGTGATGGTTTTGTTTTCCAGGGGAAGCGCCAGGGCCATGCGCGCATAGCGTCCGGCTTCCTTCTGGTCGTTCAACTGCAGCGACGTTTGGCTTAAAAGAATATACAGTTCCGACAGCACGGCATAGGCCTCTGTTGGATTGTTGTTTTTCGATGCGTCGATGGCCTGGCGGAAATAGGAGATGGCCTGCGGATAATTGCCCAGTTTCATATACGTTTTGCCCAACGCTTCCCAGGTGCTCATCAACATCGTGACGCGGTTAAGTTCCTGGAACAACTGGATGGCCTTCATCTGCAGCGTGATGGCCTTCGCAAATTTCCCTTGGGCCACATACAGTCCGGCCAGGTCGATATAGGCGTTGGCCATCCCGATCTTATAGCTCCGCTTTTCCGTGTCGGCGATCAGGCCCTCATAAATCTGGATGGCTTTTTCCGCGTGGCCGTCCAAAACATAAACACTGGCCAGGTAGAATTGGCACGCCATATAAAAATGACGGCTGCGGGCGATCTTGAATTGCAACATGGCGCGCTCCAGGTGATCGATGGCCGGTATGGTGCGGCGCTCCAGCTCGTCCAACCGGCCCAGGCTGAGCAGACAAATGCCCTGCGAAAACGCGCCCGCACGATGACGCCGGGCAGAGGCCAGGTTGTCGTTCATCAGTTGCCGGGCTTTGGAAAATTCGTGGAGGTGGGAGTAGTACTCGGCCCGGTCATCATTCCATTGGATGATATAAAAAACTTTCTCTGCCGGGTCGGAAATTTTTGCCGCATGCTGCAATCCCCACTGGATATAGTTATCGGGTTCTTTCACCTTGCCCATTCGAAGCGAGGTGATGAAGAGTCCGTTCAGGCTCATGTGTATGCCTTTGCTGAACTGCAGGACCAGAGCCGTGGGATACTGTTTCTGAAACGCGGCATTGGCTTCGGCCAGGTGTCCACGCCAGTAAAGGCCAAACCCTTTGATGATCTGCGCCAGCAACGCGCCTTCGGGATAGTGGATGTTGTTTGAAAGACTGTCGGCCCGACCTGCGTAGCGATCGAGCTTGTCCAGATCGGAGTGGATGTTTTCCTCGGCGATGGCATTGAAGGCATCCGCCAACGGCCGCCCGCGCAGGCGAGGCACCAAAGCCTCCAGGCTGTCTTCGACCGACACAAACTGTGCCGGGCACGACAGGACCATTGCGAAAAAAAAGGCAACCAGGAAAATCCCTTTCATACAGACATAAGATACTGAAAAATAATCTTCTGATCGATGCCCGATCATGCCACTCAACTGTCGATTGCTAATCGTCGTCCGCGGTCGCGGGAAACGTGTCTCTGTTCATCGTCTCTACACCTATGCCGGCCACGGCGATCTGCGTTTCGGGTAGGGTCATGATGAAACGCCGTTCTCTTGCCTGACGCCCGGTTTCCAATAGCAAAGCAAAAAAAATACCTCACATGTTTGACATGTGAGGTATCCACTTCGCGTGATGCGACTATTATTTTTTCTTATTCCTCCGTTCTTCTTCCGCTTTGCGGCGAGCTTCTTCACTGGACTTCATCGCTTCTTCCAGCTTGCTCATGAACTTGGATTTCTTGCCGCCACCCGTTGCATTTTTCTTTTTATTTTCGTCCATGATCGCCCGGATTTTGTCTTCATCGACAAACCGTTTGATGATGGCTTGCTGGGCGAACGTCACCAGGTTGGAAATGAAATAATAGAACGTGAGCCCGGCAGAGAACGAGTTCAACACAAACAGGAACACCAGGGGCATGATGTAGGACATGGATTTCATCGGTCCCTGAACAGACGAGATCTGGTTGTTTTGCCAGGTGTAGATCAGGGTCGAGGCCGTCATCAACAGCGTGAAAAGGCTAAGGTGATTGCCCAGGAAGGGCACCACAAACGGAAGATGGATCAACGAATCGTAGGTCGAAAGATCTTCCGCCCACAGCAAAGGCTGCTGACGCAACTCGATGCTGGCCGGGAACAGATAGAACATGGCGAAGATCAACGGCATCTGCAACAACACCGGGATACAACCGCTGATGGGATTGACGCCCACTTGTGAATACAGTTTCATCTGCTCCTGTTGCACCTTGGTCATGTCCTCGCCCACACGCGCTTTGATCTCGTCGAGTTCCGGCTTCAGCACTTTCATCTTGGCCATGCTGAGGTAGGACTTATACGACAGCGGGAACAGCACCAGCTTGAGCAACAACACCAGGATGATGATGATGAGCCCGTAGTTGGAGATAATGCGCGTGAGGAAATAGAATACCGGGAAGATGACAAACTTGTTGATCCAATACACCGGGGGCCAGCCCAGGTACACGTTCTTGCGGAAACCTTCCGTCACGTTGCCGATCTTTTTGTAGTCGTTGGGGCCGAAGTAAAATTTGAAATCAGCTTTGCCGCCGGTCAGTTGACTCTTCGGAATTTGCAGGTCGATATTGGCATACTTCACCACGGAGCTGTCGCCATTGTCAATAGAGGTTTCTACATTACCTCCGACAAAAGCCGTCTTCGCGATGATCGAGGAGAGAAAGAATTTCTCCTTCACGGCCACCCACTTCAACGGTTGGGCAATGGCCTCCGACTCTTTGTCTTTCGAGCGCGGCTTCAGTTCGTTGTAACTGCCGTCGGCATAGTAGGTGATCGTGGTATTGATACGGGTATCGGTCAGATCTTTTTCAATGGGGAGCACGGTGCTTTTCCATTGCAGCAACAGATTCTCGCCGGCCAGTTGCTCGTTCAGCCCTTCGGTGCGCAGCTTGTATCCGATCTCATAGCCTTGAGCCGGAATGCTGTAGATCTGCTCGATCTTGGCTCCGTTGGCAAGGGCTACCGTATAGACCACCTCGGTGCTGTCGGCATTCTTGCGCTGGCTTAGGGTGTAGTATAAGCCATAAAGATCAAGGTCTTTTCCCTGATAGATGGTTTTCAGTTTGAAGCTTGAGGCATCGGGTGTCATCAGCTTCAAGGCTTGCTGGCTGTAGGTTTTGAATTTCTTCAACTCTACTTCGCGGATGAGACCGCCTTTGTTGCTGAAGGTTATTTTCAGGTCTTCGTTTTCCAGCAGGGTAGAAGTCTCTTCGCCTTTCATGGCGGTGGAGAGATCGCCATAGGTGGCGGCCAGCACGCTGTCGGGAACGGCTTCAATGCGTCTTAGGGTATCCGGTTTTGTTTCGGTTTGGACGGTGGGCTCCACGTTCTGGGCCACGGGTTTGGGCGTGGGCGAGAACCAATAAAAGTAAACCAGCAACAACGCTGCGATCAAAGTAATGCCAATGGCGGAATTTCTATCCATTTCTACGTTCGTGTTTCAATTTTCAAGATAACAGACCTTAGCGCCCTCTCTTTGCGTCTTGTGTCTTCGCGGTATCCAGGATGTTCGCAAAGGCGCAAGGGAAGAGACGAGAAGGGTCAGGCTTTTATTTTCTTATGCTCAAGCGCAGCTTCTACAAATTTTACAAACAGGGGGTGGGGGTTCAGCACCGTGCTTTTCAGCTCGGGGTGGTATTGAACGCCCACATACCAGGGATGGTCTTTTAATTCAACCACTTCCACCAGGTTCGATTCGGGGTTCACGCCCACGGCCTTGAGGCCGGCATGCTCCATTTGGTCGAGGTATTTGTTGTTGAACTCGTACCGGTGGCGGTGGCGTTCGTGGATCAAGCTCTCGCCGTAGGCGGCATAGGCTTTTGTGCCCTTTTTGAGCTTGCAATCATAAGATCCCAGACGCATGGTGCCGCCTTTGATGGTGATCTTTTTCTGCTCCTCCATCATGTCGATCACTGGATTCTTGGTCTTGGGGTTCAGCTCCGTGGAGCTCGCTTCCAGGCCCAGCACGTTGCGGGCAAACTCCACCACGGCACATTGCATGCCCAGGCAGATCCCAAAGAAGGGTACCTTATTTTCCCGCACATAGCGGATGGTCTCGATCTTTCCTTCCAGGCCGCGCTCGCCAAAACCGGGCGCTACCAGCACGCCATCCAGGTTTTTCAATATATGTTCCACGGATTCTTTCGTCACTTCTTCGGACGAGATCCATTTTACGTTCACTTTACAATCGTTCTCCGCCCCGGCGTGTACAAACGCCTCGGCAATGGACTTATAGGCATCAGGCAGGGAAACGTATTTACCAACGAGCCCCACGTTCACTTCGTTGACGGGGTTTTTGAGTTTGCCCAGGAAGTTCTTCCACTGTTCCAGTACCGGTTCTTCTTTGGATGTAGCCTTCAGTTTGGCCAACACGCGCTCGTCCAGCTTCTCTTTGCGCATCAGGATCGGCACATCATAAATAGTGTCGGCGTCCATGGCTTCGATAACGGAATTGAGGTGTACGTTACAGAAAAGGGCCATTTTCTTGCGGATATCCATCGGCAAGGGCATTTCCGTGCGGCAGACCAATATATCGGGCTGGATACCGGCTTCAAGCAATTCTTTCACGGAGTGCTGTGTAGGCTTGGTTTTCAGCTCTTTAGCCGCCTTAAGGTAGGGGATAAGCGTCAGGTGGATCACCATGGAGCTGTTGGGCCCCAGTTCCCATTTCACCTGGCGTACGGCTTCAATAAAAGGAAGTGACTCGATGTCGCCCACGCAGCCGCCGATCTCGGTGATGATGAAATCGTACTCGCCGCTTTCGCCCAACAGGTAGATGTTGCGCTTGATCTCGTCGGTGATGTGGGGGACCACCTGGACCGTTTTGCCGAGGTATTCGCCTTTGCGCTCCTTTGTAATAACGTTGTTATAGATCCGGCCCGTGGTCACGTTGTTGGCCTGGGAGGTGCGCACGTTGAGGAAACGTTCGTAGTGGCCCAGATCAAGGTCGGTTTCAGCCCCGTCGTCGGTCACATAGCATTCGCCGTGTTCGTAGGGGTTGAGGGTGCCAGGGTCGATGTTGAGGTAGGGATCGAATTTCTGGATGGTGACTTTAAAACCGCGTGCCTGGAGCAATTGGGCCAGGGAGGCGGCGATAATGCCCTTTCCGAGGGAGGATGTAACGCCTCCGGTAACAAAGATATACTTGGCAGTGGTTGACATAGATCTGAAAAAGGCGTAAAAAATCGGGGGCAAAGGTAGGGGTATCGGTTCAAACTACAAGGGATTATTCGGAAGGTTTTCCCGAATCCCGCGGGGAATTCACCGGCTCTATCGGGAGCCTGCCGGATTGGCGATGGTCCCGGTCGGGGGTTTGCCAAAAGTTACTACATTTGCTTTTTGTCTACGCCGATGACGTTGGGTGGAGTATGTGAGCGGGCTTCGCGTGGACGCTTCGCAGGGTTGAAGGGATGAGCGCAATTTTTTATCGTGAGACCGGCAACGACCGGCCTGTAAGTCCAGGCCGAGATCAGCAGAAGTAATTTTTAAGAGAACACTTTTTAACCTGGTTGGGTTACTTTGATTTTTTAATACGGATACAGGGTTGTCTATAGTTTAGGAAAAAGGTAAGTCTTTGGCTTAATCGGCAACACCTGTTAATTCGCAGTTTTTAAACGCATTTGCGTATGCCTAAACTTCTACGTCGACCATTTTTTTGGCTTGTTTTTATTGTCTCCGCGCTCAATCTATTTTCTTTTGAGGCGTTTTCGCAAGGTTGTAACGGTTTGGACACTTCAGGTATCTTCACTGGCGCTATTGCTAACCGCGATAACGGTACGACATGTGCCAACAGTCCCATAACTCCTGGCCTGATTGAAATTGACATTAACAATGTCGACGATGCCGGCGGCACCGCCATCATTGAATATGAGATAAATTGGGATGACGGATCAGCGCCGCAAAGAGTACCGGCTTCAAAGGTTGCTACCGGTCGGTATTTCGCGTCTGCGACGCACTTTTTCCCTCCCAACGGAGGCCAAGTAAAATGCGAATACCGTCCGGATGTTCGTCTCGTTTTCAACGGTGGAGTATGCGCTGCTAACCTGGGAACACCGCCACGCTTTGTTCGCTGGAACACTGACGATGAGAACACGGGAAGGCTTTCGCTGTTGGAGACGCTGACCAACGTGAACGAATACCTGGTTTGCGCCGGTGTCGAAACCAACGTTACCTTTACCGACCGCTCGATCCTCAACTGCGTGCCGCCCGACCTCGTGCTAGGCCCGAACGACAAACAACGCTGGAGACAATTTATCTATGGCACAGGTGGTTCCAACATCACTGGTGCCGTCAAAATCGGCGGTACGCCACGCGCATTTCCTTTCAACGGCGCAGTAGATGCTTCACCGGCCACGGTGACAAATTCGGGGTTCCCGACGTCCACCACGCAGATCATTACCGTGCCGGCAACGGCACAGGTGGGCGAGATCTTCGAGATCACGATGAATTATTGGAACACCTGTAATCCATACAACGTCAGGCCTCCCGTCATAGAGACCGCGCGGATCCGTATTGTGGATCAACCACCAGCGCCCGGAGGGACCGATCAGACGGTTTGTAACGGAACCACCCCTGGCAACTTCAACGTGACGGGCGTTCCCGGCGGAAACCTCGTCACCTGGTATCGAAACGTTCCGGGCAGCCCGGATGCGCCGGGCACACCAATCTCGTCTGGTACTTCGACTTCTTTACCCGTATCCTCCGTACCAGGCTATTCCAACAATACCACTGCGGGCAATTATGTTGTCTGGGCAACCTATAGGCCCAACGTAGCCAACGCATTGAATTGCGAAAGTCCGGCTGTAAAAATGACCAGGACCATTCGCGAAGTGCTCACCGTTCCGAATCCGACAACGGCACCCCCCGCGCAGATTTGTGATGGCAATTCATTCAGCGTGGTCATGCCCGCCCCGGCGGCAACTACCTTTGGTGGCAACACGGAGTATGTTTTTACCGGCGACCCCGGACTTACCATCAGTGGGGTCACGGCTACTTCGGCCACCGTTAATGTGGCCGTCACGTTTACGCCCGGTCAACTCTTTGTTGACCGCAACGTGAGGGTTAGCCGCCGCTACACGTCCAATCCGAACTGTAGGATAGACCGGGATTTTACGGTCCGTGTTTTTAATCAAACGGTGCCCGGTACGCTTAGCGGCGTACCCAATGCCTGCGAGGGAACCTCGGTGGGACCTCTGACCCTATCGGGCTATGTGGGTACCATCGATCACTGGGAAGTCGAGATCAATGGAGGCGGGTTCAATACCTATGCAGGCCCCGCATCGGGCAGTTCGATTACTCCGGGCGTTTTAACGGCTGGAACCTATCGATTCAGGGCTGTGGTGGACAACGGTCCCTGCGCCACCGTGATTAGCAATATTCAAACGGTGATCATAACCCCGAACCCGACGCCTCCGACCGCAGGAACAGATCAGGCATTTTGCGGGTCGCTTAGCTCTGCGCCTATGGACGCCACCTTAACGGCAGGAACCGGTACCTGGAGTTATAAATCCAGTATTCCAGCAGGAAGACCGGCCCCCGGGTACACCACAAACGCCAACGATCCAAATACTGCCTTTACGATAGGAAGCCCTACGCTGGCAGGAGAGTACACCATGATATGGACGGTCGTTACAGGATCATGTACATTCACCGACGAGGTGGTTATTGATTTTGGTGCGAACCCGACCCCGTTTCCGGTCATGACACCCATTAATGCGTGCGGTGAGACCGCGACGCTGGCGGCGCCGGCACCCACGATCGGTACCGGCGTTTGGACAGTTACCAGCGGTTCCGCCGCGGCCATTACGATCGTTGACCCCAATTCACCCACCACCGATGTGACCCTCAACGGACCTGGATTTGTGTATGGTACCTATGTATTAGAATGGAGAGTGACCAGTGGTAATTGCCCCCCGGCTTTTAACACGGTTACAGTAACGTTCTACCAGAAGCCCCAGGTAGCAGCTCCCGACGTCAATAGCATATGTCTTTTGCCTGGCGCGGCAGTCATCACGCCCATAACCATCACCGGAACGTATGGCGGAGGCGCTTCGGGAGGGACTTTTACAGTAGTAACGGGCAACGGATCGATCGTGACCATTATCTCCGGCGGTGGCAACTTAACGGCCACCTACAATGCCACGGATGCTGATTACACGGCGGGCACTCCAATAAAGATCAAAGCCACGGCCATTCCGCAAGCCGGAAGCAGTTGTCTCGCGGTTGACCAGGAATTTACCATCAACGTAGACCGGAAGCCGCTAGCCGATGCAGGCCCCTCGCCACTTAATGTCTGTGAAAATAACGTTCAGATGAACGCTCAGAGTCCGGCACCCTTTGGTGCGACGGGTAAATGGACCGTTGTGTCAGGAAGCGCTACAATCTCGGACGACACGGATCCCAATGCCACCATTGGAGGTCTGCCGGCCCCGGGCAACTCTGTCACGGTGCGTTGGACCCTCACCAGCGCCGGCGGCAACTTGTGTACGGATTTTGACGATGTTGTTATCAACCGCATTACCGCACCGAATGCCTCCAACCTGACCCCGCTGCTTTGTGAAGTGGCCCCGGCCGGAGCACCGATAACCACCACGGTGCTACTCACCGACTATGAAAGTGCCATCACCTCCATTCCTGCCGCCAACCGCACGATACAGTGGTATCAGGATGGGCCTCCGCCTTTGGGGACGTTGGTGGCCGATCCCACGGTTCCTTTCACGAACGTGCCCGACGGCAAAGTGTATATTGCCCGCATTAAAGAAACCGCCACGGGATGTACCAGCGACGGAAGCGTGAGCATCAACATTCGGCCACTCCCCAGCGCGCAAGACGCTACCGTTGCGCTTTGCGAGGATACGCCGGGCTCCAATACCACCACTAACGTTGACCTGATCGGAGACACGCGCTTCAAAAACGCAGTAACTACTCCGGGTAACGCGGTAGCCTGGTTCAATACTTTGGCTGACGCTCAAAACAATGTTAACCCCATTGTAGCGCCTATCGCTTCCGTGGTGGGAACCAAGGACGTATTTGCACGTGTCACTTACATGACGTTGCCCACTTGCCCGACCATTGTGAAGCTTACCTTGCAGGTGAACATGCTCCCCAGCGACCAGGCCATCATCGGTGACCCCACGGTGTGTATGGGCGCTTCCGGACAACCGGTCAATACGTTGCCCGTTCAAACCTACCAGGTCACCAGCGTACCTGGAGCTAAATATTATTGGACTGTCCCTACGGGCCCAGGTCAATTCATCGTTTTTGCCGGCGGTACGGTTAATGACTTTTATGTGCTGCTCCAGTTCCCTTACACGGCGACACCTACTTCTGCTGATATAAAAGTAAGGATCGAATTGAATGGCTGTAGCACATCGGATGTGCCGCTCACCATTCTGAGATCTCCACAGCCCGTAGCACCAACCATCACGGGTCCCGATGTGGTTTGTGAGAATGATAACTCCATACCGTACCACATCTTGTTGCCCAACCCGGCATCCAACTATAACTGGGAAATCCGCAGGCAATCCGACAACTCGATCGGAGGAGCCTTTGTCAGTAGCGGCCAGACCTTCCCCGATATCTTTGTGGAGTATTCAAACGAAGATGTTGTGCTCACCGTGACGGAAGTAAACAACGTGTGCGTTAGTCCGGAGGCCACCCTTGATGTTCAGGTCAATAAAAGACCGATCATGGCCGATAACGATCAGGCTGTATGTAGTGATACGCCAACGAATATCGTCTTTGCAAAATCAACCGGGCCAGGTCCGGTAAGTCCTGTCGATATCGACAAATACACCATTGGCGATGCTATTTATTCTGCCGGTCTCGGGTATGTATCACCAAATGCACCGGAGACTTTCCCGCAGACCAATCTCCCTGCCAATTTTATTGAAAACCACATATTCGAAAACTTGTCGGCTTCTCCGTTGCCGGTTAGCTATACGGTAACGCCCATCAGTGTGGTTGGTGCCAAGGAATGCCCGGGTACGCCGCAAATCATCACGGTGACCGTTCGTCCGCAGCCTCAGTTGAGCCCGGGTCTTGATAAAATGATTTGTAGTGATGAACCAACCGGAATCACGCTGATATCGCGGGCCAACACGTTCCCGGCAGACCGGTTTATTATCAACAACATCATTGTGCCTGCCGGCGTAGCGCCGACTTCCGCCATACCGGTGGCCGATGGAACCACGCTATACCTCGATGATGTCATTCATGATAATACATGGGTCAACACGACAGGGATAAACCAGGACGTCAAATACGTGATCCTTCCGTATAGCTCCACGTTAGGATGCGCCGGTAATCCGGCGACCACGGTCACGGTTACGATCTTCCCCCGTTCGGATGTCGATCCGGTGGTGGTACCTGACTTGTGTAATGGAGATCCGCTGAATGTGGCCTTCACCTCGCCCAACAATTCGGATGCAAACTTTTTGTGGCTGGTGAAGAGCTACGACCCCAACATAAACATTGGTAGTCCCGCCGCGGGCCTGGGCAACATCTCCAACATGATTCTGACGAACACGTCGTCTACTCTGGATGGTGTTGTGACGTTTGAAGTCCGCGCAAAAAATCCTTCCACAGAAGAAGGTATCAATGGATGTGACAATCCTGTGCAGATTTTTACCGTAACCGTATTGAAATCGCCTGTGGCCAATAGCCAAACGTTGGCGGTTTGCTCCGACGCTCCGGGTGGCACAACCTACACGGCTGATCTCACAGCCCTGGAGATCAGCATCACGCCCGATGCAGGAACACCTACGACCGCCATTACCTGGTATACGTCCGATCCACGCCTTGGCCCCGCCGCAGCAATACCTGCTGGCAACCTGCCGGCCTACGTGGTAACGAATGGCATTCCATTGTTCGTGGAAGTCGTATACACCCCCACGAACTGTAAGAAAGTGGTGTCGGTCACGCACACGGTGAATCCGAGCATGTCCATCAACAAGACCGTTACGGACCTTAAATGTAACGGCGACAATTCCGGTGAGATTACCATAACCGTAACCAACGGCACGCCGGTGTATTCTTATCGCATCGACGGTGGGCCGTTTATCAACGCCGGCACACCCTTCTATACGTTCCCTGCATTGGCTGCGGCTGGACACTCGGTGGAGGTGCAGGATTCAAAGGGATGTACATATTCAGAAATCATCCCCGTTATTGAGCCGGTGGCGCTGACCAGTGTTTTAAATATCGATCAGCAGATCACCTGTTTCCTGGGCAAGGATGGGATCATCAGTACGGCAGCCGCAGGAGGTACATTGCCTTACTCACAATACCTTTTGTTGCAGACGAATACCACCGACCCCAATAACGATGGCATCTTTGACAACCTGGGTGTTGGTTCTTACAATGTGCGGGTGACCGATGCTCACAATTGTACCACGACGTCTAACCCCGTTACGCTGGTGCAGCCAACACAGGTAGAAATCAATGGTTTAGCTGCGGCGATAGATGCAAACGGTTTTAACCTCAGCTGCCATGACTATCCGGATGGCGAGATTGCCGCAACATTCTCCGGAGGTAACCTTCCACAGAATTACACGCTGACCTTAACAAAGTCCAGTGACCCGGCAAATCCTGTCATTGTCACCACGGCCACAAACAGTCACACTTTCCTCAACCTTCTCGACGGCAACTATACGATGATTGCCAAGGATGGAAAAGGCTGCCCGTCGCTTCCGGCGTCTACCATTATCGGTAATCCTCCCGTATTCAGCCCTGGCTTTATCGGTAGCCCTCAAGCCATTTGCTTGGGCGACGATCCGGTTGCTTTTACGGAGTTGGCTCCGCCTTCTGGTGGCGTAGGGAACTACAAATTCAAATGGCAGATTTCCTTTACCAATAACGATGCTGACTTTTTTGACATCCTTCCTTTGGAGACCGGGCCGACCTACGACCCTCCGGCGATACCGCAAACCATGTACTACAGAAGATTGGTGGAGAGTGTCTCGTTGCGCACCGGCATATCCTGCGATATCAAGGGCAAGGACAACATCGTGAAAGTGACGGTGAACCCCTTACCGGAAGTCATTTTCTCCGGCCCGTCACAACTTTGCGAAGGTTTGACGCTGCAACTTAACATCAGCCTCACTACCGGTCAGGCGCCCATCGAATATGATTATTCGGAAGGGTCGGCAACGTATATCAACCTGGCTGGTACGGACAATACATTTATTACCGTTCCCAACTTTGCACAGTCTCAGACCTATAAGCTCCTTCGCGTAAAAGATCTGAATGGCTGCGTGGCACAAAACGTACCCCAGACCGTGACCGTCAACGTGATCAGAATCAATTCCGACTTCCAGGTATTGGCACCTGACGCGCAGTGTTCCGGAGGCAACTTCACGTTTCAGTGGAAGGTCGAGCCGGATGTGACGTACACCTGGGACTATACCGATGGAACGAAGGACGTGTTCCCGCCGCTCCCTCCCGGAGATCCCGGTTTAGGCGTACGGACGGTATCCCATGTTTTCACCGCTGGATCAACACAAACGAATACCATTTATCCGGTTAAGCTGACAGCCAGCAACCCGGGAAGCGGATGTGCGGATAATTCCAGCACCAATCCCATAAAAGTATTCCCCCGGGTGGCCCTCAACATCACACCCGGCGACCCTATCTTGTGTAGCGGCGAAAGCATCCGCTTCAAAGATCAGTCGGAAGGGGTGGACATTGGCAAGTGGTACTATCACGAAATCGGCAAGACCGACCGTCTTGACGAGCGCACCGGCCCGCTGCCCGATGTCAATTTTGTGATGACCAACAACACGACCACCAACCCCATCACGTATGAAGTGGTCTACGAAGCTTCCAACAACGAAGGATGTAGCGATGTATACAAGAAAGAAGTAAAAGTATATCGCGGCATCACCGCGGCCATCGGCAACATTCCGGATCCTCCGTCACCTTTTGTTGGCGGTGTCTCAACCGTGCAGTTTGTCAACAACTCGACCCCCGTCGATCCCACGCAGTTTGAGTATACCTGGGACTTTGATGACATCAAAGCCTCACCGCCCGACGCCAGCGGAGCAGGACCCTTTACGGTGGACTACTTCTCACCCGGTGTCAAGAACGTGATCCTCAAAGCCGTCAACATCGACGCCCGCGACATCGACAACAAGCAGTGCGTGAGCGCGGTCAGCAAGCCGATCAATATCCAATTGCCGCTATTGAAAGCAGCCTTCAAGGCCACGCCGCTGGCAGCTTGTTTCCCGGTAGACATCACGATCGAAAACATGTCGCCCGGAGCGGATACGTTCTATTGGGAATTGTATGATCAGGGTGGCCTGGTGACAACGTCCACCTTGCGCGAGCCCGTCTTCCGCATCCTGAAGCCCGGCAAGTATGACATTTACCTCACGGCCAGTTTCCTTTCGACCGGGCAGACCGACTTTGCAAATCAGAAGGGCATAGAAGTATACGACGTGCCATCGGCGCTCTTCCAACTGCGACCCAATCCGCTCTACGTGCCCGACACGGAAATGGCAACCTTCAACCAGTCGCAGAGGGCTAGTGACGATCAGTACCAATGGGATTTTGGCGATGGCGACCAATCGACCGAATTCCAACCTCACCATGTGTACAAACAGGAAGGTATGTACACCGTGACCCTCATCGCCGGCTACGACAACGGCAACAAGGATGTGGATGGTGATGGCATCTTAGACGGAAACGTTATTTGCTATGACACGGCCAAGCAAGACGTGAAGGCCCTCGATGGAGGCTTTATCAAGCTGCCCAACGCCTTTACGCCGAATCCCAACGGATCGTCTGGGGGCGTGCCGGGCAATGGGTTTAACGACGTGTTCCTGCCCATCACCCGCGGTGTCGAGGAATTTGCCATGCAGATCTTCGATCGCTGGGGCAATCTCATTTTCGAAAGCAAGGATAAGAACATCGGCTGGGATGGCTATGACAAAAATGGAAGACTCATGCCAGCGGGAGTGTATGTCTACAAACTCGTCTTACGGCTCTCCGATGGTCAGCGGACCACCAAGCTCGGCGACGTGACATTGATACGGTAACCTGTGATACCCTGGGATGCAAGCGATCCCAGGGTATACATTTTTTGATTTTGAAATTTTGTAACGAGGAATTTTGATTAACCGGGAATGAAAAAACTTTTACTCATCGCTTTTGTCTTCGCAGGGCTCACGGCATCAGCACAGGATCCGCAATTTTCGCAATACTACCAGGCGCCACTATACCTTAACCCCGGCTTTACCGGCATCACGCCGCAGCAACGCATCGTGCTGAACCACCGGATCCAATGGCCCAGTTTGCCCCAGGCTTTCCAGACATCGGCTTTCTCGTATGATATTTTTGTGAACGAACTGCGCAGTGGCTTTGGCGTGCTGGTTACGACAGACAAAATGGGTTCTGCCGGTTGGCGCACCACAACGGCCAGCCTGCTGTATTCTTACAAGATCAAACTTACCGAAAAGATCGTGTTCTCACCCGGCCTCTCGTTTGGCTATGGCACCAACGGCCTCGATCGCTCCAAGCTCCGTCTCGGCGACGGTCTGGAATATGACGGCATCTCCCTCGACCCCGACGTGAACAAGTTGGGACGTCAGAGCTATTTTGATTTCGGCTCCGGCTTCCTGATCTATTCGAAAAGTCTCTGGATCGGCGCATCTTTCGCGCACATGAACCGGCCCAACCTATCCGTGCTCAACGACGTGAGCCGCCTGGGCATGAAAACCGCTATTCACGGTGGGGTTCGTCTTGATCTTAGCGGCGGTCCGAGCAACAGAGGCCGTGCTTCTTACCTCACGCCTTCCTTCATCTACCGCATGCAGGGCAATACCTTCTCGCAATTAGACGTCGGGTTAAACTACCACGTGGACCCCATCTCCGTTGGCGTTTGGTACCGCGGCAAGCCGTTCCAAAAGACGGTGATCAATAGCATCTCGCAAGATGCCCTCATTCTGTATCTTGGCTTGTACTTCAAGAGCCTCACCATCGGCTACAGCTACGACTTCACCATCTCCGAAATGCAGACCGCGTCCGGCGGCGCACACGAGATCTCCATTGTGTATGAATTCAATTCGAAGCCTTCGAATAAGAGCGTGAAGAAGAAGTATAAGCTCATTCCTTGTCCGACGTTTAATAGTAAGGAAGGGTTCTGGAATTAAGGAATCAGGCGTGAGCCGGAATAATCAGTGTTCAAACCATCAGTGTTCAAATCAATTGAATCATGGCTCTTTAACATGAAATTGTGGTCTGGTTTGAGAGCGCCCTATTGTTCAGTCGTGAGTAATCTAGTTTTCTGAACTTAATGTATCGTTAAATAAATTTATCCTAATGCCACGGCTGGGATAGCTTCATTCTAAAATTAATTCCGCTTTAATGACATGATGTTGAACTTTCCTCTGCTACGTGGAAAGAAGATTTTTTTGTTGCCCTGAAAGCGACTATACAACTCTGTTCATAATTTGCATAAATTATGCGTATGTTGAATAGTCATTAGATGTATAGGTTATGAAACTCGGTACGAAGGTTGTGAGATATTGCGTTATTGCATTGATGATATCAAGTTGTAAGCCTGGAGGTAATCAACCTGTTGTTCCAACTGACTCATCGTCCTCTGTTACGTCAGAACAGCTCAAACCAGACGCTGCGGAAGAAATGGCAAAAAGAAAAAGAAATCGCGAACTTGATATCGAGGATAATATTAAACATTTGAATGATGTGCTTCCTGATTCTGCGCGGATAGATCATTTTGCGATGTATCAGTTTCTGGCAGACACTATACCACGCGATATTTTCAAACTAAAGCACCTGCGTCGATTGTCTGTTATGTTAACCTATCTGGAAGAAATACCGGAAGATATTTGCGACCTAAGAGAATTAGAAGACGTTGAGTTTGATCGAAATAAACTTAAAAGCATTAAAAATATCGCTTGTTTAACAAATCTTTCCAGGTTGAGTCTTATAGGTAATAAATTAACGACGATAGAGGGCCTAAGTAATTTGAAGAGATTGCAATATCTGAATATCTCAAATAACAATTTTTCAGGAGGTATTGATGCTGAGCTTCCAGAAAATTTAGAAGAACTGATGCTTGGGAACTCGAAATTGAAATCCTTTCCTTTGTCTATCCTCAATCTTAACGAGTTGATCACGCTGCATTTAGCAAACAATAAAGAGTTGACCCACATCCCGGTAGGGATTTCCAAAATGAAGAAGTTGAAAGAAATAATTTTGGATGGAACATCAGTTCCAAGGGATGAAGTCCTGAAATTGGCGAAACTAATGCCTTGGTGTGAAATTTATAAAGATGAATCGCGTCAAGAGAAGGCAATATAAATAGAGGCCGTAACTTCCCTTCAAAATCAAACTATTTCCCCGATTTCATCATCTCATCCCTAAGTGATCGAGACCAAATTGATCCACACGTCAATTTAGCCGGTCTGTTTTGTAACTTTCTCCTACTTCTAAAGTACCCTCTCCATGCTGCGCAACTATCTAAAAACCGCCTTCAGAAGCCTGCTTAAGAATAAGGGCTTCTCCATCATCAACATCCTCGGCCTGGCCATCGGCATCGCCTCCTTTGTGCTGATCGCCCTCTACGTGCACCACGAGCTGAGTTACGACCGGTTCAACCAAAAGGCTGACCGCATCTTCCGCATCGTCGAAAACCTGCGGACCGAGAACGAAATGCTCTTCCAATCCACCAGCTCACCGCCGATGGGCCCTGCGCTGGTCAGCCAGATGCCGGAAGTGGAGAAATTTGTCCGGATGCAGGAGTGGAGTTTCCTCGTGCGCAAAGGGGAGACGTCTATTTTTGAAGAAAGCTGCCTGCTGTCTGACTCTTCCGTTTTTGATATCTTCTCGTTTCCATTGCTGGAAGGCGATCCCAAAACAGCGCTCACCGAACCCAACACGATCGTGTTGACAATGCCCACGGCAAAGAAATACTTTGGCGACGAAAGCCCCGTGGGCAAAACCCTGAACATGAACGGCGATGAATATAAAGTCACTGGCCTGATGGCCGATGTGCCCGAAAATTCACACATCCGGTTCAACATGCTCGTATCGTTTCGCACCTGGAGCGACCAGGTCGATCAGCCCATGAAAAACCTGTGGTTCTGGAATGGCTTCCACACCTATCTGTTGTTAAAAGAAGGTGAGGGGCAGATTGAAAAGCTCAGGGAGAAGATGCCCGCCTTCATCACCAGCAACATGGAAAAAGGCGGCATGTACTATGAAGACCTTCCACTGCAGCCCCTCACGTCCATTTACCTGGCCACGCCGCGATCGTGGGAAAATGGAAAGCGCGGCAGTCAGAATAACATTTACACGTTGTCGATCATTGCCTTGTTCATTCTTCTGATCGCCTGCTTCAACTACATCAACCTCGCCACGGCACGGGCCTCGCGGAGACTGAAAGAAGTAGGACTTCGCAAAGTGTTGGGAGCACAACGGCGTGCGCTCATGTACCAGTTCCTTGGCGAGTCGATCATCGTGAGCACCTTGGCGACCTTCTTTGGCTTCTTGCTTGCAGCACTGGTTTTGCCGGTATTCAACACACTCGTTGAGACACCGCTTGTCTTCAGCCTGTTTCCGGGCTCGATGGCAATCTGGGCTGGGTTTTTCATCATCGCGGTGGGATTGGGCTTGCTTTCCGGCGTATATCCTTCGTTGGTGATCTCCGGATTTCATCCGCTGCAGATCTTTCGCGGTGCACCACAATCCATTTTTGGTCATAACGGCCTTCGGAAAATGCTGGTGTCTGTTCAGTTCGTCATTTCCATTATGCTGCTGGCTGGCACTTTGATCGTCTTTGATCAGCTCGACTTGTTGCGCAGCCGTGACCTCGGGTTCACAAAAGAGGGAATGCTGTTGTTGCGCTATAATGGCGATGGCAACGTGCGGGATCATTTGGACGTGGTCAAAACAGAAATCCTCAAGGTTCCGGGAGTGTTGTCCGCGGCGGGCAGTAGCACCGTTCCCGGCGAGCCCACCAACAACCTCTACGCCACCATCGAAATGGAGGATGGCAAGCTGTCGCCCTCCAACATCAACACCAATTTTGCGGACAGCGACTTCCTGCCGGCCTATGGCATCGAGATCATCGCGGGCCGCAATTTCATAAAGGATTCCCCCGCCGACGACACCACGGCCTTTATCATCAACGAAACGGCCATGAAGGATTTCGGATGGAAGCCCGAACAAGCTTTGGGAAAGAAAGTAGATCAAAACGGAAAGAGAGGTCAGATCATCGGCGTGGTAAAAGACTACCACTACCAGTCGTTACACCATCAAGTGGCCCCGTTGATCCTGCAGGTGAATAAGTACGCCTATTCAACGCTCTCCTTAAAGATCAAGACTGACGACATGCAGGCCACCCTGAAATCGATCGGCATCAAATGGAAAGAGCTCACCAATAATTTACCTTACCGCTATTCCTTCCTCGACGAGGACTACGAGCGCCTCTACAAAGCCGACGCGCAACTTGGCAAGGTCGCAGGCATCTTCAGCGGCCTGGCCATCGCCGTAGGCTGCCTCGGCCTCCTGGGCCTGACGTCGTTCTCCGTAGAGCGCAGAGTAAAAGAGATAGGCATCCGGAAAGTGCTCGGCGCAACGCTAGGCAATATCATCCTGATCATCTCCAAAGAATTTGTCGGATTGATTCTCCTGTCTTTCGTGATTGCCATTCCGATAACCTGGCTCTTAATCACGCGATGGCTAGACAACTTTACAGAAAAGGTCACCATCGGCCCTGTTAATTTCCTTGTAGCAGGATTATCTGTATTGACCATCGCCTGGATCACCATCAGCTACCTGTCTTTCAAGGCCGCCAACTCCAACCCAACAAAAGCACTGCGAAACGAGTAGTCACTGCCACCGCGCCGTCGCTTGTTGGTGTTCTTCACCAACAAGTGTAGCGGCCATGGTCACTACCATGACCTTCATTCGCGCGTGACATCAACCCGTATCCATCACCTTACTACTGTCCATCGACAAGCG
The DNA here is from genome assembly GCA_036525235.1 of Chryseolinea sp. Taxonomy (GTDB): domain Bacteria; phylum Bacteroidota; class Bacteroidia; order Cytophagales; family Cyclobacteriaceae; genus Chryseolinea. The sequence continues at coordinate 32,014 of DATDAV010000151.1, read as the reverse complement.
ACACCCTAAATCCTCACCCTAAGTTATAAAGCAAGGGAATCACCCTTGTTGGTGTCCCACCAACAAGTTTCGCAGCTACGACCATCCCCCCACGCGCACCACACCAACAACAACCCTCCCCATCAACACCCGCAAAGCCACACCCGCTAACAGAATAGTAAAACACCGATAAAGTAAAAAACACAGCGCCTACGATGTTTTTAGGCTACTTTTACAAACAACCTACTCTTGTGAAGCTATGGCACGGTCGTTTCTTTTGATTGCCCTGTATTTCACTGCGCAAGCGTTGCTGGCTCAAACGCTTCCCAAACCCGTGCTATTACCCAATGGCTGGAAACTCACCCCCGCCGGCACGTCCTTTCCGCTAGGCGATTTGCCCTTGAACATGGTGGTCAGCCCGTCCTCGAAATATTTAGCCGTGACCAACAACGGGCAGGGCACTCAAAGTATCGAACTCATCGATCTTCAGAAACAAAAAAAGATTGATTCCGTGGTGGTGTCAAAATCGTGGTACGGCCTTGCCTTCTCGAGCGACGAAAAGTATCTCTTTGCTTCCGGCGGACACGACAACCTGATCCTGCAATTCGCATTACAAAAAGACAAGCTCATACTGACCGACACGCTGAAACTCGGCAAACCATGGCCGGAGAAAATCGGACCGGCCGGGATCGAGGTGGACGATAAAAGACAACGGCTTTACGTCGTGACCCGGGAAGATCAGAAACTGTATGTGATCGATCTGAAAACAAAAAAGATCCTGAACACACTCGGACTGGGAGCGGAGGCCTATGCCTGCAAACTGAGCCGCGACAAAAAAGAACTCTACGTCTCCTGCTGGGGATGCGACAAGCTCCTCACATGGGATCTGGAAAAAAATATCTGGAAGAATCCGATCACGGTAGGCGACAATCCCAACGAACTTTTGCTCACCCCCGACGGCAAGTATCTGTATGTCTGCAACGCCAACGACAACAGCGTTTCTGTGATCGACAGTAAAAGTAAAAAAGTGATCGAAACACTCGACGCCGCGCTCTTTCCGGATTCTCCCAGCGGATCCACCACCAATAGCCTGGCGTACGATCCCTCCGAAAAAAAGCTGTACATCGCCAACGCCGATAACAATTGTCTCGCCGTGTTCGATGTGTCGAAACCCGGGAGAAGTTCGGCGATGGGTTTTATTCCAACGGGATGGTATCCCACCTGTGTGCGGTTGGTCAATAAAAAATTATGGGTTTCCAACGGCAAGGGGTTTGAATCGAAAGCCAACCCGTTTGGCCCTTCGCCGGTGCGAAAAAAAGAAGATGTGATTCACCATGGTGGCATCACCAAGGAGGGGAGCGATGTGCAGTATATCGGCTCGTTGCTGACGGGCACGATGAGTGTCATCGATGTACCTTCGGCGAAAGTGTTGAAAGAATATACGGGTAAAGTCTATAGCAATTCGCCCTATTCACAATACCGGCGCGATACGGTCGACATGCCGGCGCCCATCAAAACCGGTAAAGAATCACCCATCAAGTATGTCTTTTACGTCATCAAGGAAAACAGGACCTACGACCAGGTGCTGGCCGATGTGAAGGGTGGGAATGGCGACACGACGCTGCTTCTTTTCGGAAGAAAATATACCCCCAACCAACATGCCTTGGTAGAGTCTTTTGTGCTGCTCGATAATTTTTATGTCAATGCCGAAGTCAGTGCCGACGGGCACAGCTGGAGCATGGGGGCCTATGCCACTGACTATCTCGAAAAGACCTGGCCCTCCAGCTACAGCGGGCGCGGTGGAACCTATGGGGGCGAAGGTGAGCGCGAGATCGCCAACAACAAAAACGGTTTTATCTGGAACAACTGTTCACGGTACGGAGTCTCGTATCGCACGTACGGAGAGTTCATGGAACACCAACGCCCCACGATTCCCATACTGGCCGGCCATAACTGCCCGACCTACCCCAGCTACGGTTTGGAGATCCGCGACACGTCGCGATTTTATGTCTGGAAAAAAGATTTCTTGTCGTTGTTAAAAAACAATCAGGTCCCCCAGTTCAACACCGTGCGGTTTGGGAACGACCACACCGAAGGCGTCCGCCTGGGCCGGCCGTCGCCGTATGCCCATGTGGCCGACAATGACCTTGCCGTAGGGATGTTTATAGAGACACTTTCGCAAAGTCCCATCTGGAACGAGACGGTTGTCTTTATTGTAGAAGATGATGCACAGAACGGCGCCGATCACGTGGATGCGCATCGTAGTACCGCCTATCTCGCGGGGGGATACATCAAGAGAAATGTAGTGGATCACACCCTCTACACTACAGCCTCTATGTTAAGAACCATGGAATTGCTCTTGGGCCTGGAGCCCATGACCCAGTACGATGCCGCCGCCACCCCAATGTGGTCTTGTTTCAACACCAGCCCTGCACCTTTTTCTTTTCACGCCATTATACCCAAAGTAAGTTTGGACGAAAAAAACGTAGCCATCAACCAATGGCAGAAAAAGTCTGAACAATTTTCCTTCGCCAAAGAAGATTCAAACAACGACATCGAATTCAATCAAGTGCTTTGGCATGGGTTGAAAGGGGAGACCCCATTTCCAGGTCCCAAGCGTGCTGCGTTTGTTATTCCCCTGGCCGGCGACGACGACGATGATTGAAGGCTTTGACAGCTTTAGTGGTTGTCCGCTCATCGCCAGTCCTGCGCCCTTCTTTTCATGCATGACGAAACGCCAGGCGCTGTATTTGTGGCAAGCAAAAAAATCATCTACCTCCGGCTTTCGGCATGAAATGTTAGCACCACTAAAAGATTCTAATCAATTGATGCCTTGGTGGTGCAGGGGGATAGACGATTGGAATCTTGGAGAATAAAAGCCAACGCGTCCACTGCCGTGTTGTTTAAAATGTAGTATGTCAGGCACATCTAACGAGCACTATAGTATGGGAATGTTTCTTGCACTTTCGGGAGTAATTGGTAAGTCACAAGACGAGGTGGTCAAAAGCCTGACAAACTATGCAAATTCGGTTGACGGTAGCTTAAAGCCGGAACACCTGACGACGGATCATGACAACTGTTGCATCGTCCAGGAGTCAAATCACAATACGACCATTTTTTACCCCTCCGCATATTTGGAGAGGGACCAATCTTCTGAATTTATGTCCAGGGAATTAAACGCCCCGGTGTTCTCATTTCATGTGCACGATGGCGATTTGTGGATGTATGTATTGTATGTCAATGGCGAGATTGTCGACCAATTCAATACCATGCCCGACTATTGGGATGGAGACATGGCCGTCGAAGAGATCAACAGTTGGAATGGCGATGCCCGCGTGGTGGCAAAATATGTTCCAGGATTGTCGCCTGCTAAAATCGACCAGTACCTGGTTCGTTGGGACCTGGATGAAACCGAGAAAAAGGCTTATGACGACGATGAATTCGTCAGAGAAGATTGGCAGTTGCTGGACTTCATGAGAAAATGCGGGTTGCCGTATCCACTGGATGAAGATCAAAACATCATCGGGCAGACCTATAGCCTTTTGACGAAGACGCCCCCGCCGCAGGCGTCGTCGGATTCGAACGATGATCGAATCGGCAAAGCGTCTGCAACCGGCGACACAAAGCCCTGGTGGAAATTCTGGAATTAGAGGGCTAACTATTATCCCTGCGTTACCTAACTTTGGCCAAACATTTTTCTCGTCCTACACATGAACCTGGCCACCTCCCTCGATCACCCCGTCTTCCGCCGCATCGGCGCTGTAGCCGACCGGTTAGGTCTGGATACCTACGTGGTGGGGGGATATGTTCGCGACCTCATCCTGAAGCGCCCCAGCAAAGACATCGACTTCGTCTGCATCGGCAGTGGCATCGGCCTGGCACAGGAAGTGGCCAAGGCCCTCGGGCCCGATGTGCACGTGGCCATCTATAAAAACTTCGGCACCGCCCAGATCCGGTTCGACAACATGGACCTGGAGTTTGTGGGCGCCCGCAAAGAATCCTATCGCGCCGAATCCCGAAAACCCATCGTGGAAGACGGTTCCCTCGACGACGACCAGAAGCGCCGCGACTTCACCATGAACGCCCTGGCCGTCAGCCTGAACGAGCGGAATTTTGGCGAGCTCATCGACCCGTTCGGTGGGCAGGAAGACATGCGCAAAAAAAGCATCCGTACCCCGCTCGACCCGGAGATCACTTTTTCTGACGACCCACTCCGCATGATGCGCGCCATCCGCTTTGCCTCTCAGCTGAATTATGACATCGAGGCCGACACGTTTCAGGCGCTCACTACCCAGGCCAGCCGTCTCAAGATCGTTTCGCAGGAGCGCATTACGGACGAGCTTAACAAGATCATTCTGAGCCCCATACCCTCATATGGCTTCAAGCTGCTCTTTCACAGTGGTTTGCTCAACCAGTTCTTCCCCGAGCTGGTGGCATTGCACGGCGTGGAGTACGTGGGAAACCGCGCTCACAAGGACAATTTCTTTCACACCCTGCAAGTGCTCGACAATGTCGCCAAAGAATCCAGCGACCTCTGGTTGCGCTGGGCGGCCATTCTGCATGACATCGCCAAGCCGGCCACCAAACGCTATGACAAGGACCACGGCTGGACTTTTCACGGCCACGAAGACCGTGGCGCCCGCATGACCCCGGGCATCTTCAAACGCCTCAAATTGCCCATGAACGAGCACATGCTGTTTGTCCAGAACCTCGTGCGCCTGCACCTGCGGCCGATCCCGTTGGCTAAGGAGGTGACTGACAGCGCCATCCGCCGCCTGCTCTTTGATGCGGGCAACGACATCGACGCGCTCATGACCCTGTGCCGGGCCGACATCACCTCCAAGAACATGGAGAAGGTGGGCCGGTTCCTGAAGAACTTCGACCTCGTGGAGCAGAAGATCGCCGAGGTGGAGCAGAAGGACAACATCCGCAATTTCCAGCCGCCCGTGACCGGCGACATGATCATGGCCATCTATAACCTGCCGCCCGGCCGCATCATCGGCGACATTAAGGAGCAGATCAAGGAGGCCATCCTGGAGGGCGATATCCGCAACGACAAGGAGGAGGCCCTGGCCCTGCTTCACCGGATCGCCGCCGAGAAAGGGCTGGTAAGAAATGCCGATCCGCTGCCCAATCCGGAATAACAGCCCGTTTCCCGGCCATTCCATGCAACCATTTCTGTTTACCTTGGGTCTTTAGAAATTAAAAGACTGTCTTTTGTTTTGGACCAACCGGGAGTAAACATTCACCACGACCTGATCGAGCGTTGCAAGGCGGGCGACAGCGTGGCGCAGCATAGCCTTTATAAGCTGTATGCCAAGGCCATGTACAATGTTGGCTACCGCATCACGCGAAGCGAGGAAGAGGCCGAGGACGTGCTACAGGAGGCCTTCATCAATGCCTTCCGCAACCTCGACAGCTACCGCGGCGACGCCACCTTTGGCGCCTGGCTGAAACGCATCGTAGTGAACAAGGCCATCAACGCGCTGAACAAGAAGAAGCACGAAGCCATACCCGACGACGAACAGTGGGATGTTGCCGAGGAGGAGTCACCCGCCGACTATGGGAATGAACTCACGGTTGACCGGGTGAAACGGAGCATCGAACAATTGCCCGATGGCTATCGCTCCGTGCTCTCGCTATATTTGTTGGAAGGCTACGACCACCAGGAGATCGCCGAGATCATGGGCATCACGGAGTCGACTTCGAAGTCGCAGCTCAACCGCGCAAAAAGTAAGCTGAGACAATTATTAACCCAGGTTCACCTGAGATAACCCCCGACATCGGGGCCTGACGAGCGAACGAAAACGAGCACGCATATGAAAGATCAACTGGAAGATTTTGTACACCGGAACCGCGCCGCCTTCGACGACAAGGAGCCGTCTGAACGGGTGTGGAAAAACATCCATGCCGCCACACAACAAAGTTCACGAACGACAGTTTGGAACTCGCTCATGCTCTGGCGCGCCGCGGCCGTGGTGTTCATGGCGCTGTCGGGCTACCTGTTATACCAGAAAACAAATGCCAAGCCCGCAGTCTCCGAGATGGCGGCCAACGAATTCAGGGATGTGGAACGTTTCTACTTCAACCAGATCTCTGAAAAAGTGCAGCTCATTGACGAGTTTCAAAAAAATGAAGGGCTGAACGGCTTCACACAAGATTTTCAGCAGCTGGAAGCGATGTATAGCGTGTTGAAGGAAGAGATGAAAACCCATCCCAGTCAGAAAGTGAAAGACGCGCTCGTGCTCAACCTTCTCATTCGCATCGACTTGTTGAACCAGCAGTTGCACGCGTTGGAAAAGAAAGAAGATGAATCGTATAAGGATAAGAAAGAAAAGAAGGAAGAATCTGTATAGAAGGAAATATTCTGTGGTTGAGTAAGCTTTCGCTTTAAGGAAAATTTAAGAACGATTTACACAACGGTATAAATGCAAAAAAGCCCAGCGTCTCTGGGCTTTTTTGTTACCTAAACCTAAACCTATGAGAAGAATTACTCTACTCAAGAATACTAACGCTACTCATGGCTGTAGGTTTCACAGATCGTAAAAAAAATTATTCTTTTTTCAATTTGTCTTTAAACACCTTCTTAAACTTTTCAACCTTGGGTGTGATAACATAGGAGCAGTAGGGAGCGTTACCATTCAGGTTGTAGTAGTTCTGGTGATAGTCCTCGGCCTTGTAGAAGACACTGAAAGCCGTGATCTCCGTGACGATAGGCCGGTCGTATATTTGCTCCTGGATAAGCTTTGCCTTATAAAATTCGGCCAGTCGTTTTTGTTCATCGTTGTGATAGAAGATCACCGAGCGATACTGAGGACCTTCGTCGTTGCCCTGCCGGTTTAAGGTGGTCGGGTCGTGTGTCTTCCAGAAGATCTCTAACAACTCGTCATAGGTCACTTTTTTCGGGTCGTAGGTAAGTTGGATCACTTCGGCGTGACCGGTGAGGCCGCTGCACACTTCCTTATAGGTCGGGTTCTTCACCTTGCCCCCCGAATAACCGGATTCAACTTTTTCGACACCTTCTACATTTTGGAAAATAGCTTCGGTACACCAGAAACAGCCGGTGCCGAAGGTGGCAAGCTCCAGGCCTTCTGTTTGGATAGGATTTGTCATTGTCTTCTTTGCGTTTTTGTTTTTTTGACCACAAGAAACCCCTGCGAACAAGGCTACAAAGGCCAGTGAAATGAAGATGGATCGCATATTTTATAGGATTTGTTTACTTAACCTAGATACGTATAAAATAGTTTGCATGGTTCTCCGGAAGTGTCGGGCAGGCTACATTTCCTTCGATTAAAGACCGGCCTGCTCTTGGCCATAACCCAAAAGGGGTAATCCCGCGTTCAAACATCCACCCTAAACCTCATTTCTCATCCGCCGAAAGGCGAAGCCAGCAAAAAGCCCGGTCGTAACGGCCGGGCTAGCATATATTTCATATCGCCTTCCCAGGCCCGATCAATAGCTTTGGTAAAAGCTTCTCACGGAGGGGATCAGTTGATTGTAGATGGGTTTGGTAAACTCCAGGAAAAGGTCTTGCGGGCCGGGAGGTTGGAGTTCTTTCTGCCTGCAGATGCGCAGTTGATCGTCGCTCAGGGCGCGTTCGTCGCCGTTGAAGCGTGCCCATTGACTCACCCATACGTATTCGCCGTTGAACTTGCGGTGTGTGAGCACGCCGTTGGTTTTAGCGTCGACCACGATCATGCTCAGCAAGCCGTTGGAACTAAGCTCTTTGCGATAGGTGGTGAGTTTTGCTTTCACGGTGTTGTATACGGGAACCGTTTTGCCACTCACTTTTGCCTCGCCCACCTTCACACTGTCGCGGCTCACGGTCTCCTCTTTTTCCTTCAACAACGTATTGCCTACTGAAAAATCATCAAACTGTATGCGGATGATCTGGTCGGCATAGGGGAGTTTGGCGATTTTCGCTTCTTCCGGTGTATAGAATTTTATGAAGGTCTGTTCCGTGTAATTGTTGTGGAGAAATTCTTCCACTTTGTCCTGGAAGAAACCGCCGCTCAGGTTATAGCGCGCCGGCACGGGAATTTGTTCGATAATTACTTTCAGCGTGGCTTCAAACTTGGCCTTGTCCAGGTATTCGATCACGTCTTTGTAGCCGGGTACAAAGACTTGTGCGTCCGAAAAATTGAAATAGGCTTTTTTGGCCTCGTTGCGTTCGCCTTTCATCAGGGCATCGATGCCGGCATTGTAACTCTCATCGGCAGCCTTTTCTTTCAGCGGACCGATTTCGGCATAGTAGTTTTTGGGATTGGGCACCGCCTTCTTGCAACCGGGGCATTGCCGCACGGCCTCGTACAGGTTGTTGATCTGGTCGTAGGATTGAATGGCATTCTTCCACTTGAAGGCCGAGTTGGAAGCGATCTGGTTGTTGGCTTCGGTCTCGAAATATTCCACCGCCAGGGGATAGGCGCTCTTCAGCGTTTCCAGTGATTTCGAATGGTCGGGATTTTGCCGCAGCCGCTGCACCGCCTTTACGACCGCGCCGTAGTAATCGCCGCGCTCATAGGCCTGTTTACCGGAACTGCATGCTAAAAGTATAAGGGAAAAGAGGATGAGTAGGCGTCCTGGTTTCATGGGGGTGCTCCTGTTGTATTTGAACGTCGAAAGTTAATCAGTATGCGGCGAAAAGTAAATGCTGATGGGCCGTCAAACCGGGTTCAGGAGGCGCTTCCTTTTAGAAAAAGTTACATGTGTCCAGGTCGTCCCCATTTTAAGGATTTCCTGCCGCCCGGATCACATCGTCCTTGTCGTCCACAAACCGGACGCAAAAAGCGGCGATGAACAGGAATACCCCCGCCATCACGATGCTGTAGATGGCCTGTGAATGATAGGCGTATTTCACCAGCGGACCGCCCGCCAAGCTGGTGATGATCTGCGGACAGGTGATGAAGAAGTTGAACACGCCCATATAGATCCCCATTTTATGCGAAGGCAAAGCCCCGGCCAGGATCGCATAGGGCATCGCCAGGATGCTCGCCCACGCAATGCCCACGCCGATCATAGGGAAGATCAGCATCATGGGATCGGAAACGAAATAAATCGAGATCAGCCCGATACCGCCGGCACACAGCGATAGCGCATAAGCGGTTTTACGGCCAAGTTTAAAAGCCACATACGGCAGCACCAACGCATACAGCGCCGACACCCCATTGTAGATCCCAAAAAGTCCACTCACCCAATTGCCCGCATCCTGCGACGCGGCAGAGCTGTTGTCGCCCACAGCCAATCCGTAGACGTGCGTGGACACGGCCGACGTGGTGAAGACCCACATGGAGAACAGCGCCGACCAAGAAAAGAACTGGACCAGGCCAAGCTGTTTCATCGTCTTCGGCATGGCCGCAAAGTCGTGGATGATCTGGCTGAGTCCTTTGCGGGGGAGTGACTTTTCGTTATCGTCTGTAGGGTGTTCATCCGGCGGATATTCCTTCGTGGTGACGACGGTCCACAAAATGGCGATCAGAAAAACAATAGCGCCGACGTAAAACGAAAGCGTCAGGTTGAAGGGAACCTCGCCCGGGCCGCTGGCGGTCTTTGCCACGTGAAAAAACTCAGCAAAGACATAGGGCAACCACGAGCCGATCACGGCACCCAGGCCGATGAGACAGGTCTGAACAGAAAAGCCCAGCGTCCGCTGATCGGAGGGCAACAGGTCGGCCACCAAAGCGCGAAACGGCTCCATAGCCACATTGAAGGAAGCGTCCATGATCATGAGGATGCCGGCGCCCACGTAGAGGGGTGGCAGCAGGCTCACAAGCCAGTTGGCGTTTGGCATAAAGATCAAAGCACACGAGGCCAGTATGGCGCCCGCCAGGAAATAGGGTCTGCGTCTTCCCAACGATGTCCAGGTGCGATCGCTGTAGTGGCCTATGATGGGCTGGATGATCATGCCCGTGAGCGGAGCGGCCAACCAAAACCAAGAGAGGTGCTCTACCTCGGCGCCAAAGATGCCCAGAATGCGGGACGCATTTCCGTTTTGAAGCGCAAAGCCGAACTGGATGCCAAAAAATCCGAAGCTCATGTTCCAGATTTGCGCGCGGGTGAGGCGGGGTTTTTCCGTTAGGGTAGCAGTGGCGGTTTGCACGGTCTAGGTTGCTCAGTGGCGGATGGTGATTCGCTAAAAGTCAACAAAACCCGCGAAATTCCCAAGAGCAATCGATAACATTACCACTGCAACACGATCGCCCCATGGCTGTAGTCCAACTCCACCCGGTGCACGTCCTCGTAGGGCGCCGGCTCGGGATCGTAGATGGGATCGAATTTTTCCAGCGCGGCAAAGAACGTATTCGTCTCGTGGCGGAAAGCGTTGGGCTTGCCGTTCACCTGCACATGCAACACGCTTTGGTCGAGACCGTGAACCACCACCGCCAGGTGTTTTACCGGCGACTTGTACATGCCTTCCACCTCTTCGAAGGTGATCTGTTTTTGACGGTCGTTGTAGGTGATCCAGCGTTTTGAAAATTCTCCCTGCTGGTAAGCAAACGTGCTCCCGTCGTCGGTGTAGTAGCAAAAACGTGAATCGCTACCGGTATAAACGTGCACGATCAGCGTATCCGTTGCTTCTTTGGTATGCGATCGTACCGGCTGCATCGGAATCACGGCGCCGGCCTTCACATATACGGGGAGCCTATGCGCCGGGCACTCCACGATCACTTCCGTGTTGCCGGCAAACGGTTTGCCGTCGTAGAGCGAGTACCATTTGCCTTCCGGGAAATAGACCTTCACAAAGTCGCGCGTACTTTCTACGGGCGCTACCAACAGGTTCGGGCCAAACAGATACTGATTGTAAAACTGCCCGTCGTAGATCTTGTAGTCGTGCGTGTAGTCCAGGGCCAGGGCGCGTTGCACGGGCATACCGGTCTCGACGGCTTCGTGGAACAGGGAATAGATATAGGGGAGGAGTTGATAACGGAACTTGATGTAGTTGCGCGAGATCTGTTCCACTTCTTCGCCATACGCCCACGGCTCGGAGTCGCGGCTGTTGATCATGGAATGGCCCCGGAAGAAAGGGGAGAAGGAGCCGATGGAGAGCCAGCGGGCATAGAGCTTTGTGTTGGCATCGCCTACAAAGCCCCCCACATCGTAGCCGGCGAACGCAACGCCTCCCAGACCCAGGTTGGAGACCATGCGCGCCCCCATGATCATGTGTTCGTCATAGGCCACGTTGTCGCCGGTCCACAACGCGCCATAGCGTTGCACGCCGCTGTAGCCGGAGCGCGTCAGGTTGAAGGGGCGTTTGCCTTTCAGCAGGGCCTTGGTGCCTTCATAGGTGCTGCGGGCCATCAGGAAACCATAGAGGTTGCGGCCGCGGCGCATGGTGGCCTGGTTGCCTTCGAAGTCCATTTCTATGTTTTCCGGGAGCATGTGTCCCCAGGTGGCGATCTCGTTCATGTCGTTCCAGAAGCCTTCCAACCCCATGGCTATATACGCCTGGAATTGTTCCTGCCACCATTGGCGCGTTTTGGGATTGCTGAAGTCAGGGAAGTGACACCAGCCGGGCCACACCTGACCGCTGTAGTTGGTGCCGTCGGGATAGCGGATAAATACCTCCTGCTTCACCCCGGAATCGTAGGCCTCATAGCCTTCTTCCACTTTAATACCCGGGTCGCACATCACCACCACATGAAAGCCCAGCGCCTTGAGTTGGTCCAGCATTTTCTGAGGTTGTGGGAAATCCTTTTTGCTCCAGGTAAAGATCTTGTACTGCTCCATGTAGTGGATGTCGAGCACGATCACGTCTGCGGGAATGTCTTTGTCGCGGAAGGTTTGTGCCAGCGTGAGCACCTCCTTGTCGGGATAGTAACTGTAGCGGCACTGCTGGAAGCCGATGCTCCAAAGGGGAGGCATCTCCATTCTTCCGGTCAGGTGCGTATAGTGTTTCACGATGCCGGCTACCGAAGCGTCGTGTATAAAATAGTAGTTCATCTCCCCGCCGTCGGCCGCGAAGCTGGAGAAGCGGTTGTTGGAGGCGCCAAAGTTGAAGAACGATTTGTGGGAGTTGTCAAAGAATATGCCGTAGCTGAGGTGGTGGTGCACGCCGATGTAAAACGGAATGGTGCTGTATAGCGGGTCGGCGCCGGTGGAGTAGGCAAAGCTGTCGGTGTTCCAGTTGGTATAGCCCTGGCCGCGGCGGTCCAGCGGTCCGGTTTTTTCACCGAGGCCGAGAAAGCGCTCGCCTTCCTGGAGTTTTTTATAGGTTGTCACCTGGTCGCCATTCCAGCTGGTGCCAAATGCCGGGTCGTCTTCGTTGATCGTTTTTCCGTCGGGCGTGAGAAACCGGAAGCGCACGGGGCTCCTGGTGATCTCGACCGATAGGGCCGGCGTGGTCACCAGTACAACTCCGTCCTTTTCGGACACACGGTGACTTTCTTTTTCCGGCGATGCCGTAACGGCATAGGAGAAGTCCTCGAAGGCGTCGCCTGTCCTGGCCACGCTCAGCCGGATGATGTTAGCATTGTACACCAGCAAGCGGAAACTGCCCTGATCCGTTTCCCCGTGTAGGCCTCCCGTGATGGAGGTCCATTTTTTCAGGGTGCCCAGGGATTGGCTGAGGGAGGATTTGAGAAGGTTTGCCATAGATGGAGTGGTCGTTACGATCTAAGTAAAGATAAAAAAGAAAAGAGCCCTTGCCGGGCAAGAAACGATTCCGGTGAATAAAAAAAATACGCAGCGTGGGAGCGCTGCGTAGGGTGATGGTATTGAAGAATGCAATTTATTTCTTCGGCTTGCCTTTTTTCAGAGAGGAATCGCGCACGATGAGACGCGTTTTCAACACTTTGGTTTCGGGTGCCGGGTCTTCGTTGTCCTTGGACTTGAATTCGATCTGGCGGATGAGCAGCTTGGCGGCTTCCTGGCCCATTTCGAAACCGGGTTGGTCCACGGAAGTCAACGGCGGTTCGAGCAAGGAGCTAAAGAACCAGTTGCTGAAGCCCACCACGGCAATGTCCTGGGGAATCTTGAGGCCGGCTTCCTTGATGGCCTGCATGGCACCCATGGCCGACGGGTCGCTGCTGGCGAAGATGGCGTCGGGACGATTCGACATTTTGAGGAGTTCCTCAGCGGCGACTTTGCCTTCTTCTATGGTGCCCAGGGGGCAGGAGACTATTAGTTCTTTTTGCACGGGCATCTTGCTTTCGGTGAGGGCCTGTACATAGCCTTCGAGGCGTTGCTTGGTGATGCCCAGGTTGGGCGGGCCTTCGAGGTGGGCGATGCGGGTGCAGCCTTGGTCGATGAGGTGTTGCGTGGCCTCTTTGGCGCCGCTCAAGTCGTCCACAATAACTGTACTCGAGTTCGCATTCTCGTATACACGGTCAAAAAAGACCATTGGAACGCCTTTGGCGAGAATGCCTTCAATGTGTTCGAAGCTGCTGGTCTCGCGCGATACGGAGATGAGCATGCCGTCTACACGGCTATTAAAGAGGGCTTTGATGTCGGTCTTTTCGCGTTGGAGCGATTCGTTCGACTGGGTGATGATCACGTTATAGCCGGCGCTGTAGGCCACGTCTTCAATACCGCTGATAACCGTAGAGAAGAAGAAGTGCACCAGTTCGGGGATGATCACGCCCAGGGTGTTGGTCTTGCTCTGGCGCAAGCTGAGGGCGACGATGTTGGGTTGGTAGTTTAGTTTCTCCGCCAGCTCGTTCACCGCCTTCTTGGTTTGAGGGCTGATGTCGGGGTGATCTTTCAGCGCGCGGGAAACGGTAGAGGGAGAGATGCCCAGTTCGCGGGCGATGTCTTTAATAGTTACCTGATTGTACTTCATACTGCAAGTTTAAAAATACTTGGGTACAATCACCGCAAATCGTTGCGCAATTTTTAGAGAATCTCCGCAATCGTTTGTGTCAATCTGACTATAAGGGGGTGCCGGGGGGTGTTTTGAAGGTTTTCCGTGTGCCGTGTAAAACTTGGTACGAAGGCATGAAAATTGAGCATTTTATTTTTCGTAATCGATTGCGGTTTCGATTCCTGTGAAAATAATGTCGCTTTTTTGGGAAATTCTGACGTACTTTCTACTACATTACAAAGCAGTTTTATGAGGATTTGTACCCTTCATAATCTGAAAATGTATTTCTAACCCAAACAAAAACCGTATGACAAAATTTTATCTGTGCGTAAGCAGGTATTTGACGGTCGTGCTTGTGCTGGTCACCTCGGTGGCCTGGTCGCAGAGCAAGACCGTGACAGGAAAAGTGACCTCCAAGGAAGACAACAGTGCGTTGCCTGGAGTGAACGTTGTTGAAAAAGGGACCAGTAACGGTACGATCACCAGCGTGGACGGCGACTTCTCGATTACCGTCGGCAGCAATGCAACCCTGGTGTTTTCGTTCGTTGGCTTCAAAGCCCAGGAAGTTCCGGTAGGGGATCAATCGACTGTGAACGTATCGATCGAGCCGGATGTAACCGCGCTTTCCGAAGTTGTGGTAATCGGTTACGGTCAGATCGAAAAGAAAGATGCAACGGGTGCCTTGGTATCCCTGAAGCCTTCTGATTTTAACGGTGGTGTTATTTCTTCTCCCGAACAATTGATTCAAGGCCGCGCGGCGGGTGTACAAATTACGTCAGCCAGCGGTGAACCCGGTGCCGGCGTGAACATTCGTATTCGCGGTACCTCTTCGGTTCGTGCAGGCAACAACCCGCTCTTCGTAATTGATGGTGTGCCCCTGGCAGGCGACGATATTTCTGCCGGTGGTGGAGCATCAAGCTCGGGCTTGGGTATGAGTGCGGCTCGGAACCCGCTCAACTTTCTTAACCCCAACGACATTGCCAGTATCGACGTTTTAAAGGATGCCTCGGCAACCGCTATCTACGGTTCACGGGGAGCCAATGGCGTGGTGCTGATCACAACCAAGTCCGGTGCCGGTGGAAAGGGGACGTTGGATTATTCTTACAACCTCAGTGTTAGTAGCATCACAAAAAAATATGACCTGCTGGAGAGAGATCAGTTTCTTTCTGCGTGGTCATCCTACAACGGTGGTGCATCTTCCGCAGCCGTGGATGGTGGTGCAAACACCGACTGGCAAAATGAAGTATTGAGAACCGCTGTGACACAACAGCACAATCTTTCGTTTGGCGCTGGTGATAAAAGCAGCAACTACCGCTTCTCGGTGGGCTATATGGATCAGCAGGGTATTGTGAAGATCTCCGGTCTGAAACGGTATTCGGCGCGGTTCAATGGCACGAAAAGCTTCATCAATGACAAATTGAAAATCGGAACACAACTGACCGTGGCGAACACACAGGACAGTGGTGCGCCGATCACCGACAACTCCGGTTTCGAAGGCGACTTGCTGGGTTCTATGTTGAAATCGAATCCTACGCTGCCTGTAAGAAAGGCCGATGGATCCTATAATCAGGTTTCTACCAACGAGCCTAACCCGGCTGCGATCTTGGGTCTTACCCGTGATAAAACCAACACGATCCGCGCGCTGGGTAACATCTCGGCAGAACTGGAAATCGTAAAAAACCTTAAGTTCAAAACGGTATTGGGTTTTGATAAATCCATATCGCAGCGCAGACAGGCAATGTCCAAAGATCTGTTGGTATCGGGTATCAGCGGAGACGGAAGATTGTATGCGAGCGATATCGACATCAATAATAACCTTTGGGAAAACTATTTTACATACGACAAGAAGTTCTCAAATGTTTCCTTGAATGCCGTCGTGGGATATTCCTATCAGAGTTTTTCAAAAGCTACAAACAACTCTCAGTATACGCACTTTAGAACGGGCGATCTTGACCAGATGATCAACAACCTCGCTTCTATCGACGAGCAGTATCCTGATCCGAATAAGATCGATGGATCAAAACCGGCCGCCCTTGGCATAAACTCCTCTTTGACGAAGGACGAATTGCAATCCTTCTTTGGACGTGTAAATTTTGGTATTAATGAGAAATACCTGTTTACTGCAACCCTCCGTGCTGACGGTTCGACGAAATTCGGTCCTGCTAACCGGTATGGATATTTCCCCTCGGCCGCATTCAAATGGAGAGCGATCGAAGAGGGCTTTGTTCCGGATATGTTTTCTGACCTCAGCGCCCGCATCGGGTATGGTGTGACCGGTAACCAGGAAATTCCTCACAACCTTTATGAAGGTCGTCAGCGTTTTGCCGACTGGACATTGAATACATCCAATTCATTAGGTGGAGGGGGGTACAACTATGTTTCCTTCCCCAACCCCGACTTGAAATGGGAAACCACTTCTCAGATCAACGCAGGTATTGACTTTGGTTTCTTTAATAACCGGATTACCGGTTCACTCGATTATTATTACAAAAATACGAGCGACTTGTTGATCCAGAAACCCTTTGCACAACCTTTGCCGGGTGGTGATGCGTTCCTTTGGCTGAACGCCGATGCCCATGTGATCAACCGTGGATTGGAAATCATGCTGCAAGGAAATGTTGTTGCGAATACAGACTTTACCTGGACCTTGATTGCCAATGCGGCCTTCAACCACAATGAGGTGCAAGATTTTAGCAGTACCATTGATACCGGTGTGATCAGCGGCCAAGGTTTGTCGGGCGCATTTGCCCAACGGATTGCCCAAGGACAACCTGTGTTCTCCTGGTTTGTACGCGATTTTGCTGGATATGACGAAAACGGTATTGCCAAATACAACGGCGGCGATGTTCAGAAATTTGTAGGAAAAAGCGCTATTCCCAAAGCCAATGCAGGCTTGACGAACAATTTCAAATACAAGAAACTTGATCTGAGCATATTCTTCAACGGCCAATTCGGACATTACCTGTATAACAACACCGCCAACGCCTTCTTCACCGCTGGCGCCCTGGCTGCCTCCAGAAACACCACTAAGGATGTTGTAGGCAATGGTGAAAGCAGAGCCAATTCGCCCGACGTTTCCACCCGATTCCTGGAAAACGGCTCGTTTGTTAGACTGCAAAACGTTACCTTAGGATATAATATCCCCGTAGCGAATACCTTTGTCTCCTCATTGAGAGTGTTCGTGACAGGCCAAAACCTGTTTGTGATCACAGACTACAGTGGTCAGGATCCCGAAGTGAATACAAACAAATCACTAAACGGAATACCTTCTTTGAATATCGATTACACATCGTATCCAAGGGCCAGAACATTTACTTTCGGTGTTAATGCATCATTTTAATTAAGCTAAGCATTGTTATGAAGAATATTTTTTCGAAACCTATTTTGTCAGGTATCCTTAGCGCCTCATTGCTAGCTTCAGCCTGTACCGATCTGAGTAACACGGAAGTTGATTCGGTCGTGGTGCAGTCGAGCGGTGGCGTTCTTACGGTTAACCCAACGACTACCTTGAATGGTATTTACAGCTCAGATATGGGCGCCTTCACGGATCAAGCAAACATCTACGCGCTTTTTGAACACACTACCGATGAATTGATACCGCCTACACGCGGTACCGATTGGGGTGACAATGGCGTGTGGCGCCAGTTGTATCAACATACCTGGGACCCTACGCACGCGCACGTATTGAACACGTATAATCAGATTCACCAACGTGTTTTCAAGTGTACACAGATCTTGGGCTCGTCCCCGTCGGCAGACGAAGCAACCCATGCCAAATTCTTACGCGGCTATTTCATGTGGTACGCCATGGATTTGTATGGTCAGGTGCCCTATCGGGAAATCACAGAGGGTTCAGATGTAAATCCCAAAGTGTTAACCCGTTCGGAAGCTTTTGATCACATCGTACAAGACCTGACAGAAGCCATTGCCGGACTTCCCACAACAGGCCCCACCGCGACCAACAGCAAAGGCACGCGTGCTGCTGCCAACGCCATGCTGGCCAGGTTGTTTCTCAACAAGGCTGTTTACAAGGCTGATACTCCTGAAGGACCGTATACGTTCGACAAGGCCGATATGGACAAGGTGGTTCAGTACTGTGATGCTGTAACCGCAGATGGATATTCGCTGGAGACTGAATACTTCAAAAACTTCAGCACTTCGGCATCGAAGGAGATCATCTTCACCAGTGCCGCCGGAACTCCCGAAAACAGATATCGCATGACCTTGCACTATGACAACAAGCCTGATGGCTGGAACGGTTTTGCAACGCTCGCCGATTTCTATGCAACCTTCGATCCGGCCGATAAACGCAGAGGAAGCTATCCGACACCCGATGGAACAGAATTCTCCGGTATCGCCCGCGGCTTCCTGGTGGGTCAACAGTACAACGATAAAAATGAGCAGGTTATCAACTCGCGCAATAAGAAGCCATTGGCATTTACGCCTGAAGTGCCGCTGCTGGGTGCTGCCACCGAACAAGGTATCCGTGTTATCAAATATCACCCGGCCGACAAAGGACAATATATCCTGTTGCGCTACGCCGATGTTTTCCTGATGAAAGCTGAAGCCATCATGCGCGGTGGCACAGGTGATAAGACCGCCTTGCAATTGGTGAATGAACTAAGAACAATGCGCGGTGCGCCCGCTCTTGGAGCCGTTACTCCCGACGATATGCTGGCCGAAAGGGGTAGAGAACTTTACTGGGAAGGTATCCGTCGCGTAGACTTGGTCCGCTTCGGTTCCTTTAACAAGACCTGGCAGGATAAAGACAACACCGAAAGCTATCGCGTGCTTTTCCCCATTCCTCAGCAAGCTATCGACTCCAACCCGAACCTGGTGCAAAACCCCGGTTATAGCGGAGCCAAATAATTGAAGCAAGCCTAAAAAAGATCAGAGGGCAAGTATTCACTTACTTGCCTTCTTTTTTTTACTTTTCCGTTTGATAATACGCTGAAATACGAAATGCGGAAATTTTACCTACTCACGTTACTGGCATTGTGGGCTTGTGGTCCGGAGAAAAAAGAAGAGTCCCGGAATGAAAACACCCTTTTCAAACGGCTTTCCGCTGAGGAAACGGGCATTCACTTCGAAAACACCCTCCTTGTCCAGGAGGACCTCGACGTGTTTCGCTACCGCAACTTCTACAACGGGGGAGGTGTGGGCATCGGCGACTTTAACAACGATGGACTACCCGACGTTTACCTCACCTCGAACATGGGAGAGAACAAACTCTACCTCAACAAAGGCAACCTGAAATTTGAAGACATTACCAAAAAGGCCGGCGTGGCCGGCACGAAAGCGTGGGCCACGGGCGTGAGCATCGCGGACGTGAACGGCGACGGTTTGCTGGACATCTATGTAAGCAACTCCGGCGATGTGAAGGGCGGCAATCGCGGCAATGAGCTTTTTATAAATAACGGCGATCTCACATTCACCGAAAAAGGAGAAGAATACGGCCTGGCCGACAAAGGATTCACCACCCACGCAGCCTTCTTCGACTATGACAAAGACGGCGATCTCGATTGCTACATCCTCAACAACTCCTTTCGCCCGGTGTCCACACTGGGTTATCGCAACCTGCGCGACCAGCGCGACGAATTGGGAGGCCATAAACTCTATCGCAACGACAACGGCAAGTTCACCGACGTGAGTGAACCGGCCGGCATCTACGGCAGCGTGATCGGCTTTGGTTTGGGCGTGACGGTGGGCGATGTCAATCTCGACAACTGGCCCGACCTCTATATCTCCAACGACTTCTACGAACGCGACTACCTCTACATCAACCATCACGACGGCACCTTCACGGAGGAGCTCGAAAAATACATGGGGCACCTCAGCATGTTTTCCATGGGTGCCGACCTGGCGGATATCAACAATGATGGTTGCCCAGATATCTTTTCTACCGACATGCTCCCCGAGGAAGATTATCGCTTGAAAACGCTGGTGGCCTTCGAGACCTACGACGTTTATCAATTGCGTCTCAAGAATGGCTATTACCACCAGTTTATGCGCAACATGTTGCAATTGAACAACAGTGATGGCACGTTTAGCGAGATCGGTCAACTGGCCGGAGTGTCGGCCACGGATTGGAGCTGGGGTGCGTTGATTTCCGACTTTAACAATGATGCCCACAAGGAGATCTTTGTTTGCAACGGCATCTATAAGGATCTGATCAACCAGGATTTTGTAGAGTTCCTGGGCAGCAGTGAAAACATGCGGTCGGCCATTGAAGGCAAGAAGGTTGACTTCAAGGAATTTGTCGATAAGATGCCTTCGCAAAAAATGAGCAATTACATGCTCGTTCCTACAAAAGATTTCGAATTCAAAAACGAGTCGAAGGCGTGGGGTCTGGATGAGCCGGGATTTTCCAACGGTGCGGCCTATGGCGACCTGGACAACGACGGTGACCTCGACCTGATCGTGAACAACGTGAATCAGGAGCTCTTCTTTTTTCAGAACCGCGCGGACACACTGCTGAAGAATACTTCGCTGCGCTTGGCCTTCAAAGGTTTTGATAAAAATACGTTTGGGCTAGGGGCGAAGGTGCACGCCTACATAAAGGGCGAGACACTTTACTATGAGAACATGCCGATTCGCGGGTTTCAATCCAGCATGGACTATACCATGGTGATCGGCACGGGCAACAGTGCGTCGGTCGACAGCCTGGTGGTGGAGTGGCCGGATGATAGAGCAGAGGTTCTGACAAATGTGCCGACCAATCAGAAATTAGTGGTCGATCACGCAAACGCGAAAGCGATGAAGGTAAAGGCGTCCAAACCGGAACGCGCGTTGTTTTCGGAAGTGACGAATGGTGATGCGGTTTCGCATGTTGAAAATGATTTCAACGAATTCGACAGGGACCGTTTATTGTATCACATGGTGTCGACGGAAGGCCCGGCGTTTGCTAAGGCTGATTTGAACAACGATCATTTGGATGATTTCTTCTTGGGTGGCTCTGTCGGTAATGCGGGTGCCTTGTACATTCAGCAGTCTTCCGGAAAATTCAGCAAACACCAGCCCGAACTATTTCTCGCCGATTCGTTGGCCGACGACGTTGATGCTGTATTCTTCGATTTTGATGGCGACAAGGATTTGGATCTGTATGTCGTTACCGGCGGCTCTGAACGCGCGTCGCTCGGCATTCCGTTTCTGGACAGGTTATATGAAAACAAAGGAATGAAGAACGGTCGCCCTGAATTCGTGAAAACTGAAAAGAGAATGCCGGCCATCTATCAGGCCGGAAGTTGTGTCCGTCCCGCAGACATCGACCACGACGGCGACCTGGACTTGTTTGTCGGCACGCGCATGCTGCCTTCTTACTACGGCCTCCCTTGTGATCAATTTCTTTTGCTGAATGACGGGAAAGGAAACTTTACCGATGCCACCGCCACACTGGCCCCGCAGCTGAAACGCGCCGGCATGGTGACGGCCGCCGAATGGTTTGACTATGATCACGACACATACCCCGACCTGATGGTCGCTGGCGATTGGATGCCCGTTACCCTCTATAAAAACGACGGCAAAAAACTGACTCGCTTGGATAGCATTCCTGGCCTCGAAAAAACCGACGGCTGGTGGAACAGCATCACGGCGTCGGATCTGGATGGCGATGGCGATATCGATTTTGTGTTGGGCAACCTCGGGCGCAATTCCAAATTCAAACCGACGGTCGATCATCCCATTTCACTTTACGTGAACGACTTCGATCAGAACGGTTCCATCGAACCCATTTTTACATTCCTCAAGGATGGTGAAGAGTATCCCACGGCGTTGCGCCAGGATATGATCAAACAGATGAGCAGCTTGAAGAAGAAGTTTGTCTATTACAAGGACTACGCGCAAAAATCGATCGCCGACATTTTCGACCCGGCGTTGCTGGCGAAAGCGACAAAACTCAATTTCTATGAACCCAACACGCTGGTACTGATAAACGAAGGCGCCAAAGGGTTTGTGCGCAAGTCACTGCCGGTGGAAGCCCAGTTCTCGCCCGTGTTTGCCATCGACGTCGCCGACGTGAACCACGACAACAAACCCGACCTGGTGCTGGGGGGCAATCTGTTTTCCGTGAAACCTGAGGTGGGACGCTACGACGCGCTCCACGGGTTGGTTTTGGTTGGAGATGGAGCGGGAAATTTCGCGCCGCTGAAATCGCAGCAATCGGGTATTAAACTGGAAGGACAAGTACGACACATCGCACGTCTCAAAACAAAAGCAGGAGAGGTGCTCGCGTTTGTCCGGAACAATGATTCAATAAAATTCTATAAAGCAACGAAGTGATGTTGAACATACGTTTACGTTATATTTTTCTGGTCATAGTTGTAATCGGCTTGTCGGCTTGTTCGGACAAGACGGGAGGAGATAAGAAATTCAGGTTTGTTCCTTCCTCGGAATCGGGAATCACCTTTCGCAACGTGTTGAAGGAGAGTGTTGAATTCAATATTTTCAATTACATGTATTTCTATAATGGGGGAGGTGTAGCGGTAGGGGACGTGAATGGCGACGGGTTGGTCGATTTGTATTTCACATCCAACCAGGACCCCGATAAACTTTACCTCAACCAGGGCGACCTCAAGTTCAAAGATGTGACCGACGCCGCGGGGGTGGCAGGCTTCAACGGCTGGACTACGGGCGTGACCATGGCAGACGTGAACAACGACGGCCGCCTGGATATCTATGTGGGCTATTTGGGAGACTATCTTATTTTCAAGGGCAAGAACCAACTCTTCATCAACGAGGGCAACGACGGGAACGGCATCCCGAAATTTACAGACCGCGCCATGGAGTACGGTCTGGACCTCGTGGGGTTTGCCACGCAGGCGTCCTTCTTCGACTATGACCGCGATGGCGACCTCGACATGTTCATGCTAAACCATTCCCTCCATGAAAACGGGACCTTTGGCACGTCCAAAAACCTGCGCTTTCTCTCGCATCCGCTCGCCGGCGACAAGCTGATGCGCAACGAAGAAGGGCATTTCATCGACGTCACCAAAGGGTCGGGCATTCTCGATAACGCTATCGGTTATGGACTTGGGCTGGTGGTGAGCGACATCAACCTGGACGGTTGGCCGGATCTGTATGTGGGCAACGATTTTCACGAGAACGACTATCTCTACATCAACCAAAAGAACGGCACCTTCGCCGAGGTGTTGGATAAAAGCATGAACCACACCAGTCGCTACACGATGGGCGTGGATTTTGCGGATTTCAACAACGACGCTTTTCCTGACCTGGCCGCGATGGACATGCTCCCGGAAGATCCCTTCATCCTGAAAGCTTCCGCCGCCGAAGATGCGTACGACCTGTTCGACTTCAAATTGCGTTACGGCTACAACTATCAATACACCCGCAACGCGCTTCAGCTCAACAACCAGGATGGCACGTTCAGCGAGATAGGACTATACGCCGGCGTCTCCGCCACAGACTGGAGCTGGTCAACTTTGTTTGCCGACTTCGACCTCGACGGGAAGAAAGACATCTTCATTTCCAACGGCATCCTGCGCCGGTCCAACGACCTGGATTACATAAACTTTATCACTACGGATTCCATCCAGGAGGGCATCAAATACAAGATGGACGAGAAGCACCTGAAGCTCATCGAAAAAATGCCAAAGATCAAACTGGCCAACTACCTCTACCACAACAACGGCGACTCCACGTTCACCAACAAAGCGCCGGAGTGGGGTCTCGACAAGATTTCCTATTCTCATGGAGCGGCCTACGCCGACCTGGACAACGACGGTGACCTGGACCTGGTGACCAACAACGTGGAAGACGAAGCCTTCGTGATGGAAAACCTCTTCCGCAATAAAGAACAGGAAATGCAGTCAAGCCACTACCTGGGCGTGAAACTAAAAGGGGCCTCCGGAAACCTCTACGGCTTCGGGACAAAAGTATTCCTCTACAACGGCGGCCAGGTGCAAGTGCAGGAATGCACGCCCGTGCGCGGTTACCAAAGCGCGGTGGACACGCGACTGATTTTTGGAACCGGCAATGACAAAACCATCGACTCCCTGGTAGTGGTCTGGCCTAACGACGCTTATGAAGTGTTAAAACAGGTTGCTGTCGATCAGCAACTGGAACTGGACCAGTCCAAGAGCGCGGGAAAATTTGACTACGACCGCTTCCACCGGGCAAAGCCCATCTTCGAGGAAACCACGGCAGCGCTAGGCATCAACTTTACGCACCGCGAAAACAAGTTCGTAGAATTCACACGCGAAGCCTTGCTTCCCCATATGCTGTCGGCAGAGGGTCCCGGCGCAGCCATGGGGGACGTGAACAATGACGGGCTGGAAGACGTGTTTATAGGCGGGGGAAAATGGCAGACGTCCCGGTTGTTTTTACAAAACAAAAATGGAAAATTCACAAAGTCTTTTCAGCGATCTTTTGAGCAGGATAGCATTCAGGAAAATGTCGATGCGGCATTCGCCGATGTAGATGGCGATGGCGATAAAGATTTGATCGTGATCACGGGCGGAAATGAATTTACCGGCAACTCCATTCATCGCCAGCCCAAGTTGTATGCCAATGATGGCAAAGGGAATTTCACCTCCGCCAAAGGCCTCCCCGAAATGATGATCACGGGATCGTCGGTGAGCGTGAACGATTTCGACAAGGATGGCGACCCGGATATTTTCATCGCCGTGCGCACCATTCCCTACAAGTATGGTGAAGAACCGAAAAACTATTTGTTGCAGAACGATGGCAAAGGTAATTTCACCGACGTTACAAAAAGCGCCGCGCCGGCGTTGGAGCAGTTCGGATTTATCAAGCAATCGGTCTGGGCCGACATCGACAACGATAAAGACGATGATTTGATCCTGGCCGCGGAATGGAAACCCATCACCATCCTGGTCAACACAGCGGGTAAACTAACACCGATGGCCCTGGAAGGCTCGGGCCTGGAGAAAACCAACGGCTGGTGGAACCACATTGAACTGGCCGACTTCGACAAAGACGGCGACCTGGACCTCGTGGCCGGCAACCTGGGCCTCAACTCGACCCTGAAAGCATCATTGGCCGAACCCGTGAAAATGTACTATTCCGATTTCGACAACAACGGCAGCTTCGAGCAGGTGCTCACCCACTTTACGAAGGGAAAAGAATATCCCTATTACACGCGTGATGAGATGGTGAAACAAATGCCCATCCTCAAAAAGAAATTTCTCTCGGCCAACAAGTTCGCCGCTGCGACATTCAAGGATGTTTTTGACGAGGAGACGCTGAAAAAAGCAAAAGTCTATGAGGCCTTCACGTTTGAAAGCGCCTATATCGAAAACAAAGGCAACGGAAAATTCGACGTACACGCGCTGCCCCCTGTAGCGCAATTCTCGACCCTGGATGCCATGATTATCGAAGACTTCAATCAAGACGGTCATACCGACGTCTTCCTCGCCGGCAATTTTTATCCCATCAACATCCAGATGGGGCGCTATGATGCCAGCTATGGCACATTGCTGTTGGGCGATGGCAAGGGGCATTTTAAGGCCATGGCCAACAAGGATTCGGGTGCTTGTTTGAAGGGGGAAATCCGGAAACTGAAGCCGATCACCCTGGCCGGGCGTGTGCATTATGTGGGCTTCCGCAACAACGATTCGGTGGTGTCATTTGCACTGAAGAAATGACGAAAAGGTTGTCGGCACCGGGTCTTTTTTTTATTGCCGTCATCTGATACCTTTGAAGAGAATCATACCCGCGACCCATGAAGACTTTTTTGTGGAAAGGTTTATGCCTGTCCCTATTACTTTTTTCCTGCTCGAAGAACAACGCCGACTGGAAAACGCAAGCCCAGAATCCCGAGTTTTTGCATCGTTCTGTAAAGCAGGTCACCGACGTTATCGTACACGACATCTTTTCGCCGCCGGTGGCTTCGCGCATCTACACCTACATGAGCGTGGCAGGTTATGAAGCGGCCATTCCCCAGGATAAAAAATACGCCAGCTTTGCAGGCCAGTTGCATGGTCTGACGGAAGCGCCGCAACCACAAGCGGGCCAGGAATATTGTTTCCCCCTGGCATCGGTGCAAGCCATGTTGAAGGTAGGACGGGCCTTGGTTTTTTCGGAAGATAAAATGGATGTGTTCTACAACAAGATCATGCAGGAGTTCAGAGACACCGGCATGCCCGACGACGTGTTTGAGCGATCTCTCGCTTATGGCACCGAAGTGGCCGAGCACATCATCAAGTGGTCGTCGAAAGACAACTACAAACAAAGCCGCTCGTTTCCCAAATATTCTATCCAGGATGACCCCGGCACATGGAAGCCTACACCGCCAGCCTACATGGATGCCGTGGAGCCGCATTGGAACAAGATCAGGACCTTTGCCATAGATTCCGCGTCGCAATTCAGTCCCGGTTCACACACTACATTTTCGGTCGATAAGAAAAGCCAGTTCTTCAAGGAAGCGATGGAAGTCCACGACATGGGCGTGAACCTCACCCCGGAGCAGCGTCAAATTGCATCCTTTTGGGATTGCAATCCATTTGTCATGAATGTGAAAGGTCACGTCATGTTCGCCACCAAAAAGATCTCCCCCGGCGGCCATTGGATGAACATCACGCACGTGGCATGCCTGGGTGCCAAAGCAGACTTTGCACAGTCGGCCGAGGCCTATGCGCGCGTGGCCATCTCGTTGGTGGATGGATTTATTTCGTGCTGGGATGAAAAATACAGAAGTACCCTCGTCCGCCCCGAGACCTACATCAATCAATACATCGACGAAGAGTGGGTGCCCCTGTTGCAAACACCACCATTCCCGGAACATACCAGTGGTCACAGCGTGATCTCCGGCGCATCGGCCGTAGCGCTCACCAAATTGTTCGGCGACAACTTTGCCTTCACCGACTCCACGGAAGTTGAATTCGGTCTATCGGTACGCAGCTTCAAGTCGTTTGAAGCCGCCTGCAGCGAAGCCGCCATCAGCCGCATGTACGGCGGCATCCATTATCGCCCTGCCTGCGAGAACGGACTCAAGCAAGGCCACCAGGTAGGCGAATTCATAGCCCAAAAAATAAAAACCCGAAAAGCAGACCTCGCCCAAAATCAATATTAACATTTTGTGAAGCATTCCAACCTTCGCTGCCGTGTGGGTGTCTGATAAGAAACACCTAATGAAACCCATTATGAAAACCGTTCACGTTTTACTTTTCTTTTTGGCGCTGGCCTTTTGTGCCTGCGAGGATTCCACTGTGAAACATCCTGGTGACGAAGGATCGAACCCCGACGCGTCCGTAGCGTTTGGCAGCTTTTACGGCATGTGTGCAGGCGGCCAGTGCGTTGCATTCTTTAAGCTTGAGGACAGCAAGCTGTACGAAGACACCAAAGACAAATACCCAAAACAGGCGCAACCGTACGAAGGAACCTACGAGAAACAATTGGACGACACCAAGTACCAGTTGGTAAAGGATGTGGCGGTTAAAATCCCTGCCGCGCTCTACGACGAAACCGAGACGGTCATCGGCTGCCCGGATTGCAGCGACGGCGGCGGCCTTTATATCGAGGTGAATACCGACAATGGCAAGCGCTACTGGTACATCGACAACAACGAGGGGCGAATTCCCGAATACCTGCGCGCCTTTGTGGTGGAAGCCAACGAAAAAATCAACCTGCTGCGCTGATCACAGCAATACAAGTCCCGCGCATCGTTGCGGGGCGTCCATTCATAACCAGCGGAGAAGTCCTTATCGGGCTTCTCCGTTTTTGTTATCTCGTATATCACAGAACGTTACGGCGTGTGCAGGCGTGGCGATCTTCGCCGGCAGTGGGGAATAAATAATTTCTGTGCGAAAATCGTATGCCATTCCTTATCTTCGTTCAGCTTGATAAGATGCGAATGCTTTTTTGCAGGGTGATACAAGACAACCTCGTCAATCCTCCTTTGAAACCAAACCGACACCTATGAACGTTTACTTCGCCGAATTTTTTGGCACCATGATCATTATCCTGCTCGGCGAAGGCGCTGTGGCGGGAGCTGTTTTAAAAGGGACAAAATCCGAGAACGACGGATGGCTCACCATCGTGGTGGCCTGGGGTCTGGCGGTGACGTTGGCCGTCTATGCCGTGGGCCGCATCAGCAGCGCCCATCTCAATCCAGCCATCACACTCGCCCTGTTCCTCATGGGCGACTTTCCAAAAGAACAAGTAGCCGGCTACATCATCGCACAGTTTGCCGGTGCATTTGTAGGCGCTATTTTGGTATGGCTGGTGTACCTGCCACACTGGGGACGAACGGACAGCGCCGCCAAGAAGCTCGCCGTGTTCTGCACCGCCCCGGCCATACGCTCGACACCCGCCAATCTTTTGAGCGAGATCATCGCCACGTTCGTGCTGGTGCTGGCCCTTCTTTTCATCGGCGCCAACGAGTTTGCCGAAGGGCTCAACCCGCTGATCGTGGGCGGCCTCATCATCTCCATCGGTCTTAGCTTAGGAGGGACTACCGGGTTTGCCATCAACCCCGCCCGCGATCTTGCACCGCGGCTGGCCCATTTCATACTGCCCATTCCGGGCAAAGGCTCATCCGATTGGTCCTATAGTTGGATCCCCGTGATTGGCCCGATCATCGGGGGCATCCTGGGGGCGTGGTGCTTTAAAGCATTGTTTGTTTAACACCTTTTCTTCATGAAATACATCATTGCGCTCGATCAGGGAACGACCAGTTCGCGGGCCGTACTCTTCGACGAACGGGCAGACATCAAAGGCATTGTGCAAATGGAATTTCGCCAGATCTTCCCACAGCCCGGCTGGGTAGAACACGATCCGGCAGAGATCCTGAACACGCAACGGCTGGTGCTGGAGAAACTGGTCCAGAAACATAGCCTCGACCCCCGCGACATTGCAGCCATCGGCATCACCAACCAACGCGAAACCACTTTGTTGTGGGACCGCCATACAGGCGAACCGTTGTACAACGCCATCGTCTGGCAGGACAAACGCACGGCGCCGATCTGCGAGGAACTAAAAAAGAAGGGCCTCGAAGACCATGTACGCCAACACACCGGCTTGGTGATCGATTCTTACTTCTCCGCCACCAAGATCAAATGGATCCTCGACACCGTGCCCGGCGCCCGGGAGCGCGCCCGCAAAGGCGATGTGGCTTTCGGGACAGTAGATACCTGGCTGCTCTGGAACCTCACCAACCGCAAGGTGCACGCCACGGACTATTCCAACGCCTCGCGCACCATGCTGTTCGACATCAACACCTTGACGTGGGATAAAAAGCTGCTGGCAGAACTCGACATCCCCGAAGCCATTCTCCCCGAAGTGAAACCATCGTCGTTCCACTTTGGAAACTGGACCTACCAGGGCGTGGACATTCCCCTGGCGGGTGTTGCCGGCGACCAGCAGGCGGCCTTGTTTGGTCAGGCGTGCTTTGAGCCGGCCATGGCCAAGAACACCTACGGCACGGGTTGCTTCATGCTGATGAACACCGGCACCAAGATCCAGCTTTCCAAAAACGGGCTCATCACCACCATTGCCTGGGGCCTGGGCGGCAAAGTGGAATATGCCTTGGAGGGGAGCGTCTTTATCGCCGGCGCCGCCGTGCAATGGCTGCGCGACAGCCTTCACCTGATCGACCAAAGCAAAGACACCGAATATTTTGCTACGAAGGCACTGGGTTCCAACGAAGTATATGTCGTTCCCGCCTTCGCGGGATTGGGAGCGCCCTATTGGGACATGTATGCCCGTGGCGCCATCTTTGGCCTCACCCGCGACACCGGCAAGGACCATATCATCAAGGCCACCCTGGAGTCGATGGCCTACCAGACCAAGGACATCCTGAACGCCATGGAGGAAGACGCCGGCATGGCCCTGGCCAGTCTGAAAGTGGATGGCGGGGCCTGCGCGAACAACGTGCTCATGCAGTTCCAGGCCGACATCCTGGGCACACCCGTCGAACGGCCGGAGATCATTGAATCCACAGCCCTGGGGGCGGCTTACCTGGCGGGAATCCAGGTGGGACTGTGGAAAAAGGAAAGCATTGTGTCCAACCGAAAGATCCAGAGACGTTTCGAGCCCGCGATGGACGAGGCCACACGCGCCAAACTGTACAAAGGCTGGCGCAAGGCTGTTGAGCGCACAAAAGGCTGGGAAGATTAAGCATAAAACAAAATTCATTCATGACCCCCTTCTCCTATCACGACCGTCCTGTCCTCATCAAGCAACTTACCGGCGACCCGTTCGACATCGTCATTATCGGTGGGGGCATCACGGGCGCGGGGATTGCCCTGGATGCGGCCTCGCGCGGCTTGAAGGCTGCGCTGGTGGAGAAGGTGGATTTTGCCTATGGCACCAGCAGCCGCTCCACCAAGCTCATCCACGGGGGGTTGCGATACCTGAAGCAACTCGAATTTGGGCTGGTAAAGGAAGTGGGCAGTGAGCGGGCGGTGGTTCACAATTTGGCGCCGCACCTGGTGGTGCCGGAGAAAATGTTGTTGCCGTTGTCCGAGAAAAAAGGGCTTGGCTATTGGCTTACCTCCATCGGCTTGAAGGTGTATGATCTGCTGGCCGGTGTGAAAGCAGACGACCGGCGTAAAATGCTCACGAAAGCCCAAACCCTGCGCTACGAACCGCTGCTAAAGAAAGACGACATCAAAGGCGGCGCGATCTACGCCGAATACAGAACCGACGATGCGCGCCTCACCATGGAGATCATCAAAACCGCCGTCAACCACGGGGCGGTGATTTTGAACTATGCCCGGGTGATGGATTTTATCTACACGAATGAGCAAGTGTCAGGAGTGAGGGTGAGGGATGGGTTGTCGGGGGATACATTTTCTATTCAGGCCAAAGCGGTGGTCAGCGCCGCGGGGCCGTGGGTGGATGAACTGCGGGAGATCAACAAATCCAAAAGCGGAAAACGCCTGCACCTCACCAAGGGTGTCCACATCGTGTTGCCCCACGACAAGCTGCCGGTGAAGCAGGCCATCTACTTCGACGTGGACGACGGCAGGATGATCTTTGCCATTCCGCGGGGGAGGATCACTTACGTCGGAACGACGGACACCAACTACGAAGGCGACAAAGACCATGTCACCGCCACCCCGGACGATGCCACCTACCTCGTCCAGGGCGTAAACACTACTTTTCCATCGGTAGGCCTATCGGTCGCCGATATTGAATCCAGTTGGGCTGGGTTGCGGCCCTTGATCCATGAAGAAGGAAAATCGGCTTCCGAGCTCTCGCGGAAAGACGAGATCTTTGAGTCGCCGACGGGCCTCATCTCCATTGCGGGCGGTAAACTTACGGGCTACCGGAAAATGGCCGAGCGGGTGGTGAACCTGGTCATCAAAAAATATTTTGAAGAACGAAAGCTCAAGCCTTGTCAAACCCAGACGCTCCGGTTGTCGGAACACAGTTTTTCGGGCGTCCGGCAGGTGCGCGATTTTGTGCGCGACCTGCAGCGGAAGCTTGTCCCTCATAAATTGCCGCTGCACACGGCCGCCTACCTGGTAGAAAACTATGGCCAGCAAGCCGATACGATATTCAAACGCTTTGAGAGTCAGGCGACCAGCCAGTCGGCAGACCTGGCGCTGTTGAAAGCAGAATTGTGGCATTGCCTGCATTTCGAGATGGTCTGCACCTTAAGCGACTTCCTCATCCGCCGCACGGGCCTCACGTATTTCGACCTCGGCCGCGTGCTCCAATGGAAAGAAACCATCGCCCGCGAATGCCAGGTCTACTTCAAGTGGGACGACATCCTCCTGGCCGAACAGTTGGACCAACTCGACGAATTCATCGCGTCGCTAAAAAGCTTTCGCTAACCCGGAACACGACGAAAAGTTCATCTTAAATTTAAGATCTGCCCGGCGATAGTTTTTCCGATTAGACTCTTAAATTACGGTGGAATAACGATTGTAATCGGGGTTGTATGACAAAGACCAGCGCGCGCATTGGAGATGAAAATAGTCTCTGGGGAATAGATATGGGGGGCACCAAGATCGAAGGTGTCATTCTGAAATCAGCAAAAGATCCGGAGATTCTCTACCGCGATCGTGTACCCACGGAATCCGACAAGGGGTATGACCACATGCTGGGTCAGGCCCGGAAACTGATCGACAAAATGAAGACCGATGCCAACTTCACACCCGCCCGCATCGGCTTTGGCACCCCGGGCACGCTCGATCCCAAGCGGGGCGTGATGAAGAACTGCAACACCACGGCCATGAACGGCCGTCCCATGAAAAACGACCTCGAGAAATTGCTGGGCCTCCCCATAGAAATGGCCAACGACGCCGATTGCTTTGC
>DATDAV010000150.1:0-2003 GCA_036525235.1 Chryseolinea sp. | reverse complement strand
GGATGCCAGCGAGTGGCAATGATTAACGGGCCCGAAACGCACGTTGATGCGATCGAGCGCGAGCGGGGGTTTTTTGAAGGGCTCGTTGCGGCGGGGGTCAAGAAGGTAACCAAGCGCTACGGCGACTTTACCATCCCAAGCGGGACGACCGCCATGGAAAGCATTCTAACGGAATTCACGCCGGACGGGGTCTTTTGCTCCAATGACTACATGGCCGCTGGGGCGATGAACGTTCTGCGAGGGCGCGGACTAGTGATTCCCGACGACGTTGCCGTCGTCGGATATGACAACACGGACCTTTGCCTCGCGTTAGATCCCACGTTGACCACGGTGGATTACCGCGCGGCCGAAGTCGGCCGGTGCTTGGCTACGCAACTGCTTGCGTTGTTGAGCGGCAAGGTCAAGACGGTAAGTGAGGTAATTCGTCCTTTTTTAGTGGAAAGGCAATCGCACCTAAAAAGCACGACCCCGCAGGCTGGGCGCCCACGCAAAGGACGCTCCCTGTGAACCTGCCTTTCGACGCCGATGTGACAAATCTTTGGGTCTAGCACAAGGCTAGAAGCGCCCTTCGGTTCTTGGTGCCGCAAGAACTTGCTGCCGTCTTGAGTATTTCCAGGGCTGGCGCGTTTTTAGATCACGATACGGCATCGGGTGAAGATGGGGTATTCACCCCATTTTGCTGCCTGACTTGGAGATGTTTAAATAATGTGGCGCTCAAGAACTGAAACGTATCAGCTTATTTGTCACAGATATAGTACCTCGATAAAACATTTACCCGAGATTTAGCAAATTACTCTGTAAATATTCCATTTGTTTATATTTGACATGTGCTATTTATATGCGATATATGGAGAAATACTGAATCGTTTCGCCTCTGAACAGAATCCCCATGTGCGCAGAACCTCATTTTGACTTCAAAGGCCTAGGCCGCCGTGTGTGCCGTGAGCTGGAAGGCGTTTTCGAAGAGGCAGACCCTTCTCACCTTGAGCTCTTGAGCCAGGAGCTTCTGGCCGCCCAGCGAATCGTTTGCTACGGCGTAGGCCGTGAAGGTCTGATGATGGAGGCCATCGCCATGCGCCTAATGCATGCGGGTTTCAAATCTTACGTAGTGGGCGAAATGGTGACGCCGCCAGTGGGTCCCGGGGACCTTTTTCTTGTCAGTGCCGGGCCGGGGCATTTCCCCACCGTAGAGACTCTACTAAATGTGGCACGAGAGGCGGGTGGCCGTACGGCCGTCATCACCGCTCAGCCTGCGCGTGCCGCGCAGATGCCCGTGGACGTTTTGATCCATTTGCCCGCCCAGACCATGGTGGACATAGCTGCAGGGCGAAGCATTCTGACGATGGGTACTCATTACGAGGTTTCCCTCCTGCTGTTTGGCGATCTGCTGGTTCTGCGCCTTTTGGAGCTAACCAATCAGAAGCCTGAAGACATGTACACCCGGTACACCAACATGAAGTGAACGCCCCCCATAGACCTCATCCGCTCTCAACATCACTCCTACAAACACCCTAAACCCAAAACAATCCTCTATGAAAACAAGAATCCTATTGGTCGCCGCGCTTGCTACGTCCCTTCTGTCGACAGCCCGCTTAGCGATCGCTGAACCTGCTGAGAAAATCGAGTCCGTCGATTTGGAAAAGACCTTCGGCCCCGTACCCGCGCCCAAGGATGGGATGCGGTTTGCTTACGTCACCAAAACCTTAATCAATGAATTTTGGCAGGACGTTGCAGCGGGCATTAAGAGCGAGGCCGGCAAATACAAGATCAAGTTCGACGCGCAGGCTGCCAAGGACGAGTCCTCGCTCGTCGAGCAGCTCAATTTGGCTCAAACGATTCTCTCCCAGAAGCCGACCGCCCTATTGCTTTCGCCCCAGTCGGATTCAAACTTGGTGCCGGCGATCCAGGCGGCCAAGAAAAACAATATTCCCACCGTCGTCATCGATGACGCGCGAACTGAAGGAGCCAACTGTTACGTCGGAACCGACCAGGTCGCGATCGGA
>DATDAV010000149.1:0-13928 GCA_036525235.1 Chryseolinea sp. | reverse complement strand
GCAACGTTTGGCTTTCCAGGTGGTGGTCGATCCCGTGCGGAAGTTGTTGGGTTCGTTCGTGCCTGCCACGCGTCCCGGCACGATCAGGCCACGGCCGGCGTTCCCAAAATCGTTTTGAAAATGACGACGTACCACATCGGTAATAAAATCGGCCTGGATGTGCGAGTCGCCCAGGTGAATGATGTTCACCTTGCCGCGCCCCATGGTTTTCAACTGCACCAGTGACTCAAAAAAACTATCGAGGTAATCTGCATTTTGAATGAGGTTGACCGTGTCGTTCGCGAGGCCATAGGAGGGGAACGTGAAGTTGACGGTGGCCTGGCCGTGGGCAAGGTGCGTCGTCGCCCATAGCAGCAGCATCGTCATCGCGACGGCATATTTGCTGGTTTTGGGTGAGGCGGCGATCATCCTTAGTTCTTTTTGTGTTTGTTATACTTTTCCAATTCGTAGAGAAGACTTTTTGCCATTCTGCCCGACAGCCTCCGGCCGCCTTTGAAGTTGAGGTGGGTATAGTCTTTGGCCGCCAGGGCGGGTTTGCCCTCCGTCATTTTTACCATGCTATTCTCTCCGCCCATCGCTTCATACAAATCCCAAAAAACAATGCCGGTGCGCTCGGCAACCAGGCGCTGCGCATTGCGCATGATGGGGATGGCCTTCATGGTTTTGTATTCACCACTCGTGTTCGAGCTGCGGTCGCTGACGCTCACCAGTAAAATGCTGGCCTTGGGATAAACGCTCTTTAGCTTGTTCACCACCTTGATCATGCCGTGAGCATACCGGCCATAGTTCATCGAATCTTCCAACACCACGTTCAGGCCATATTGCAGGATGATCAATTTGTAATCGCGATAGCGGTTGAAGTCTGTGTACATATCGTCGTCGATCTTGTAGAGACCGATGCCGGAATTTCCGCGCATGGAAAAATTGTCGACATAAACACCCTCGCGCGCTTCGAAGCTTGCACCAAACAAATTCAAACTGTCGGGCTGAAGAAACGCGAGACGCACGGCTTCAATGTTTTTGCCTTTATGGGTCCACTCCTGGAGTTTGTTGGAGGTCTTTAATTCTTCGGTGGAGGTGATCGTATCGTTCAAGGTATATTCCACGCTGGCGTGACCTTGGTTCTTATAATAAAGCTTGATAGTATTGAAGGTCTTCAAAAAGCGATGGTGTGTGGGTTTGTATTCCACCCAATTCTCTTCCTGCGGAACAAAGCTGAATCCCACAGGTCCCAGTTCAACCGTCACGGTGGAATCTTTCTTGCTGATCAGCGAGTAGGTTTTCCAATTTTCAAATTGATGCTTGATGGTGGTACGAAAGCCGGCCACTTCCGACGTGAGCGGGACATAGCCCACACCTTCGCCTCCAAAAACGGATTGCAGTGTATCGCGCAAGCTTCCACAGAACACATCACCCTCGATAAATGAATCACCATAAAACGCAATGCGCACAGCGCTATGTTTGTCCTTGATTCGGCTGAGGGCCCGGACAAAATTCCTGATCCCGGTGCTGTCGGGGGAGTAATCTTCGATGCAGGTAATTCCAACCGGACAACCCCGTCGCGCCACCTTGGCCAGCGAGTCCACTTTTTGGAATGTGGAGTCACGCTGCAGGGAATCCAATTCCGCGAAGGCCGTGTCTGGCGCTGTCACGCGGACGTCTGCGAGCAGGTCGACTTTCTTAACCCTCCACGCACCAATCGCAAAAGGCTTTACCCACGACAGCATCAGCAGGAAGCCAATGATCAGCAGGCAGAGACCGAAAACGTAATGCAGTTTATTCCGAGTCACAGAAGAAGGTTAAAAAAATGAAGCCGGATCACCGGATTCTAAAAAAGTATTCCGGCAAAATTAGTAAAAATACGCACTCCTGCTTGCGGGAGAGGCTTCAGTACAAGATCAACGTAAACCAGGGACGGTGTAGTATTCAGTCTTTACGCCGAAAAGAATATACCGGAGTAAAGACTGAATTAGAGGATTGGGATGGTCACAATGAAACGCCGCGCTTCCAGGGAATAAAGTCATCCTGGTTCAGGGCCACGGACTTTGCCGTGGTCCGGCCGCTGGCCACCTCGATGATGAAATCGAGGATCTCTTCGCCCACCTGTTCGATGGTCTTCTCCCCCGAAATGATCGGGCCGGTGTTGAAGTCGATGATGTCGGGCATCTTTTGTGCCAGCCGGGTGTTCGTGGAAAGTTTGATCACCTGCGACACCGGGTTGCCCGTGGGCGTGCCGAGGCCGGTGGTAAACAAAATGATCTGTGCGCCGGAGCCGGTGGTGCCGGTGGTGCTCTCCACGTCATTGCCGGGCGTGCACAGCAGGTTTAGGCCGGGCTTTCGGATGTAGGTGGCGTAGGGCAGCACATCGGCAACGGGCGCGGTACCACCTTTTTTTGCAGCACCCGCCGATTTGATGGCGTCGGTAATAAGGCCGTCCTTGATGTTGCCCGGGGAAGGGTTCATATCAAAGCCGGAGCCTACCGCTTCGGCGGCATCGGAATAGGTGCGCATCAGTTGGATGAACCGGTTGCCGGCTTCGTCTTCCTCGCAGCGGTTGATGAGTTCCTGCTCCACACCGCAAAGTTCGGGGAATTCGGAAAGGATCGTGCTTCCCCCCAAAGCCACGAGCAAGTCGGAGGTGTGACCGATGGCGGGGTTGGCGGAAATGCCCGAGAAGCCGTCGGAGCCGCCGCACTTGAGGCCCACCACGAGTTTATTGAGCGGCGCGGGCTTGCGTTCGGTTTTGTCGGCCTCGATGAGGGCCAGGAATGTTTTTTGGATGGCCTGACTCAGCAATTCCTGCTCGGTGCCGGATTGCTGTTGGTCCAGGATGATCACCGGCTTCAAACCTTTCGGGTCGAGCGCGGCCAACCTTTCCTGGATGGTTTTTATTTCTGCGTTCTGACAGCCCAGGCTTAGGATGGTCGCCCCGGCCACGTTGGGGTTATGGATGTAGCCGGCCAACAACGCACACAGGGTTTGTGCATCGTGGCGCGTGCCACCGCAGCCTCCCTGGTGGGTAAGGACCTTGATGCCGTCGATGTTTTTGAACACGCGTTTCGAGGGCACTTCCGTCGCCGGCTGAAAACGCACGTCGGCGAGCTTTTCGGTTTTGCCTTCGCGATACAGATTGACCAGGTCGTGGACATAGTTCTTGTACACATCCGGTTTGGTGAATCCCAGTTCGTCCTGGAAGGCCTGGCGGATCATTTCCACATTCCGGTTTTCGCAAAACACCAGGGGGATCACAAGCCAATAGTTGGCGGTGCCCACCTGGCCGTCGGCGCGGTGAAAGCCCATAAAGGTCTTGCTCCTGAATGCGGAAACATCGGGCGGCGTCCATTGATAGGTCTTCGTTCTTCCGGAATAGGGTGCGGCTTTGTGTTTGAGATTATGCGTGCCGATGACACCGCCCTGTTTGATGGGCTGTGTGGCTTTGCCCACCACCGTGCCATACATGAACACTTCGTCTTCGGGCGCCAGATCGTCCTCGGCAAATTTATGCTTGGCATTCACATCGTCTTTCAGAACGAGCGATTTGCCTTCATAGGAAATTTTTTCTCCGGCTTTCAGGTCGGTCAACGCGACGAACACATTGTCGGCCGGGTGAATCTTTAAAAACGTGTTTGACATACTGGTAAAAAAACTATCTTGCGCAATCGATTGCAAGTAATAAATCTAAAATTTTAGTACGAGAAAATTTATTTTGGACGAATCCTGCATAAATATCTATACCAGAATGTCAGTAAGCAAGAAAGACGCGATTATCAATATCCGGGCAACAGGCCTGGTCCCGGTCTACTTTAATCACGACGTGGACATGTTGCTCCGCAGCGTGTCGGTGAGTTATGCCTGTGGCATTCGCGCTTTCGAGTTTATGCACCAACGCGACAACAAAGGTCTGCGCTATTTCGAATATCTGGTGGAACGCCTCGATAAATTTCCCGGATTGATGCTCGGTGTGGGCACTGTGCTGGATGCCACCATGACAGAGCGCTACATTCACTCCGGAGCAAACTTTATAGCATCACCTTTTCTGCGTCCCGACATGGGCGAAGTGTGCCAACGCCACGACATCTTGTGGATGCCCGGATGCTCTGCCATACCCGAAATAGAAAAAGCAAAAGAACTGGGCGCGCAAGTCATCAACGTGTCGCCAGGCAACGTGCTGGGCCCTGAATTTGTCGCCACCGTGGCGCGGCAGTTCCCTGACCTGCAATTCATACCCTCCGGCATAGCCGACCTTCGTGACACCGAGTTAATGAAATGGTTCGAGTCCGGGGCGATGGCCGTGAAATTGAACGCCCTGCTTTTTACCAAGGACCTGATCGCCGAAAAAAACTGGAAAGCCATTGAACACAATCTTATAGCATTATTGAAAAGTATTCGTAAAATTCAGGCCACGGTAAAACCCCTGAATATTCTCAAATGACTCCCATCAACACAGCACTCCTTTCCTTTGGCATGTCAGGGGAAGTTTTCCATGCCCCACTAATAAACGCCCATTCCGGATTTAACCTCACCACCGTCTTGCAACGCAGTTCCTCGCGTGCCAAGGACCTGTACCCCAACGTGAAGATCGTACGCCAATTGGATGAGGTAATCAACGACAAGAGCATTGAACTCGTCGTGGTGAACACCCCCAACGACACGCACCAACCCTATGCCGCCAAAGCGCTGGAGGCCGGCAAGCACGTGATCGTGGAGAAGCCTTTCACCGTCACCACCGCGGAAGCCGACAGCCTGATCGCCTTGGCAAAAAAGGTAGGCAAGACCCTCACGGTTTTTCAAAGCCGGAGATGGGATGGAGATTTCCTCACCCTGAAGCGGGTCATCGATAACAAGCTCGTAGGAAAGGTCGTGGAGATTGAGTTGCACTATGACCGCTTTCGCAATTACATCGAACCCAATACGTGGAAAGAAGAAGCAGGCCCTGGCAAGGGTATCCTCTATAATCTGGGCTCACACATGCTGGACCAGGTGCTGATAATGTTCGGTATGCCCAAGACCGTAGATGCCCGCGTCGGCACACAGCGCCCGGGTGGAAAAGTGGACGACTATTATGATATACGCCTGCAGTATGATGGTTTTCACGCTATTGTGAAATCCAGCTACCTCGTGCGGGAGCCCGGGCCGCGGTATATTGTGCATGGAGTGGACGGTTCGTTTGTGAAATATGGAATTGATCTGCAAGAACAGGCTTTGAAAGAGGGTAAGAGCCCGAAATCTACGTCATGGGCTATAGAGGGGAAAGAATGGTGGGGGACATTGAACACCAGCATAGGGTCTCTTCATGTGGAGGGGGCCGTGGAAACCCTGCCAGGTAACTACCTGGGATTTTATCAGAATGTATATGAGGCCGTGCGGGAAGGGAAGGCGGTGGCGGTGAAGCCGGAGGAGTCGCGGGATGTGATACGGTTGATTGAATTGTGTTATGAGAGCAGCCGCTTGAATAAGGCGGTTCCTGGAGTGTAAAAGATTTTAAACCGCAGAGGCGCAAAGACGCAAAGAACGGCGCAGAGAAGGGCTTTGGGCCGGGGTTGTGTCTTGGCGCTTTTCTCTGCTCGCCGAAGCTTTAGCGAAGGAGAGGCGGCGAAATAGAGGTAACGATGAAGAAGAAGATAATTACTTTTGGCGAGATCATGATGCGGCTTTCTGCGCCGGGGTTTGCCCGGTTTACACAGGCGGGAAGTTTTCAGGTCTTGTATGCCGGTTCAGAGGCGAACGTGGCCGTGTCGCTGCGCAATTTTGGATTTGAAACGGCCCACGTCACACGCTTTCCCAGTAATGACCTGGGCACAGCGGCCACCCAAAGCCTGCAACGCAACGGCGTGGATACGCGCCACATTCTCTATGGCGACGAACGGATGGGCCTCTATTTTCTGGAGAACGGCGCCATGCAACGCTCGTCGCGCATCATCTATGACCGCTTCGACTCGGCCTTTGCCCACATTGCTCCCGGCAGTGTGGATTGGGACAGCATCATGAAAGACGCCGCCTGGTTTCACTGGACCGGCATCACACCGGCCATCTCGCAAGGCGCCGCCACCGTGTGTCACGAGGCCCTGGTGTCGGCGCGCAAACACGGCGTGACGATCTCCGGCGACATCAACTACCGGCGCAACTTGTGGCAATACGGCAAGACCGCCCGCGATATAATGCCCGACCTCATTCAACTTACCGACCGCATCGTGGCCGGCATCACGGATTTTGAGAACTGCATCGGCGTGAGCGGCAAGACGTTTGAAGAAGTGAGCCACAACGCGATCAAACAATACCCCAACATCCAAAAGGTGTCGTGCACCTACCGGGAGTCGATCAGCTCATCGCACAACAACGTGTCGGCGGTGATCTGGAATGGCAAGACCTTGAGTACTTCTAAGACTTACGCACTTACCCACATCGTTGACCGCGTAGGAGGGGGCGATGCCTTTATGGCCGGTCTTATTTACGGCTGGCTCACGGGCAAGACCGATGAACAAACCGTAGAGTTTGCCGCGGCAGCCACCGCGCTCAAACACAGCATGGAAGGCGATGTGAACCTGGCGTCCGTCGAAGAGGTGGAGACGTTGGTGAAGGGTGAAAATATTGGAAAACTTTTACGATAATGAGCATGACATTCAGCAAACAAAAGATAGTAGAGACCATAAAAGCATCGGGCATGGTCCCGTTGTTCACACACGACGATCCCAAAGATGCGCAGGAAGTGCTCGAAGCATCCTATGCCGGCGGCGTTCGCGTGTTTGAGTTTACAAACCGCCGGAAAAATTCTTTTGAAGTATTCTCCCACTTGCTCAGTGCCCGCGAGAAATACCCGGACCTCATGCTCGGCATCGGGACCGTGATGGATGGCCCCACTACAAAACGCTTCATCGATGCGGGTGCACACTTCATCATTTCGCCCATCATGAAACCCGAGATGGCCGAAGTCTGCGACGCCCATGACAAACTGTGGATCCCTGGCTGTGCCACGCCAACGGAAATTGTGAACGCGAAGCAATTGGGCGCAGAGATCATAAAACTTTTCCCGGGCTCGGTTTTAGGTCCAAACTTTGTATCGTCTATCATGCCCGTTGTGCCGGATCTGCAGCTCATGATCACGGGCGGTGTTGAACCCACCGAGGCGAGCCTCTCCTCCTGGTTCAAGGCAGGCGCGATGTGCGTGGGTATGGGTTCTCAATTGTTTACAAAAGATATACTTCAACAACGGAATTGGGCTTTGTTGAAACAACGTGTGGAAGAGACCTTGCGCCTGATCAAGGCGATACGAAAATAAACTTCTTTCCCTTAAATTTTTTATTGTGCAAAACCTGTCCCAACCCGTAGGCAAATACCGCTGGATCGTGTGTGCGCTGCTGTTCTTTGCTACCACTGTCAATTATATCGACCGTCAGGTGATCGGGTTGCTGAAACCTACGCTGGAGCAGGACTTTGGTTGGACGGAGACGGATTACGGCAACATTGTGATGGCGTTCAGTGCGGCCTATGCGTTGGGTCTGTTGTTGTTTGGAAAGATCGTCGACGCGATCGGTACAAAGATGGGCTATATTGTTTCGGTGGTGTTCTGGAGCATCGCCGCGATGTTGCACGCGCTGGTCAATACGACGCTGGGCTTTGGCGCGGTGCGCGCGTTTCTCGGCATCAGCGAAGCGGGGAATTTTCCAACCGCCATCAAGGCCACGGCCGAATGGTTTCCAAAAAAAGAACGCGCCTTTGCTACGGGTATTTTTAATTCGGGTTCCAATATCGGGGCCGTTGTGGCGCCGGTGATGGTACCGTGGATCCTGGGCATGTACGGATGGCGTCAGGCCTTTGTCTGGACGGGCGCCCTTGGATTCATCTGGCTGATTTTTTGGATTATCTTTTACGAAATCCCTTCTAAACAGAAACGATTATCGGCTGCGGAGTTTGAATACATTCACAGCGATGCGGACGAGAAGGCGGAGGCAAACATTGCTTCGCCGTCGTGGAAGACGCTGCTGGGGATCCGGCAGACGTGGGCCTTTGTGTTTGGTAAGTTGCTGACCGATCCGATCTGGTGGTTCTTTCTCTTCTGGTTGCCCTCTTATTTTTCCGAAGCCTATCAGATCGACCTGAAGAAGCCGAACCTGCAGCTGGTCATTGTCTACACAGCCACGACGTTGGGAAGTATTGGCGGTGGTTATCTATCATCGTATTTGATCCGAAAGGGTTGGGCAGTGTTCAAAGCGCGCA
Organism: Chryseolinea sp.; assembly: GCA_036525235.1. Classification (GTDB taxonomy): domain Bacteria; phylum Bacteroidota; class Bacteroidia; order Cytophagales; family Cyclobacteriaceae; genus Chryseolinea. The sequence goes on along the minus strand of DATDAV010000149.1, from coordinate 5,714 downwards.
AGGCTTCGATGTTATTTTTCGCTTTGTGCGTGGTGCCCATCATGACAGCGCAATTTGCGGGCAACGTGTGGATTGCCGTCGCTCTCATCAGCTTGGCGGCAGCGGCGCACCAGGCGTGGAGCGCGAATGTGTTCACGACGGTGTCGGACATGTTTCCAAAAAATGCGGTGAGTTCGGTGGTCGGCATCGGGGGCATGGCCGGTTCCATTGGCGGGATGCTCTTTCCGTTGCTGGTGGGGAATTTGCTGGACCATTATAAAGCAGAGGGAAACATCACCATCGGGTATAATATTTTGTTTGTCATTTGCGGTTTTGGTTATTTGTTGGCCTGGGGGATGATGCACTTGCTGGCGCCGAAAATGGAGCGCGTGAAATTGTAGCGCGATCATCCAAAGCCTGCTTTTATTGGCCATCCCAACATCACCCGGCAACCGTCGCGCAATAAGCTCGTGATTATCCGGAAGATTTTTCCTACTTTTCTTTCACCTGTGAAGAAGAGACTACACCTGTTCCTGATCCTGTCAATCCTCGTATGCGATTTCGAGGAGATTTGTGCGCAAACAGAGCAATACAAATTTTCGCACGTCAACGTGAACCAGGGGTTGTCGCACAACCAGATCAAGTGCTTTCTCAAAGATAGCCGCGGTTTTGTGTGGTTTGGAACGCTTTCGGGATTGAACCGCTACGACGGCTATGCCATCAAAGTCTTTCGCAACACGGCCGGCGACACCACGTCCATCCGCAACAGCGACATCAACAAAATGTTCGAGGATCCCTATGGCCGGATATGGATCTCAACCTGGACCGGCATCGATGTGTATGATCCTGCAACGGAAACCTTTCATCACGACCCTCGCATCTATCTCGACCGCTTTGGCATTCCCGACGGTACCATCAACGACATCCGCAAAGACAGCCAGGGGAATTTTTGGTTTATTCACAACACCCTCGGACTTTTCAAATTTCAGGCGACCACCCGAACCCTGACACCGTTCTTTCACAAAGAAGCCGACACCGCCTCGATCGCCACCAATCACATCGCTTCGCTGGCAGACGACGCTCATGGAAATGTCTGGCTCGTGCATAAGAATGGCATCGTGGAGAAGGCGGACATAAAAACGGGCGCTGTTACCTATCGCAGTTTAGCGTTGCACAACTATCTGAAAAGCGAGGATCAAAAATATGTTATCACCGTGGACGCCGACGGCGACCCCTGGATTTTTATGGCCGATAGCAACCGGGGGATTTTTCATTTTTCCAACGGAGGAAAGACCTTTGTTCACATCGACGACCGTTCATCGCCGCTGCGGCTGAAGACCAACATTGTGCGGGGCATCGCACAAGACAACAAAGGCGTGATCTGGGTGGCGACGGATCACGGGGGCATCAACCTGATCCATAAAAAAGAACAACGGGTTACCTTCCTGCTCAACGATCCCTCCGACGAAAAGAGCCTGAGCCAGAACAGCATCAATACCATGTACAAAGATTACGAGGGTATAATCTGGATTGGCACCTTTAAACAGGGCGTGGACTATTACCACGAAAACATTATCCGCTTCAACCTCTACCGGCATGCTCCCGGCACAGCGAGTTTGCCCTTTGATGACATCAACGCATTTGTGAGTGATGAGAAGGGCAATTTGTGGATCGGCACCAACGGCGGAGGCCTTATCTTTTTTGACCGGGAGCGAAACATTTTTAAGCAATACCTCAATAACCCCAACAACCCGCAAAGCATCAGCAACAATGTGATCGTGAGTCTGCGGATGGGACACGACAAAAAATTATGGATCGGTACTTATTTCGGCGGTCTCAACATGTTCGACGGTGTGAAGTTCACACGCTACAAACACGATCCCGACAATCCGTCGAGCCTTGCCGACGACAATGTGTGGGAGATTCTGGAAGACCGGCAACACCAATTGTGGATCGGTACATTGAACCAGAGTCTTGAGCGGTTCGATCAACAAACCCAGAAATTCCACCACTACCCGATTGGTGAAAATTCTGTTCACTCCACCTACGTTCCGGCGTTGATGGAGGATGTGGAGGGCAATTTGTGGGTGGGCACCGGCTATGGGATTGATGTCATGGAAAAATCCACCGGCAAAATATTGCACTACCTCAACGATCCGAAAGATCCCGGCAGTCTGAGCAACAACAGCGTGCTTTTCTTGCTGCAAGACAGCCGCGGGTTGGTTTGGGTTGGAACGCACGGCGGGCTCAACGTTTTCGATGCACGCACCAAAACGTTCAGACACTTTACGGAGGAGGACGGCTTGCCGCACAATTCTATTCTTACGCTGGTGGAAGACCGCCAACGGAATCTGTGGGTGAGCACACCGCATGGACTTTCCAATGTTGTCATAGACTATGATTCGACCGCACACACGGTAAAAATTTCCTGCAAGAACTATGATGAATCGGATGGATTACAGGGCCGGCAATTCAACGACAACGCCGTAGGAGAGACTCCCCAGGGTGAGCTTGTTTTCGGGGGATCGAACGGCTTTAATCTTTTCCGGCCGGATGCGATTGGTGTCAATAAAAATATTCCGAAGGTGATCCTCACCGACCTGCAGATTTTCAACAAAAGCGTGAAAATCGGAGAGTCCCTTCACAATCAAGTGATCCTCGAACGGTCCATCGGCGAGACCGAGACGATCACGTTGCCCCATAACGACAACGTATTCTCCCTCGAATTCGTGGCGCTCAATTATTTCCATCCCCAGAAAAGTCAGTATAAGTACAAACTCGAAGGCTTTAGTAAAGACTGGCTCACCACCGACGGTACGCAACGCAGAGTGACCTACACCAACCTGGATCCGGGTGAGTACACCTTTCTGGTGACGGCTTCCAACAACGAAGGGGTTTGGAACGAAAAGGCGGCGAGGTTGAAGATCGTCGTATTGCCGCCGTTCTGGAAAACTAAGACGGCTTTTGTGCTCTACGTGTTTATCATCCTGGGAGCATTGTTGCTTTCGCGTCAGCTCATCCTGGAACGCGAGCGTATGAAATACCGGATCGAAAAAGAACGGCAGGAGGCGCAGCAGCTTCATGAACTGGACATGATGAAGATAAAATTCTTCACCAACGTGAGTCACGAATTCCGCACGCCACTCACACTCATCCTAACCCCGCTGGAGCGCTTGTTGAAGGCCACCAAAGACGACGAACAACGCGGACAATTTCAACTCATTCACCGCAATGCCCGCCGCCTGCTCAACCTGGTGAATCAACTTCTCGATTTTCGCCGCATGGAGGTGCAGGAAGTGAAACTGAACGGCTCCGAAGGCGACATCGTGGCGTTTGTGAAGGAAGCAACGCTCTCCTTTTCCGATCTGTCGGAAAAGAAAAATATCGAACTTGCTTTCCAGACGACCGTGCCTTTTTTGGAGACGGTGTTTGACAAAGACAAGCTGGAGAAGATCCTGTTCAACCTTTTGTCAAACGCATTCAAATTTACGCCCGAGGGTGGCAAGGTAGATGTGGCCATGGGGTTGCGCGTGCAGGAAGACGAGTCGAGATGGATGGAAATAAAAGTGAAGGACACCGGCATTGGTGTGGCGGCCGAAAAACACGAAAAAATATTCGAACGCTTTTTCCAAAATGATCTGCCCCGCACGATGGTGAACCAGGGAAGCGGCATCGGGCTGTCCATCACGCGGGAATTTGTGAAAGCCCACAACGGGTCGATTACGGTGGAGAGCGCGCCGAACGAAGGAAGTTGCTTTACGGTGAGGATACCGGTTGTCGAAATTTCGGCCGAAGGCGTAGCGGATGCGCTGCCCCAATGGGAAGAGACCACCTTGAGCCAACCCGTGGCGGCGTGGCCTACCCACGATAGCCATTCAACCCAACTCAAAAAGCCAGTGTTGCTGTTGGTGGAGGACAATGAGGACTTTCGGTTCTATCTGAAAGACAATTTGAAAGGGCAATACCAGATCCTGGAGGCCCGGAATGGCAGCGAAGCCTGGGAAAAAGTCGTGCAGCACCTTCCCGACCTGGTGGTGAGCGACGTGATGATGCCGGTGATGAACGGGATCGAACTGTGCAAGAAGATCAAAAACGATCCCTCCGTTTCGCACACCCCCGTGGTGTTGCTGACGGCCCGCACCAACGAAGAACAAAAACTGGAAGGCTTCGAAATCGGCGCCGACGACTATGTGACGAAGCCCTTCAACTTCGAGATCCTGCAGTCGCGCATCCGAAACCTCATCCACCAACGCGAACTGTTCCACAAGGAGTTTCGCAAGCAGATCGAGGTCAAGGCCACCGACATCAACATCACTTCCCTGGACGAGAAACTGATCAAGAATGCCATCAAGGCGGTGGAAGATCAATTGGAGAACCCCGACTTTTCCGTGGAGGACCTGAGCCGCGAGCTTGGGATGAGCCGGGTGCACCTGTATAAAAAGCTACTGGCCCTTACGGGGAAAGCTCCGTTGGAGTTTATCCGCACCATTCGCCTGCAACGGTCGGCGCAACTGCTGGAGAAAAGTCAGCTCACCATTTCGGAGGTGGCCTACAAAGTGGGCTTCAACAGTCCGAAGTATTTTGCCAAATATTTCAAGGATGAGTTTGGGATGCTTCCGTCAGCCTATGTGGCCACAAAAAAGAATGGCCCGGCGCCCGCTGCGGGATAGACTTAACATTTGCAACCCTACGGGTTAACGTTCTGCGCTGTGAAATTTTGCGTCACGCAACATTTCAAACCCATATTGTTACGATTTGATAACCGTGCCGTGCTTGGCTGGCGTGTAGCTTTGAAGAAAATTACTCCGCAGCTACTACCATCATGCCGGTCGACAATCACAAGAAGAAACTTTCCCGCTTCATGCTCGTCCTCGAGATTATTCTCTATATATTTATTGCGTCCGCCATGGCCTATGCCATCGTAAATTAGGTGCCTGGCGTACCTCTTCATGACCAGCATGCGTACCCCCATCGTCCTTGCCGCGGCACTTTCCGGTTTGCTTTCCTGCAGCAAGCCAGCTTCCGAAACCCAGAGTCCTCTTTTCCAGAAGCTGGAGCCCGAACAAACCGGCGTTTCATTCTCCAACCTGAACCATGAAGACCAGGGACAACACATTCTCGCCTACGAATATTTTTATAACGGTGGCGGCGTAGCGGTGGGCGATATCAACAACGATGGCTACGTCGATCTGTATTTCTCATCGAACCAAGGCGAAAACAAGCTCTATCTGAACAAAGGGAACTTCACGTTCGAAGACATTACCGAAAAAGCCGGCGTGGGGGCCAAAAGCGGTTGGAAGACCGGCGTGGCCATGGTGGATATCAACGCCGACGGTTACCTGGATATTTATGTCTGCCGGTCCGGTCCCCAACATGAAATGCTCCGGCAAAATGCGTTCTACATCAACAACAAGGACCTCACCTTCGCCAACAGGGCCAAAGACCTCGGGTTAGACGACAATTCCTACTCCACCCAGGCTGCCTTCCTGGACTATGATCGCGATGGTGACCTTGACATGTTTCTGCTCAATCACTCGCGGCTCACCATCTCCAATTCATACGACATCACCCAGCGCTATAAAACGACGCGCGTGCCCTATGTAGGGAACAAGCTATTTCGCAACGACAACCAAAAGTTTGTCGACGTGAGCGATGCCATGGGAATCTATGGTCCGGCCTCCAACTATGGGTTGGGCATTGTATATGGGGATCTGAACACTGATGGCTGGCCCGAT
>DATDAV010000148.1:0-100535 GCA_036525235.1 Chryseolinea sp. | reverse complement strand
TTTCTCGGCCCACTCGGCCACTTGATTCTCATAGCGTATCCTGGAAAGCCCCTGGCGGGTCAATTTTATCGTGTAGGCATGGCGCTTTCGCGTGGCTACCATCACTTCAAGGAGATGGCGGGCTTCCAGATCCATTTTTACCTGGAGAATCTTCCAAGCCAGGTCGCCGTTCCATTTTCCGTCGAGCGTGGCATGGGCTTTCTCAAGCAAATCGTTCAACGTCATGCTATCCGATTTTTCAACGCTGGAAAGGATGAACGAACATAACAGATCATACTCCTGCTTCAACAAGATCACGCCTGGACGCCCATCGGGTCGATGCGTGCGCACCACTTCCTCCGAAAGCTTCGTATTCTTTTCCATAAAATAAGGGCTCCAATTAATTTATGTACTTTAACGGCGCAAGTTACCGGAGGATTACCATTTTTTGAGGGAGACTCCAGAAATAACGATGCCGGAACCCACAAAGCAAGACGAAAAGCAATATTCTGTCGACAGAAATCCCGCGGTTTATCCTGTGAACGGACTTCTTACGTCTCTCTTTCCAACGACGCGAGGTTACTGCATGGCCCCACGAGTCCCTCCATTTATAATTCATCCAAAACCTGATGCGATTTGCCGAGGGAAATCTTTTCCTCGTTCCGGTTACTTTCTTAGGGCAAAAAGAATGCTCGCGTTTGCCAACGAAAAAACAACGAGGCGACGATATATCGTTGGCTGGGATCTTAAGAACCCACTATAGGCTCTGCAAAAGGCACTTTTTAGTGGCACCGAGTTTGTCTGGGCGCTTTGTCAACGACACACTCTTTGTATGAAGACAAAACTCCATTATCACTTTTTATCCTTATGCCTGATAACCTTTGTTTTCGGCACGGTCTGGGCTCAAACACCACCTTGTCAATTTCTAGCGAGAGGTGGACAAGAGTTAACGTTGCTCCCCCTCTGCTCACCATATTTCTATCAATTCCAAACCCAGTTTACGAACGCCGCCCCAGGAGATCAGTATTGGGTGAATTGGGGCGATGGTTCCGCGGTGGAGTTAATTACTCAAGATAACACGCAATTGGTAAACCCCACGACCGGGGCCGTGAGCTACATCATGGTCGCTAGCCACACGTATCCATCAACAAACCAGCCGATCGAGTGTGCTTACCATGTAAGGGTAGACGCTACAAATGGTTGTACACCCATGGGGCAAGCCTTTGCCGTCTATGAGGCCGAAGTGTGGGACAAAGATCGTCCAGGGATCGCCTTGAGTTATATACGTATTTGTGATTCGTTCAGCGGTACATTCATGTTTTCCGACAATTCTATATACAACTGTTTGACCAGTCCTGCGGTCACGGTTAAGAATACAAAATCACGCTGGATCGAGTGGGAGTACGGAGTGGCCCCTCCGCCTACGGCTCCGGCCGGCCCCGCTATCCCCAATTCAAATATCAAGATCAACGCCCAGAACATAGCGACATTTCCGTATAAGAATCCGGCCCTGTCAGGAAACCCCAAATATCCGGTTGCCGGTCCCGGCTCGACCACATTACCGATCACCATTACACAAGGCGCGCCGGTTGGATCTCAATTTTGGGTCAAGCTCAGAAACTGGAATACCTGTAACGCATACGACAACAATTTGCTGGACGGCCCTTTAAATCCCGTTACTCCTGGGGGGGACAACGCACCCGTTGAAACGTATGCCCCAATATTTGTCGTGTCTTCTCCCCGGCCTTCATTTGATGTTCGAGGGCAAAGCTTCACGGGTCCGTTACAGCGAAAATTTTGCATCGGCGAACAGATTTATACCAACGATCTCACACCCGCCATCCCGCCGCCGGCACCAGGTTATGGCGGTTCCTATTTCCAATATCAGTGGATCATCTATGACGGCCCAACCGACGCATCCCCCATCATCAATCGGTTTCCTAGTTTGGCCAATGGCGCTGCCTTCGCCTGGAGCCTGACTCAAGAGCAATTCAGCTTTCCGACTTCAGGATCGAAATTGATACGCCTTCGCGTGAAAGACGTGAATGCCTTTGGTGACTGCGTAGTGGCATACGACGATATTATTGAAGTGATCGAGCCTGTGGTCGCCACGATGGAGGCGACCGATGACACGGGTATTGTTTTGAATCCTAACCAAATAAACAAGTATTGTGACAATAATCCGCGCGCGTTCGCTTTCGCGGACATCTCCACATTGCCAACATCACCATCCAGTTCCGTTCCACTTTGGCGATGGGAGATGGACAAAAAAATAGGAGGAGTTGCCACTACCGTAGCCACTTATCCCGCCGTGCCCCTGGGAAGCCCTGGCGATTTCTCAGCCGTCAGCCTCCCCTATTTTGTGGATCCTGCTACGGGCCTGAATCAAATAACCTTGTCGGAGGGTGAATATACCATAAGGCTCATTCTCAAAGATCAAATTACCACCTGCGAATCACGCAACGAGATCAAGATCACCATGGTAAATCAACCGGTGATCGACTTCACGGCCGCCACGGTTTGTAGCGGAATAAAAACACACTTTGTGCCATCGGCCACACTCACCACCTCATTTCCGGCAAGCATGACCCGATACGCCTGGGATTTTGACTACGATGGTGTAACGTTCGTGGAGGATAGAGCCTTTATCACGAACGATCCCGTTGACAAGGCTTTCCCAGTAGGGACGCATACGGTGGCGTATCGCGTATCAACCAACAACGGGTGCGATCCGGTGATGATCGTGAAAGACATTAAAGTGGCTCCCCTCCCCCAGCCTTCCTTCACTTATCCTTCCGGCCTGCTCTGCGGAACCACTTCGGTTGATTTTGCAAATACTACCCCTGCGTTACCCGCCGGGAGCAACATTAATGAATTTATATGGGAAGTGGATGAACAAAACGGACTGGGCTACCACGTAGAAAATGATCAGGTCAATCCACCCTTTCCCTATCCGCCCGCAACGCTGCAGTTCGAGAATACCACATCCTTCATCCGGTATTTCAAGGTTCGACTCAACGCCGTCAGTGATGACAACTGCTCCGTTGTTTCGGCCGACCAGACCATAACGGTCTATCCCGGCGGCGCGGTCGTCGGCATCAATTCCAACTACAATCCATTCGATCCCAACTGCGCCCCCTTAAATTCGGTATTCTTTCAGGCGGCAGCGAACACGCAAGCGTTGCATCCTGTAAATTATTTGTGGGAACTGAAAGACAAGAATGGCAATGTCATCGATCAACTTAACGGCCCCACGCAAAGCCTATACACACCCACACCGGGAACGCTCGACAACCATTCTGGCACGACTTACGAGGACTATGATGTCTCGCTCACCGTCATGCTCCTCACCGGGTGTCAATATCAAACGTCCATGAAAGTCCGGGTAAATCCCGTACCCATTGGTGATTTCTCCAGCAACATCTCGTTGCTCACCTGCGACGAGATAGGTTTCACGTTTGACGCCGTATATAAAGGCTACGCCGACTATCAATGGTCTATAAAGCTCAACGGTGTTTCCCAGGCCGTAGCCAACAACGGTCTCTCCACCTTAACGGTTCAATATCCGCGGATGGTTGGGGGCGATCAACGGGTAGAGGTATCGTTGCTGGCCGTCAACTTTGCCACATGCCAAAGCCCAGTGGTCACGCAGAACCTGGTGGTACCTCAGCAAAAATCCATCCATCCGAATTTCAGTGTTTCGCCCGGCACTCCTCCGGAGTTTCCGGATGCAGGATATGACTTTACACACCTGAATTTTGATCCCGTGTGGAGCTATACCTGGAGCTTTGGCGATGGCTCAACGGTAGTGACATCACAGAATCTCTCCGTACACTATGACTTTAAGCAGCCGGGAAAATACTGGGTAAAACTCACTGCTGCCCAGGGAACGTGCACATTCAAGGACTCCATACAAGTCGCCGTCCTGCCACACCAACCCATCGTCGACTTTGACTATGGCCCCGCGGAAGGCTGCGCTCCTCTGTTGGTCAACTTTACAAACAAGTCTCAGTACGTCGATCCGTCTTCGTTTGAGTGGGACTTCGGAGTCGGGGAAGCGCCCTCCCACGCCATCAATCCTTCTCATTTGTTCGAACGCCCGGGGATTTATACTGTGAAACTTTCCGCTAAAGACGCCACCGACGGGTTGATGGCTGCCAATCAGAAAAACCTTATCATCGAAGTAAAAGAGAAGCCATTGGCATACTTCTCGGCCAAGCCCACTGTTGTCTACATTCCAGGCAAAGTATATCTCATTAACCAAAGCTTGGGGGCCACGGATTATCTCTGGGATTTCGGTGATGAAACGACATCAACCGAATTCCAACCAACACACGAATACGTGAAGGAGGGGATTTTTGGAATATCCTTGATCGCCTATGCCAATACCTCCACGTGTGCCGACACCTTCAAACTCGCGACGGGTATACAAGCCCTTTACGGAGGCGACATCTACTTACCGAATGCGTTCGTGCCCAGCACACTGGGACCAGGCAATGGAAGAGCCGATCAGAATACTCTATTCCTGCCATTGACCCGCGGCCTACGCGAATACAACCTGCAAATTTTCAACCGGTGGGGTCAGTTGGTTTTTGAAACCTCTGATGCCTCACATGGGTGGGATGGTTACTACAACGGTCAGGCCTGTCCACCCGACATCTATGTATATAAACTCACAACGCGACAGGAAAACGGGCAGACGGTAACACGTGTAGGAGATGTTAATTTAATACGATAATGAAAAAAACGATTTGGCTTTTAATCTTAAGTACATTATTAACGCAATGGGTACGAGCGCAGGATCCATCCTTCTCCCAGTACTACTCTGCGCCCTTGTTTCTCAATCCGGCTTTTGCAGGGTCCACACCCAGCTACCGCTTCATTAGCAACTATCGCAACCAGTGGCCGGGTGTGGGCTCGGGCTTCAAAACAGTCGCCTTCTCATTCGACATGATGCTGCCCGAATTAAAAAGCGGGGTTGGCGTGCTGTTCATGAGTGATCAGGCAGGAGCCGCATCCCTCAAATCAAATGTAGTGAATCTCCAATATTCATATAAGATCAGTACAAAAAGCGGATGGGTGCTCTCGCCGGGACTCAACTTCGGGCTAGGTCGACGGTCGATTGACTTTAACAAGTTGTTGTTCTACGATCAGCTCAATCTCGATGGAACGCAGACGCCTTCCGGTGTTATGTTCACACCCGATCCAAAAACGTATTTCGATTTCGGTGCTGGGTTGCTCGTTTATAATTCTAAAATGTGGATAGGAGGTTCAGCCAACCACCTGAACGAGCCCAACCGTTCGATCATTGACGGCGTGACACGGCTCCCTCTAAAATGGAGTGTGCATGGCGGTATGAGCTTTCAGATTAAGAACTTGGGTATGCGCGGACGCACAGCCGTCCTACTGCCTTCCTTCAACTACAGAAGCCAGGGCCAATTTGATCAACTCGACATCGGCACCTATCTCATGATCGAACCTGTCGTCTTTGGCTTGTGGTATCGAGGCATTCCTATACATCAGGATATTGCCGACAACGTGAGCCAGGATGCCGTCATTGTCAACCTCGGCTTCAAGCTTTCCAAGTTCGATATTATGTACAGCTACGATATCACCGTTTCAAAACTGGGCACAGGTGCCGGTGGCGCGCATGAAATCTCCCTCAAATACGAAATCAACCGGCTGAAGAGACAACCTAAAAAGGGACGTTTCATACCGTGTCCCGCATTCTATCACAATCATGATCTAAACCTCGAAAAATTAAAACAATAGCTTTTATGTACATAAAGTTTATTTATCTGACGGTTTTCGGGTTGTGCGTGAGCGTTCTGCACTCCAATGCTCAATTCAAAACACCGGTAGCCAATCCTTTCGGACTAAATCTTTTCTCCGGCAGTCAAATCTGCGGCGCGTTCGCGGATATGGATGCGGACGGAGATCAGGATATCGTTGTATCGGACCTCACCAATAATAAATCGCATGTGATGAAAAATACTGGGACGGTCTCCACACCTGTCTTCATCAAAAATAAAACCTACAACTACGACATCCACTATCTTGATCTGGCCGATTTGGACTATGATGGAGACATTGATATTATCGGTGGAAGTCCTGCGAAGCAATCATTCGTCTGGCGTGAAAATACTGGATCACCTTCGGCTTATAAATTCAAAGCAAATATTGCGGTCGGTGATTATAACCCGTTTAACCTTTCGCTGCCCCCTCGCAACTATATGAAAACCGAGATGATTGACGTCGATCATAATGGGCGTCTGGATTGCCTGGTGAGCTTTTATGGCTACAATGCCGTCGATAATGTAACCAATGGGATCAACTATTACAAAGACGTCTATGCAACAGGAATGCCCTCATTTAGCATCAGTGGTTATGAGCCCTTCAATCTCAGCCTTCCCACACCTCAACAGGAATTGTCCATTGAGTCCGGTGATGTTGACAGCGATGGCGACCTGGACATTGTTACTGGACTTAGAGATGGCGATTTGCTCTTCTTTGAAAATAAGATACCCTCAAATCCTCCCTATTTCTCAAGCCCCGTCACCAATCCCTTTAACTTCACAACGCACTACGATCAAAAAAATCTCGGCGATCTAAGTCTTGATTTTGTCGACATCGATGCCGACGGTGATGAAGATTTGTTCGTCTTCAACGGCCTGAACGGAGACATCGTGTTCTATGAATCTGCATTCAAACGGCCACAAGCGCCTATCGATTTGAGCGCCGTTCATGCATCTTCCACTTCTATTCAACTTACGTGGCAAGATAATTGCCCCAATGAAGACGGCTATCGCATTGAACGTTCGACAGACGGTATCAATTTCACAGAGGTCCTTCGTGCCGACGCCAACGTCCAATCCTATCAGGACAAAGGTCTAATGTCCGGACAAAAATACTACTACCGCATCATCACGTTTCGAAAGGACGAAACCTCCTTGGCTTCCAATATTGCTTCCGACACAACACCCACGGACCCCAACCTCCTGCCACCACCCGCACCGCTAAATCTCCGCGCAGAAGGACAAGGAAGAACTTCTATTGTGCTAACCTGGGCCGATGTTTCGACAGATGAAGAAGGTTTTGGCATCGAACGATCGAAAAACAACTCAAATTCATTCTCAGACATCGCGCACGTCACGGGCGACAGTTTCTCTGACACGGATGTTACTCTTGGAACGATGTATTATTATCGGGTCTATTCGTACAAAGGAACACTTCAGTCCTATTCAAATATCGTCGAAATAAATTTCGACGACCCGGAAAATCCGCCGCCAAAGCCCGAACCTGCAGCACTGGACATACCCACGCTCTTCACACCCGACGGTGACGCATACAATCCTACCTGGAACATCCTCAACCTGGAAAACTATTCCGACCACTCCGTGGAAGTATTTGATACATCCGGAAAAAAGGTCTTCTCATCCTCACACTACACTTCCGAATCGGAATGGGACGGCTCCAACAATGGCAAATTGCTTCCCGCAGGGACCTACATCTACATTATAAAATTAAACAACGGCCAACAAGTAAATAAAGGTTTTATAACGCTGCTCCATCAATGACCCTCTCATGAAAAACATTCTTTTAGTATCGGCATTACTCGGTATCGCCGGCATGGCGCACGCCCAACTGCCCTTTCAACTTGTGCAAAATTATACGGTACCGTATACGCTCAATCCAGCCTTTAGCGGCATCGAAAACTATCTGGACCTAAAGATCGGAACACGTCAAAACCTCACAAAATTACCCGACGGCCCGAAAAGCAATTATGCCGGACTTAATATTAATCTGGATGTGCTGCGTAACAAGGCGAAGCTCTACGAGACCGATGAAGCTACTTTTGCCGGCCATGCAAAAAAAGGCTTCTCTATTTTTGTTATGCAAGATTCATACGGACCGTATTCCGGCACATCCGCCTGCGCCGGCTATGCCTACCACCTGCCGCTCAGCAGATCGCTCTATGCTTCGCTTGGGACGCAAGTAATGTATCAGGGCCTGAGACTGGATCCCAACAAATTAATTCCCCGGAATATAGACGATCCTGTCTACCGGGGTCTGCTGGATGGACTGCCGCAACAAAACAATCTCGATCTCAACGCAGGCTTTTCCTTGTACGGAAAGCACTTCTATGTCGGTTACGCGTATTTCTCATTGGCCGGTCAAAAGCTAAAACTCTCTACCCTTCCGGATACATACAGCAATATTCAAACGACTCAACTCGGTTTCAACCTGAATCTGAATCGAAGTTTCCAACTCTACGCAACGGGACTCGCGCGCAAGCAAGGCGACGCCTACTATTGGGATGCCTCGGCTAAACTTCGCTACAACAAAGAGATTTGGTTGGGCGGCACGTACCGATCTTCCGGCTCGATCGCCGCGTTGGCAGGCTTCACATTCTCAAGATTTTTCGTCAACTATTCGTACGAGATCAGCACATCGCCCAGCATCTTAGGAAACACGCACGAGGTTGCTATTGGATTTGTCCTCCTGGATTTTCTGAATAACAAAGTTTACACTCAAAAACCTTATTTCCTTTAGTGCAAGGATACCTTTGCTGCATGGCACTTCTTTCTTATTCATCCAGGTTATTGATAATACTGGAGATGAACTTGGTCCGTGAAAAGGGCCCTGCCAGATAACCCCGTATAGAGCCTTTTCTAAACAGCAAAACGGATGGCAGATCGTTGAGGTGATAAAGCTCGTTGAAGAGCTGGTGCTTATCTATATTCACCTTGTAGAATATAGCCTTTTCTTGCAGAGGTTCCACAAATTCTGCGAGGATGGAATCTACCAAAAACGACGTCCCGCTATTGTTCTTAAAAAATTCCACCACTACGGGCAAAGGCGACCGTATTACTTTCTCCGTGAATTGGGTGTGTACGTTGCCACCCGTTAGCTCAGATAAAGGTTTATACATGACCAATTTTTTTTCAAAAATCTATGGATGCAATTCAACGGGCTCACTGAATATACATCATTTTTTTCTTCGTTAGCAACTTTAAACCGGCAAAACGTCGTGGACTAGTTCTCAAGGAGTTCAAACTCCGCTCTGCGATTTTTAGCCCGCTGAGCTTCCGTCTGGTTGGCATTCAAGGGGCGTTGGAAATCCATGCCAACCGCCAGGAGTTGACCGGGGGCCACTCCTTTCCGTATCAGGATAGCCTTAACGCTTTGTGCCCGTTTATTCGATACCGTGAAGTTAGCTCCCTTCGATCCAATGGTACAGGTATGCCCCGTGATTCTGATGCGCACTTCCGGATGTGCTTTCAGGATCAGCGCCAGGCTATCCAGAAATTCCTTGCCTTCCATGCTAACTGCGTAGCTGTTTAAGGCAAATTCGACTTTCCCCTCAAAGAGGTTTTTTTCTTCTCTTGTGAGGGAACTGTCTTTCAATACCGGGGTACGCACCATGGCGAGTGCTTGTTGTTCCATGGGCTATGAGGCGGGAACCTGTTCTTCGCGGGGAACGGCAGGTACCTGCTGCGGGATTTCGCTCGGCCTCGATGCAGCCATTGCTGGCTCCTGCGCCCTCGCATCGGCCTGGAGCGGTGGTGTTTCCTTTACGGCTGTGCGCTTACCCGACACATTTCTTTTGATCCTCCAGGTAAACGCCACTTCCCATGCACTTGTGACGGCAGGCATGGGTGCATTTTTTGTGAGACTGCCATTGTAGGCCAGCGCCAACAAGAAGCGGTTTGTTCCATACTCAAGATTGGAAACGGCCATTTTGTTCGTGTTATACCACATGCCAAGACCGATGAACGAAGGGCTATCGGACCCAAAGGTGTAATGCCAGCGCTGACCGATGTTGGCAAACGACAAATTCCCCTGGATGATCCAACGGAAATTCGGAAGCCATGTGAAAGCGGTACCTCGCACGGGAATCTGGACGGCGCCCGAAACGCTGTAGAGCACGCGATCACGCACCGCATCCTGCAGCAGTTTTGCGCGGGGCGCATTCATGCCGAAAAAGGCAACACCTAGATAAGCTTTTTGTCTGTCTAATTCGTCAGTCATAGACCACGAGAAGCCGCTGTTGATCGTTGCGATATTTGTGCTCGTATTCACAAAATTTTCACCCGGCGGCCGCCCTGGATCAAATGATCCAAAAAGATATTGATTGTCGGTGGTCACTTTCGTGGGATCTACTCTCCGGTTCACAAGCCCACCCTGCAAGCCGCCACTAATGAAGTGATGGTTGGCGATCGGAAGATTATAAGAAAAGCCTCCCACCCATTGTGTAACGACATAAATCTTATCGGGGCCGAATTGCTCCTGGGCCAGTCCCATGCCGAATCCCCCTTGCTTCAAGCGTGTCGTCTTGTTAAAAAAAGGGTAGGCGGCGGACAAAGAAGGGAATTGGTACCCACTCAATTTTGATTCCCGGTATTGCACCGTAATCTCCACCTCGTCGACAAGTCCAATATGCGCAGGATTGAGCCATACCGGCGCGACATAGTATTGTGCATATTGGTTAAGCTGGGCCTCCAATTCCGTTGTCTTAACAAAAAAAAGCGCAAGCGCAAAAAATAAGATGACTCTCTTCATTGAACTAAAGTATCTCCAACTACTGCAACGATATTGCAGTACTGGGAAACGTTAAAAAAAATCCCGGGCTCAGTCGCTGATGCCGCAACTAACCTTCTAAAATTTGCTTTAGTCTTTCCAGATTTTCATCCAGCTGGCTCAGCTTATTTTTAAAATAACTGACCGGCATTCGCCTGGGTTTGGCAATTGACATTACCAGATCGCACTCTCCTTTACTTAACTTCAAAATTTGGATTTCAACTTTGTAGAGGTCCTCGTGTTCGAAGAAAATGGAGTAATCGAGCTGCAACTCCGGCTCCTTTACTTCTATTGTTAACGACCCGTTTCCGCAGCTGCTTTGAAATTTCACGTAGTCGCAACATGGACCTATTTGCCGAATGCCATGAAAATTGAATTCGGGCCAATGTCGTTCGCAAGAAATAAATCCAAAAACTTTCTCCGCCGCCAAACCCAGGCGCAATGTCCTGGTTGCCACCAGTTCCTGCGCGAGGTATCGGTGAAACTGCAGTCGCAGCCCAGTCCAATGTTCCGCGGAGGCCAAGGGAAACAGCTGACATTTTTGCACCATAAAATTGATCGGTCAAATGTTTTAAGATTCACAAATAGCGGATGGAGTCCACGCATCCAGAGTTGAGGCAGCCTGTGCAATCATATGCGCTTCAGGATTATTAATCCGAACGGAGTGTTTCTCTGAGACGAACAGGCACGGTCCGTTCTTGGATAAGAAAGCCATTCCCGCGCTGGCCGTTCCCATGCACGCTCCCAGCCTTGAGACTGCCGGGAATCGTTCAGGGAAACATACAGACCAGAAACGCAGAAATGATAAGTACCAGAAGAATGATGAACTTCTTTTCCATGACTTCCTTTAAAGGCGTCAATAACTAAATTTTACCCGCTCTTTGACGATCGAGCTATCCACTTTATAATAATAGCTTTGCAGACGATAGTCGTAGGCCACCGGAGCGCCCATGCTTCTCAGATCATGAAGATAGTTGTAGATGGTGCGGGTTGAGACATTCAGTCTTTTGGCTAGATCGTCGGGAGTCCCCGTGGCTTTCTTACGGATCAGATCGTCGAGTCTTTCCAGCAGGTTGATGTGTTTTGCAATGGTCATAAAGTTTTAAATTTTTCTGAACCCTGTTCTAATTGCATGCCATAAAGAAACCGCGAAATTGACGCGGATTCGGGGTGTGAGACCTCCTGAGCCAACGATATTTCGTCGGCCCGACTATATTTAGTCGGCTGCCCTTAAGAATAGCTATGGTTTGGCATGCTCCGGCGCAATCCCGAAGTGCTGCTATCTAACATCAGCGTACATATACCGGAGATACTATAGGAGGGGTAGAAAATGAAAGAATACAAGCGCTTAGCCTCGATCTCAGTTTAGCTGACCCTCTAGAGCTAGACTGTTTAACCTCAGCTAAAGCGCCTGTATTCTTCTATAAAAAATTACGGTCCCTCCTTCCCCGTTATGCTAGGATGATAAGATGCCATGGAGGAATCCGTAATTTTCATGCAATATCAAACACCTCACTGAAAAGATCTTGCAGTTTAAATTTCTACACAAAATTTCTTTGATTTTTTTTAAATCAACCAACGGCCAGGCTGCACTTCATTCAACGATAAATTATCCAGCTATGCCGTTTGTAGACAATGTCTGAAGAGACTGCACTTTCCTTGCAGTAAAGCCCTTTAACATGCGGCGAATAAATTTTTCGCCTATGCACTTCAAAACACTTTGTTACTCCATAGCGAGCTTGGTGCCGGGACTGGTCCTGAGCGGCAAAGAATCGATTGATCGCACCTCGCAAAGCTGCATCCGATCTACAATATCTACCACACAGCCTCAGATCACGTTGCCTTCACAAACCACACCAAGCCATAAAAACAAACCGCCAACGGTATGGATTTTCACAACGAACATCAAGGACAAGCATTTTGAAGTTTTTGGATATGGTGAGGATGAAGAAGAAGGCAGTATACCCAATCAATGGTATTGTTGGGAGATTGAACTTTATCACCGAAAAAAAATTGCTCAAACCTCAGTGATTCAGGGCACAAAAAGCTTGATGCTGGAGATTTCCAGAAAAAAACGACCCCGGAACCATGACTGGTACCGGGTACGTTTGAGCATTTCGGACACCCATGGCAGCATTGGAAAGGATTCTGTCGATCTTTATCTGAACCGCTAATTTTCGAATGCCCTATCCTCCTGACTCACCGGAAGGACTATTGTAAATTCCGTCCCTTTGCCGGGTTCGCTGCTAAAAAAGATATCACCGTGATGTTTTTGAATGATCTTGTACGAAATGTACAATCCGAGTCCCGTGCCCTTTCCCACTTCCCTGGTGGTAAAGAACGGGTCGAATATTTTTTCGGTTATAGCACCGGGAATTCCATGACCCGTGTCACGAATGCTCACGTTAACAAAACCCGGCTTCTGAAGATAAGTGGTCACTGTTATATTGCCTACGTCTTGAATGGCCTCGATGGCATTAACAAGAACGTTGACAAATACCTGGTTGATCTCCCCGATATTGCATTCAACCATGGGAATTGACCCGAAATTCTTAGAAACTTTTATCCGATCCTCGAGTTGGCCACCCAACAATATTAATACGGAATCAAGATAACTGTGGAGGTTCACGTACGACAGGTATTGATTGTCCTGAAAAGAGAAATTGACCAATTCCTCTACAATCTTGGCCGAACGAATGGCGCCGGTTTCAATGGAGTTGATAAATAATTCCATATCTCCCATCATCTCAGCAATGGCGGGAATGCTTTCTAGTTTTTGCTTCATTTCTTCGCTGGCGCCAATAAAATCCAGTTGCGTTTTCAGTCCTTGCACGCCGCCCATGATGAAATTTATGGGATTGTTCAGTTCGTGTGCAATGCCCGCTGTAAGTTGCACCAGTGATGCCATCTTTTCGGACTGTATGAGCCGCGATTGCATTTCTCGCAAATCCGAAAATGTTTTCCGCGTCTCTTTAGCGAGTGTTTCCAATTCGTTTTTCTGCAGGACGATTGTTCTGTCGCGGCGCCCAACCGTCATTTGGATTCTTACATTCTTTTGAAGTCCACGATACAGTAAAAAGAGGAGCGCGATGGTTATTATCAACCACAGTCCCATAATCGTCATCCGATAATCCTCCGTTGACAATAGCGCATAAAGGATATTGGCGGAAGTGGCGAAATAAATAATAGTAACCACCGGTCTACTCGTCGTATGTCCCATACTGTTTTTCTTGAAAGCAAAGCTCAATTTCAACAAACACGTATAACGGGGTCGCTTAAAAATATGCAAAATGTAGCAAACGGCTTTCCCAACTTTTAGACGGCTGCGCCTGGAGCGGATTCTTGCCAACGATATTTCGTCGGCATTTTGAAATTTCGTCGGCTCTCGTTTTCAAACCCTCGAAATCAGTTCAAATTTCGAGATTCTAATTGGCCCGGTAGTTGGCAGGGGTGATCCAAACTTCAAATAAATATTAATGAGATCACTGCTATTTTGCTCTTGTTTTCTAGGCTCGATCCTCTCATTGGGAAATCCTCCTTCGCAGAAACACGCTAAAACCGGAGGGTCTTCAGCCACTTCCAGGGCACATAGAATTGCCATCCACTCAGAAAAGGTAGTAGAAGGGAAAGCCTTTCTTATTCAATCCAGCCTGCCAAACCCGGAAGAACAATTGGACCTGAGAAGTTTTCTGACGCACGATGTGCGCGGGCGCGAGCTGCTCTACTATTTATTGCATAGCCGCGGGAATCAATCCGTTTATTTTGTCTTATCCAATGCTCATAGCACGCAAAACGGACATCGTGAATTCGCTTTAAAAAAGTCGCTGATTACTCAGTGCATTCAACAAGCTCAGGGACGAGACTTGATGACCGCGCTTTCTTACCGGTATCGGCCTGACCTAAATCACCGAGAAATAAACATAAAAGAATTGCCGGAGGAAGAAGCACTGATTGTGATCATCAGTAACACGGATTTGCTCGAGCCAGAGACAAAAAACTCCGCAAAAAAGGATGTCATTCTAAAGACCGGTCCCGTTTCAAAAAATTTATTCTCCATTCACTTAGACAGTGAGTTTCTGCGCGGTGGCCCTCGCTATGCGCATTAAACAGCATCACAATGATTAACCATCAAAAATTGTACAAGAACTTCAATGCCCTTTCAATTGGACAGTACTCCCCGCAGTATTTTAAAGGAGCTGTTGAAGGTCGCGGTTCATGCTGCGCAATTTCTCCGTCTTCTAAAATCCCTCGGCCCAATCAAATTTCTATATCATGAAATACAATGTAAAGTGCATATCGCTTTTTGTGCATTTGATCCTCTCAAGCTATCTGTGCTTAGCTACGTCGGTCGCATATCCTGCTATATCTAAGAAAGTCGTCAAACACAAGGGCATCACTGAAGACAATATGCCCTACTATGTCGTGATTGGCGCCTTCTCCATTGAAGCGAATGCCCATAAGTTAGTCGAACAAGCAGCGTCTCAGTGGAACTATAGCGCGCAGTATGCCTTCAATTACAAGCGCCAGCTATTTTATGTCTACGTACTAACGACGTTGATACGCGAAGATGCCTACGACATGGCCGTGGAGTTGCAGAACCTGCAAGACCTGCGAAAGACTTGGGTATATCATGGCACATTCGGTGTGCCATCCCTCTCGTCGCAGGAAGACCGCGATCATGCACAGGACATCGACCCCGGCACACAAGAGAACATAGACGTCGTGGTTAAGTCAGCATTGGCAAAAGATTCTGCAAAAAATATCCCTTCTCCCGATTCCCCGTTACCGGCGCCGAAAGAGGATCAAAAAATCATTCTAAAAGCTTACCGGTGGTTAGACCAAAAACCCGTAAATGGCACGGTCAGAGCTTTGGACAAGCAGTCGGCAACGCTGGTCGGCGTCTTTCAAACGAACACACCGTCGAGTTTAAAAGAAATTATCCACAACATCGATAATGTAACGTTTGTCGCCGACATTTTTGGTTATCGTAAAGTCCTTCAAAAACTCGATGTTTCCGACCTTGAAAACCAAAGCGGCCCCAAGGAAATACCATTTGAGCTGGAACGGCTCAAGAAGGGAGACATCGCCAACCTAAGTATAACGTTCCCCGATCAAGCTTCCATTTTCACGCCGGAATCGGCGGAGGAATTGAACCGGCTCTCGGAGATGATGAATGAAAACAAAAAGTACAAGATCATCATCCACGTGCATACCTATTTCGGCGATAAGCGAAAGCTAATGGTACGTAAAAACAAAGGAGACTTTTTCGATTTATCAAAAGCACTGTCCACATCTGGTTCTGGAAAGAAACTGTCACAGGCACGTGGGGAATTAATCCGTGAATACTTGCGCAGCCAGCACATCGACACCCAGCGCATTCAAATAAAAGCATGGGGCGATAAAAAACCGATCTATGGAAAGCAAAGTGAGCAGTTCAAAGCCAATGAACGAACCGAAATAGAAATCACGAGGGGCTAGACGACGATGCGACCGATTTCATTTGTTGTTATGCGATTAAACATTCCACACGGCCCGCCAGAGCATACCCTCAGCGTTGTTGCGATAGCGTTGGTAGCAGCAATTTCGTCGGGGCAACGATATTTCGTCGGCTCATTAAAAAAGATATTCATTTGGAGCGAAAATTCAAAGATTTTATTTGGCGCTCGGTTTGAGAAAGGTTGATAAAAATTATTCAATGATTACGCGTGCTATTCTGTCCCTGCTGAGGCATAACAACAGGGTAAATCTGCCAACGTTGGGAGCGATCATCAAACAACAGGATTTTTCGCAATCCCTGTTCTTCAATCAATTCATAACATATGATGACGGTGCGCTTTTCGCTCATCTCACGAAAATTGAAATGCTCACAGAAGAAGAATCTCAAGCGGCGATTTATGATTTCATCAAAGCCATACAAGAAGGCATTTACCAGGAGGGAAAATTTGAAATAAAAGAACTAGGCGTGTTCTGCTTCGTGGATAACCGACTGGAGCTCCTCAACGAAAAGGATTATGCGCGTGTGTTGACCAGGTGCAACGCACCAGCTGCCAGCGAAACGCCGGAGGAATTACATTCCGGAGATGACAATAACGAAACGCCTCCTTTAAGCGATCAGGAAAAAGAAAACGAGAAATTGACCGCGAAGGCCGAGGACACTAATGACGAGTATGATGTTTTCGATCAGACTTTATCATCGTCATCGTTCCCGCAGCACTCTTGGATTACCCACAACAGACCTGAACCATTGAACGAAGTGCCTCAAGGCTCAACCGCTTTTATTGGGCCAACAAAAAAACGAAGAGACTCTTCGCGCGCTTTGAAATTTATTCGGGTAACCATTCCGCTGATAGTCCTGGGCTTAATCCTCATCCGGTTGAGTTTACGTATTCCCGGAGGTCATCAAAATGTCGTCCCTATCGACAGCGCAGGGCCCACGCCCACCGATTCTATTTCCAACCACGCATTAAATCCCGTAGAGCGTTCGCAGTCCACACCCCCGTCGGTCTTTGAGTCATTTGAAGCCGGGAAAGGCCACAGAGACGAGGAAAGCAGCCGGGTCTATCACGTTATCATCGGCGCCTTTCGATTCGAAAGCAATGCAGACAAGTTGGTTGCCGAGCAACTGACGAGAGGACACGCCGTGTCGAAACTTGGAAAACGAAACGGCTACTACCTGGTGAGTTATGAAAGCACGACCGATGTGTGGACGGCAAAAAAAATCTGCAAAAATATTAAAGCCATTTACCCGGAGGTTTGGCTGGATAAACAAGAATAAGCCTTACACAACCTATAGAAAAGCCTAATAACCAACCTATGAAAAACCTGCTTATTGTAAAAGAAATTCTGAACAGCAATGGTATCCCGATCACGCCATTACGTCTCCTTTGCTTACGGAGCATCATCCAATTTAAGACACCGTTCACCGTCCAGCAACTCATTTCAGACCTGCGATGGGAAACAAAGATCAACACATCTGTCGCGCGGCGCACGCTAAGCTTATATAGCAAGATGGGGCTGGTCAGCAAGACCGAATCCGAGATTAAATCCGAAGTGGTTCTGCGTGGAAGAAAGAAAACGCAACGCGATGTGAATTATCAATGGATTGGCCAGGTCAATTCTTTAGTCGACCGCGGCGAAACCTTGCGGATAGAGCCCGTGAATCCTGATCCTGATCAACCTTGCTTATGAGAACAAAAATTGATCCCGTCCCCGCGGGCACAAGACGGTCGTCTGTTTTTCTATTTCATCTCCGAATTTAGAAACCACAGCATTACAATTCATCCTATAACAAGTTTTAACAATTTATTTCTATTATGGCAAAGTTAAAGTATTCTTTCCAAGACAAATCCCTCGTTAGCATCAAAGGTGAACGGTGGAGAGACATTCCCGGGTTCGAAGGCTTTTATAAAGCGTCCAACATGGGAAGAATCAAATCGCTCGACAGGGTAATTCCGCATCCCCGGCTGAACCAACAGTTTGTAGCCGGAAGAATTCTCAGTCAGTCGATCGCCAAGAATCGAAACATCAAGACAGGCGAACCCATGATCGATCTACGCGTGTCGTTATCCAAGGAAGGGTCTCAGTTCTATTTCAACACCCGCCGGGTGATCTACAGCACCTTTGTGCGTGAAATAAACTACGAAGACGACGGCATGTATGTCATCAACAAAGATGGCGACGGCTATAACAACTGCGTCAAAAACCTGAAGCTTGTCACCAAAAGTGAAAAGAGCCAGCGCGTCTTTATCCGCGAACGCGCCGACTCTTATCTAAAAACGGCAGACCGTTCGAAATGGAAAAATTACGGTGGCTACACGCGCCGTCTGCCGGTGAAGCAGTATTCTATAAAGGGCAAGCTAATGGGGCACTACGAAAGCATCCGTGAGGCTTCTCAAAAGACCGGCTGCGGCCAGAAGGAGATCATCCTGGTGGCGCGCGGCATTCATCATCAGACCAAAGGTTATATTTGGCGGTATGCCTGATGTTTTTTCAGAACTCCGGCAGGGCGATTCGCAGCCGGAGTTTTTTTCCGGCATAAATAAAACGGCGGATAACACAAAAGTGAGGTTTCAATCTTATTTTTAGGTAACCTGTACATCCGCCATGATCCATCCCTTCTACATTCAGCTCGCGCTCCTGCTGAGTGGTATTGCCCTTATCGTATACCTCACTACCAGGCTTAAAGTCCATCCATTTTTTGCGCTTTCACTCGTCTCTGTTCTTTTGGGGGTTGGAGCACACCTTCCGGCAACGGAGGTGCTTGGCATCATGAAAGATGGCTTTGGCCAGGTCATGAAATCGCTGGGCTTTATCATTGTGCTGGGCACCGCGCTGGGAATCATGCTGGAGCGCACGGGAAGGACCGCCGCCATCGCAGGCTTCATTTTGCGGAGGGTCGGTGCGCGTCATGCCGCATTCGCGATGAGCATAACAGGGTTCATCGTGGGCATGCCCATCTTTTGCGATTCGGGCTTCATCGTGCTGAGCGGTCTCAGCAACTCGCTGGCGCGCAAGGCCGGCCTCGCCGCAGCGTCGGTCTCGGTCTGCCTGGCCACTGGGTTATACGCCGTGCATTGCCTTATTCCGCCTCACCCGGGTGCGGCGGCAGCGGCGGGAATTATCGGCGTTGATTTTGGGAGGGTATTACTTTTTGGAATTCCCATAGCTTTGCCGGCCATGCTTGTCGGCTATGGGTGGACCGTATTCGCGGGAAGGTCTGCAGCATTTTCCGAAGAAATCGAAAGCGTCGAGGCCGAAGCCCCGACAAAGCACTATAACATGCTATCGTCCCTCCTTCCGCTACTGGTTCCCATAGTCCTAATCGGATTGAAATCTTTCCTGGTGACGCCGACACAAACTTCGTCGTTCGCTCAAGCATTGACGTTTGTAGGTGATCCTTCTATTGCCCTGGTTATTGGCATCGTACTTTGTTTTACCGGAAAAGGAAATCGTGATCGCGATACCGTTTCCGCTATGCTGCGCGAAGCGGTGGAAAAATCAGGAGGCATTTTGGTAATCATCGGCGCAGGCGGGGCGTTTGGCCATGTGCTGGCGGCTACAAAGATTGGTGATCATTTCAGCGACGTGCTTCCCCTGCAGCATCTCGGCATTTTGTTTCCGTTTTTGCTCACATTTTTATTAAAGACCGCGCAGGGTTCGTCCACTGTGGCTATTCTTACTGCGGCTTCTCTTACTTTTCCATTGCTGCCGGCATTGGGGATGGATACTGAAAATGGGAAGCTGTTGTGCGTGCTGGCCATGGGCGGTGGGTCTATGATGATCTCGCATGCCAACGATGCCTACTTCTGGGTGATTTCGCGATTCGGTGGCGTGGGGATGGAGTCCATGCTAAAAGTTTACACCGTGGCCACGGTTGGCATGGGACTTACAACTTTGTTGATGGTGTACCTTCTGTCTTTTATCCTTTAGGATAAAATGTCACCTAAAGCGCTTTTTACCGAACCGTCACGAGGTTTTGAGGTGAGCCGGCGAGAAAGCCTTTTATATTTTCAATCGTAGTATTCAATATTCTCCTCCGGGCTTCAGCGCTCAGCCATGCCGTATGCGGTGTGATGATGCATTGCTTCATACCCGTTAGGGGATGCCCGACCGGTGGCGGCTCTTGGCTCAGGACATCGAGCGCAGCTCCTTTTAATGTCCCTTGTTTCAATCCCACTGCCAGATCCATTTCATTGATGAGTTGGCCACGCGAGGTATTGATCAAAAAGGCTGTCGGTTTCATGAGCGAAAGTAATGTCGTATTCACAAAGCCAACGTTATCTGGCGTTAGCGGGCAATGCAAGGATATAAAATCGCTTTCGCGAAAAAGTGTTTCCAGCGACGCTTGCTTCACCGGAAATGATTTTTTTGATGGACTATAGAAAATAACATTCATACCCAGCGCCTGCGCTATAGCCGCCGTGCGCTGACCGATTCTTCCAAAGCCCACTACCCCGAACACCTTGCCGCTGAGCTCAATCAACGGGCTGGCAGAATAACACCAATCCTTGGCCGTGGACCAATCGCCCTGGCGCACGCTGCGGCTGTTTTCACCAACGTGATTGGTGAGCTCCAGCATTAACGCTATGGCATGTTGTGCTACAGAATCAGTGCCATAGGCCGGCACATTGCAAACGGCAATCCCTTTGGCTTGTGCTGCCGGAACGTCAATTATATTGTACCCTGTGGCCGTTACGGCAATCAGCTTGAGTTTGGTTGCTTGCTGAAGGGTGTGGGCGTCTATCGGCGTTTTATTCGTTACGATAATTTCGGCATGGCGGCATCGGTCCGCGAGGTTCTCCCGTGCTGTTCGATCGTGATAGTGCACGTTTCCCAACGCTCGCATCTCGCTCCAATCGAGGTCGCCGGGATTGAGGGTGTAGCCGTCTGTAATTACGATTTCCATCACCAGTTGTATTTGAACATTTATTTGGCAGGTCCCTTTAACCATCCGTTGGCCGACAGCCACGCTTTGCAGCGATCAAGCCATACGTCGTCGGTGGTCTTATTAAGAAGTCCAAAGCCGTGGCCTCCTTTCTGGTAGATGTGTAATTCGGCCGGCACTTTGTGGCGAATAAGTTGCTCGTAGAAAACTACGCTGTTCTCCGGCTTCACGACTTCATCGTCGGTGGCGTGAACAAGGAACGTAGGTGGCGTGTCGGCAGTCACCTGCAACTCGTTGGAGTACCAATCGATTTTTTCTTTGGAAGGCGCTTTACCGATAAGCTGCTCGCGCGATCCCTTATGACAGATGCTGTCCTGGAAGCTGATCACTGGGTAAACAAGGATCATAAAATCCGGCCGCAGGCTGGTTTTGGTTGGATTGTCGATGACAGGGCTGGCATAGTGCGTGCCGGCCGTTGACGCTAAATGCCCGCCTGCAGAAAAGCCCATGATGCCGATTCGTTTTGGATCGATCTTCCATTCCTGTGCATGCTGCCGAACCGTGAGGATGGCCTGCTGGGCATCCTGCAGCGGACCGATCTCACGATTCACCATCGTTTGGTCGTTTGGAATTCTGTACTTGACCACGAAGGCAGCAATCCCCATGTCACTCAATTTCTTGGCCACGTCTGTGCCTTCGTGCACAATAGCGTTGACCCAATATCCACCGCCTGGATAAATAATAACGGCCGAGCCCGTCGCGGATTTTTCGTTGGGCAGGTAAATGCTCAGCGTGGGTTTGGATATCTGATCGGCTACGGTTATGTCTCCATTGACCGAGGTTTTTTCTTTGTCTGCAGTGGGTTTGCTATTCGGTATCTGGCCTTCGTATAAGGGGATCGTTTTCTGGCCAAAAGAATAAAGGGTCATAGACATGAAAAGAATTAACAAGTAAGGCTTCATGATTCAGAAGGATTTAGGGAGTAATATAGAAAAAACAAAAAATAATAGCGTCCTTCCCCATACCGGACGAAATATTGTTATTCTTCGTGCGTCCTCGTGCTCACACCTCCATTCAAAATGAAAAAAATTAGAAGTCTATCGATTTAATAGACTATTTTTGCCCGCGAACGCCATTTTAGCATGATCCGGAAATCCATAGAAGCCCTCCAGCGTGAAGCCGCCGAAACGGGAAGTCAAACCCTGAAAAGAAGTCTGGGAGCCATCAACCTCATTGCCATTGGAATTGGGGTGATCATTGGTGCCGGTCTTTTCTCCCTTACGGGCATTGCCGCCGCCAATCACGCCGGTCCGGCCGTTACATTATCATTCATTATTGCCGCCGTCGGTTGTGCTTTCAGCGCCTTGTGTTATGCGGAGTTTGCGTCTATGGTACCCGTGGCGGGAAGCGCCTACACCTATGCTTACGCGACTCTGGGAGAGTTCTTTGCATGGATCATCGGATGGGACCTTGTGTTGGAATATTCGGTGGGTGCCGCGACCGTGGCCATCAGTTGGTCGCAATACCTGGTCAGGTTTCTAAGCAAATACAATATCTATCTACCGGCGCAATTGCTGCATTCTCCATTTGAAACGGCAACCCTTCCAGACGGCAGCATCGTGACCGGATGGATCAATGTTCCTGCTGTGCTCATCGTGGTCTTCATCACCGCGCTCATTATCCGGGGCACGAAAGGATCGGCCTTATATAACATCATCGTCGTTTCCCTGAAGATCGGTGTGGTGATCGTGTTTATCGCGCTGGGTTGGAATTATATCAACCCCGATAATTTTGTTCCTTACATTCCGCAAAATACCGGCACGTTCGGCGAGTTTGGGGTGAGCGGTATCTTCCGGGGCGCCGGCGTGGTGTTCTTTGTTTTTATCGGTTTCGATATCGTGGCCACCATGGCGCAAGAGGCAAAGAATCCGCAGCGCAACATGCCCATCGGCATCATTGGTTCCCTGATCATCTGCACCCTGCTTTTTGGCGTCTTCAGCTTTGTGATGACGGGGCTCGCACACTACACGGAGTTTAAAGACAGCGCAGCGCCAGTGGCCATCGCCATCGAAAAAACGCCGTACGCATGGATGGCACAAGCCATCATCCTGGCCATCATCATTGGGTATACGTCTGTAATTCTTGTCGATCTCCTGGGACAATCGCGCGTGTTCTTTTCCATGAGCCGCGATGGTTTGTTGCCTAAACTTTTCTCACATGTTCATCCGAAATTTCAAACACCCTATAAAGGCAACATGCTTCTTGGACTCTTCATCAGTCTGTTTGCGGGCTTCGTTCCCATTCGTGTCGTGGGCGAGATGACCAGCATTGGTACGCTACTGGCTTTCATTATGGTGTGTCTGGGGGTGATCATCCTGAGATACAGGCAACCTGACCTACCGCGGGCATTCCGTACACCTTGGGTTCCTGTCGTGCCCATATTGGGCATCATTACCTGCGTAGCGATGATGGTATCCCTTCCCCGCGATACGTGGATCAGGTTGGTCGTTTGGTTGTTGATCGGGCTGGCGATTTACTTTTTATATGGTAAGAAGCATAGTAAAATCAGGAACGCCCAACCCTAGCGTGGGCCTACTTCCACCCGTGATTATAAAACACAAACAACCCGTCTTTACCAGCCACTACAATGTCCTTCCAGGCATTGCCATCCACATCGGCCACGGCAAAATAGATTCCGGTTCCTTTACCTTCTCCCAAAGGACCGTATGAAATGACCTGCTTGGTGAAACTCTCTCCATTCCAGACAAAATAATATAACCCGATATCATCGAAAGAGCCGGGATCTTTTTCATTGTGGGCACGATAGCGTTTGCCCGTAATGAGTTCGTTGCGGCCGTCGTTGTCCAGGTCCGTCCAAAGCATCGCGTGAAATTGTGAGTGCAAGGGATCAATGGTGTGTTGGATCCAACGCCGGGTTCGTTTCTCCATTTTCTGTTCGTACCACACCAACCCGTAGTCATGGGCATGGCCAACAATGAAATCGTTTAGTCCATCTTTATTTACGTCGGTCACGATGATGGGCACGCTACCCTGGCCAATGTCAAACTCGGCATGAAAATTCCAGCTGCCGTCTGAAGCTGCTGGCGCTTCAACCCAGCCGGTGTTGATAATAAAATCACCCCTTCCGTCGCCATTCACATCGCCAAAGCCGAGACCATGGCCGTGCTGATCCATCACTTTATGAGTGGTGAAAGTGGGCTTTCCGTTTTCCTTCTTATAGTAGTACAATGGCTTCCCCGGCGTGTTGGGCACAATCTCCGGTTTGCCATCGCCGTCCACATCCCAGGCCCGCGTAGTTTCTACGTTGCCTGTGGTGGCGATGATGTGTTCAGGCCATGGTCCTTCGTTGCCTGGATTTTCGCGCCAACGAATGTTATTTCCCCACCATCCGCCGGTGATGAAATCCATTTTACCGTCTTCGTTCACGTCGTATGGAATGGTGGAGAAATCGTCATAGTATTCCCCCTCCCTACGAACATCTCCAATAAAATATTTGAATCTGAAGTCAGGTCCCTTATACCAATAGCTGCCCGAAATGATGTCAGGGTGCGCATCACCGTTTACGTCGAAGACCTCCGCGGACTCAAAGTTCTCCGAAGCGATTTGAACTTTGGCAAACTTCAGCGCGGCCGTGGCATGTGCATAAGAACCGGGTTGTGCTTCGGCTTGGAGAAGACAAAGGATCAAGATGAGCGTTGTGATGCAGGCTTTCATGGTCTTGGCGGTTAAGTAAACTTAACTCAGAAAAGTTTAACCGCAAAGACACCGTCGTTGGTCCTTCGTATTGAGTCTCAGGATTAAAGACTTAGGCGTAACGCCCTAAGATCATTCCATCATCTCAGAGAGCTCAAGCCACCGAAGTGTTTTGGCTTCCAGGCTGTCGATGGTTTTTTGTAGTTCCTCGCCCCACATGATCAATTGCTGATGGTCGTTGTTGCCCGCATTGAGGTAAGCATCCAGTTCGCCTTTTCTTTTCTCCAGGGCATTGATCTCCTGCTGAAGGGCATCAAACTCCTGCTTTTCTTTATAGCTGAGTTTCTTTTTTGCTGCGGATGGAAGGGGTTCAACTGGTGTCGCCGCTTTTGCAGTCTTAGGTGCGGGGGCCGCTTGTTGATCGTCGAGCCAATCGCGGTAGTCAGAATAGTTACCATTGAAGAGCCGGATGTTTCCATCGCCTTCAAAAACAAAAAGCTGGTCCACCAGGTGATCCATAAAATAACGGTCGTGGCTCACCAACAAGAGACATCCCGAAAATTTCTCCAGGAAATCTTCCAACACGTTGAGCGTGTCTATGTCAAAATCATTCGTAGGTTCATCAAGGATGAGGAAGTTGGGATTGGTCACCAACAATTTCAGCAATTGCAATCGTTTCTTCTCTCCCCCACTTAGCTTATTGATGTAGTTGTATTGTTTTTCGGGAGGAAACAAAAAGATGTCTAGGAATTTAGAAGCCGACACTTGCGAGCCATCGGCCAACGTAATGAACTCGGCAATCTCCTTTACCTCCTCAATCAAACGATTGGCAGGATTGAGGGCGATAGATTCCTGCGTGAAATATCCGAATTTCGTGGTGAGTCCGGGCATTACTTCGCCGGTGTCCGGTTTTGCTTTGCCCACGAGCATGTCGAGAAACGTCGACTTGCCGATCCCATTCTTGCCCACTACACCGATTCGGTCGTTCTTTTTGAACACATACGAGAAGTCGTTTACGATCGGCAACGTGCTATATTTCTTGGAAATGTGTTCCACCTCCAGGATCTTCCCACCTTGGCGGGCTTCTTTCATGTCGAGCTCCAGCCTATCTTTCTTCAGATCCTGTGATGCCTTTTTCTCGAGTTCATAATACGCATCAACGCGATATTTTGCCTTCGTGCCCCGGGCACGCGGTTGACGGCGCATCCATTCCAATTCTTTCTTTAACAGGTTTCGCGCTTTGGTCACTTCCACTTTCAGAATCTCTTCCCGTTCTGCTTTTTTCTCCAGGAAGTAAGCGTATTTGCCTTTATAGCGGAAGAGTTGTCCGCGGTCCAGTTCGATGATCTCGGTGGCCACGTTGTCGAGGAAGTAGCGGTCGTGGGTCACCATGATGAGGGTGATATTCTGACCCGACAAATAGTTCTCCAACCATTCAATGGCCGTCAGGTCAAGGTGGTTGGTGGGCTCATCCATGATGATGAGGTCGGGCTCCAACAACAGGAGTTGCGCGAGAAATATTCTTTTCTTCTGTCCACCGGAAAGTTCGCCAAACTTTTTATCGATGTCCGGCACACCCAACTTCTCGATGATCTCGTGGACTTTGTTTTCATAGTCCCAGGCGTTCAGCTCCTCCATTCGTTCCAGTACGGCCTGCATGCGATCGCCTGACGTATCGGGGTGATGAAGGCAATCTTCATATTCTTTTACAACCTTCGCTACTTCGTTGTCATCGCTGAAGAGAACGTCCTTTACGGTAAGGTTTCCGTCCACCGAAGGCTGCTGGGTGAGAAAACCCAGGCGAATGCCATCCCGAATACCCACTTTTCCAGCGTCGGTCTGGACCTCGCCGGTAAGAATTTTCAACAAAGTGGATTTCCCAACGCCGTTATTCCCCACCAGGGCCAGCTTTTCGCCTTGGGATATGCCCAAAGTCACTTCTTTAAATAACCAACGGTCATTATACGTTTTGGCAATCAGCTCAGCAGACAGGTAGTTCAAGACATTACAATTTAGGGCCACAAAGCTAACAGTTAAACCCGAAGATTCTAACCGCCCCGCCATCAAAGACCAGCCAAAACTTTGCGTCCGCCTTGGATCTCAGCGTCTTGCGGCTAAAATCAGCCTTCCTTCCGCAATACCTGCAACGGTGGTGTATTGATCACTTCCCGCGAATTAAACCACCCGATCAGCACCGTAAGTACAACCACTCCTAGCGCAATGATCCCCAACTCGGAGGCATCAAAGGCAAATGTGATCTCGAAAAAGAACTTCGTGAGCAGCCATCCGCCACCCAGGGACAAGATCATCCCCGTCAGGGCAGAAAACAACCCGAGCCAGGCGTACTCGATCAAAGTGATCTTCGTGATCTGCCAGGTGCGTGCTCCGATGGTACGCAACAGCACATTTTCGCGGATACGCAAGAACTTACTGTTGATAACGGCCCCAGCCAGCACGATAAGCCCGGTGATGATGCTGAACAAGGCCAGGAAACGAACGACCAACCCGAGCTTGTCGAACAATCCATTCACCGTGCTCAGAATAAGCCGCAGATCGATCAACGAAACATTGGGATACTGTGTCACCAACTGCTGCTGAAACGCATTGGCTTGCGCTTGTTCGTTGATGCGCGTCGCCGTCACAAAAATCTGTGGCGCATTCTCCAACACACCTTTGGGGAACACGAAAATGAAGTTGGGTGGATCTTTCGGCCAATCCACTTTTCGTATGCCGGCAATGCGCACTTTCATGAGCACACCCTGCACGTCGAACACCAGCGAGTCGTTCAACTTCACATCCAGCGATTCTTCCATGCCTTCCGAAATGGTTACCCAAATGGAGTCCCTGCCGTTCTTTTTATGCTGTAGCTCTCCTTTCAACAATTCCTCCGAATGCGTCAGGCTGTCGCGATACGTCACACGGTATTCGCGGGTCAGCGCCCAGTTGGGGATTTTATCGGTGGTGTCGGTCTGCAATATATCGGTTGGCTTGCCCTTCAGTTCGTTGAGCCGGCATGTGATGATGGGAACTACTTGATTTACTTTTAATTTGTTGTCTTCCATCAATTTCAGCACACCTTCTTTTTGCGAGGGTTGTATATCAAAAAGAATGGTATTGGATTGATTTTCCTGTCCCGTAAACTCCACCTGACCAAGCATGCTTTCCTCGACAATATTGAGGATCGAAATAATAAACGCGCCCAGCCCGATCGTGACCATGAGCACGCGCGTTTGGTTGTTGGGCCGGAATAGGCTGGACAACGAATGCCTCACGATGAACCCCGCGCGGGAAGGAAAAAATTTTCGCACGGCATATAACAGCCCGGCCGCTACGAGGGCAAGACATGCCAATGCCAACACCAGGCCAAGAAAGAAGAACAATCCGGTCAGCAAGTTCTTGGTTTGATAGGCCGCAAAGCCCATGGGAAAGAGTGCAATGAGAATCAGCGTGACAATGCGCGTCTTCGAAAATCTTCCCGCCGTCTCGGGTCCGGAGCGCAACACGGTAAGGGGCGGCACAAAACGCACGGAAATCAACGGCAGTATCGAAAACAACACCGACACCAGCGTGCCAATGACCAGCCCCATTAGCAACGAAGGCCAAGACAACGAGAAGCCTACCTCAAACGGGATAAACCCTTTTAGAAAATAGGGCAACACCTGCTGAATGCCCACGCCCACGGCTGCACCAACGATGCTGGCCAAAATGCCCAACACAAAGATCTGTATGAAATAAATATTGAATGCCTGCCAACCCGACGATCCCACGCAACGCAACACGGCCACTTCTTCACGTTTCTCGCGCGCATAGATATGCACCGAACTGGCCACCCCAATGCAGCCTAATACCAACGCGACAAATGCCAGCAGTGAAAAAAAACGATAGATGGAGAGAAAGCCTTGCCCCAATCCTTCTTTTCTTCGCTGCACGGTCTCATACGAATAGCCCGCCCGTTTGATGACCGGGTCGAGTTGTTTGATCATGGCCTCCGTCTGCGCGTCGCTGCTGGTTTTGAAGAAGCGTTTATAATTCACGCGGCTTCCATACTGCACCAGCTTGGTAGAGTCCAACGCTTTCATCGAGATGTATACCGACGGTGTGAACGATGCCATGATACCACCCCCACCGGGAATTTCCGTGACGACACCCGCTACTTCCAAGGTGCTTCGACCGATGCGAATAGAATCTCCTGAGCTAACTTCATATTGACTGGCCAGCGTCTCGTCCATCATCGCGAAATGCCCCTCCTTCACTTTCTCATAAATGTTCGCCGGTTTGGTCTTTATCTGCCCATAAAAAGGAAACGGTCCCGACAAAGCCACAAGCCGGATCAACCGGGACTGCCCGTTGTTCAAAAACAACACCATCGACGCCATGTCGGCCTCGTTGGCTTGTTCCAATTTCGTAGAATCAAATGCTGCGATGATCTTGCCGTCAAATTTTTTGTCGCCATTCACGACGAGGTCGGCGCCGATGAGTTCCTTGGCATTGCGATCGATGTCGTTTTGCAACGTGTGGTTGAACGAATCCAAGGCCACCACGGCTGCGATACCCGTCACCAGCGAAGAGGCAAAGAGCAGGAGCCGCGAAAAATTGTGGCGTGCATCGCGCCAGGCCATCCGCCAAACCCAGCGGTCTTTAAAGATGGAACGCGTTTCGCGTTTCAGTTTGATAATGTATTCGATCATAACGGCGGGATCAGGCGGTTTGCATCTGGTGGATCTCCTCCACCAATTTTCCTCCCCGCATGCGCAAGATGCGTTGCGTGCGCTGGGCAAGTTCGAGGTTGTGGGTCACCAGCACCAAGGTTGTGGCGTTCTCTTTGTTCATGCCAAATAATAGTTCCGTCACCGAGTGGGCGTTCTCTTCGTCCAGGTTGCCGGTGGGCTCGTCGGCAAACAATATCTTCGGGTCGGTAATAAAGGCGCGGGCAATGGCCACACGTTGTTGTTCGCCACCCGAAAGCTGTGAAGGGTAGTGATGCGACCGGTCGGCCAACCCAACCCTGCCCAGCAACTCCCGGGCCTTGGAGGCCACATCGCGTACGCCGCGAAGTTCCAGCGGCACCATCACGTTCTCCAGGGCGGTCAAGGTGGAGAGCAATTGAAAATTCTGGAAGACAAAACCCACATACTGGTTCCTCAAATAGGCCCGGTCGTCCTCGCTCATGGCGTTGAGCTTGAAGCCCATCACCGAAATGGTGCCCGACGAGGGCGTATCCAACCCTGCACACAATCCCAGCAACGTGGTTTTGCCGCTCCCGGAAGGACCGATAATGGCCAATGAATTTCCCTGGTTCACCGAAAACGACACATCGTCCAGCACCGTCAGTTGCTTGTCGGCCGACTTATATGTTTTTGTTAAATGCTCTGCCTGAAGAATGGTTGACATGATTTTTGTTGTATCAATAATGAAACTAAAGCGTTATTACCGTAAAATTGTTTCAGTTTAAACGTAAACACAACGGAGTTTGAAGATATGGTCGTAAAAAAGATGTTGATTATTTTAGTGATGGCCTTCTTTACGGCCCCTCCGCCCGCCAAAGTAATTCTTTTTTATGGCGACAGCCTTACCGCCGGTAACGGATTGTCGGTGGAAGAAGCCTTCCCGGCCCTCATCCAAAAGAAACTAACCGCCGATGGCAAAGCTGTAAAAGTGATCAACGCCGGCCTCAGCGGCGAAACCTCGGCTGGCGGCCTGGCCCGCCTGGATTGGGTGCTGCGTCAGCCCGTCGACATCGTGGTGCTGGAACTGGGCGCAAACGATGGATTGCGTGGCCTGCCCCTGGACCAAACGGAAAAAAATCTGCAGGCCATCATCGACAAAATGAAAGCGAAAAACCCCGCCGTCAAGATCATCGTGGCCGGCATGATGGTGCCCCCCAACATGGGCCCCGACTATACCACCAAATTCCAGAAAATCTTTCCCGACCTGGCCAAGAAAAACAAGGCGGCGCTCATCCCCTTCATCCTTCAGGATGTGGCCGGCAACGAAAAGCTCAACAACCCCGACGGCATCCACCCCAATGTCGAAGGCCACAAGATCGTAGCCAAAACCGTACTCAAAATATTGGAACCGCTGCTGTAGCCCTGTTCATCGGACGATGATCACAGCGTAAACTAAAATCACCAGGCGGCCCCCTCGGAGGCCTCGGGCCGGGCTATCCGTTACAAGTCCGCCTCTCCCCGTGCCCCGTCCATTCCCAAAACCTGCATTAACATTGTTGGTGTCCCACCAACAAATCACACCCCCATCCCCACCGCACTTCGGGCTTTCCACTCCTATCCCTGGCCGAACACCTCACCCCAAACCAACTCACCCTCGCCGCCAAGTCCGCATCCCCAAATCTATTTTCATTTATCCACCGCGAAGAGACGCATCAAAAAAAGTATCAAAACGCGATAGAAAAGGATCGTAAAGGATGCAAACTTTGCAAATAACTCCTATACTTACCCCTGGGTAGCCTTACCGCTACCGTTGAAACTACGAACTGAAATGAAGGTCGCCATTTTTATACCGTGCTACGTAGACCAGTTCTATCCGCAGGTAGGCATCGCCACGCTGCAGTTACTTGAAAAACTCGGCGTTGAGGTATACTATCCCGAAAAACAAACCTGCTGCGGCCAACCCATGGCCAACTCGGGCTTCGAAGATCTCGCAGCAAACTGCAACAACCTGTTTGTTGAAAATTTCTCCGGCTACGATTATATCGTCTCCCCTTCGGGAAGTTGCACGCTCCACATCAAGGATCATCTCCACGTTGAAAAACGTGAAGCGGAAGCCACACACATCCGCAGCCACATCCTGGAGCTCACCGAATTTCTAACCGACGTGCTGAAGATCGACAAACTGCCGGCGCGCTTCCCACACAAAGTGGGGCTTCACCAAAGTTGTCACGGACAGCGTGGCTTGCACACGTCGCAGATGTCGGAGCTTATAGCCCCGGGATTCTCCAAACCCCAGCACCTTCTCGGTCTCGTGCAGGGGTTGGAACTCATCCCCCTCGACCGCGCAGACGAATGTTGTGGTTTCGGAGGAACGTTCTGTGTGGGCGAAGAGGCCGTGTCGGTAAAAATGGGAAAAGACCGCGTGGCCGACCACCTTCATCATGGCGCAGCCTACATCACCGGCGGCGACATGTCGTGCCTCATGCACCTGGAAGGCATCCTGCGCCGTCAGCACAGCACCACCAAAGTGATACACATCGCCGAAATACTAAACGCCGGATAAGTGATGGAAGCAACCGCGGAACCAAAAACAAAGGACCACGCCACCCTGGCCGACACCTTCAACAAAGACGAAGCCCGTGTGGACTGGCATGACAAAACCCTTTGGTTCGTCCGCCAAAAGCGCGACAAGGCCGCGTGGCAACTCCCCGACTGGGAACACCTGCGCGAAACCGCATCCCAGATCAAACACAACGTGCTGAGCAATCTGCATCACTACCTCACGGTGTTCGAGAAACAAGCCCAACAAAACGGCGTCACCGTTCACTGGGCGGCCGATGCCGAAGAGCACAACCGGATCGTGCACAGCATCATTCAGAAAACCGGCATCACGCGCGTCGTGAAAAGCAAGTCCATGCTCACCGAAGAATGTCATCTCAATGACTACCTGGTCGCGCAGGGCATCGACGTGATAGACACCGACCTGGGCGAACGCATCGTGCAATTGGCTGGCGAGCCGCCCAGCCACATCGTGTTGCCGTGTATCCACTGGAAGAAAGAAGAGATCGGTCAACTGTTTCACAAACACCTGGGAACGCCTGAAGGCAACAGCGACCCACAATTCCTGGCCGCCGCCGCGCGCGTGCATCTTCGCGAACGGTTCATGACCAGCCCCGTGGCGATCACCGGCGTGAACTTTGCCGTGGCCGAAACTGGCGAGATCGTGGTCTGCACAAACGAAGGCAACGCCGACCTGGGCGTGCAACTGGCCGACGTGCACATTGCATGCATGGGCATCGAAAAAATTATCCCTCAGCGAAAACACCTCGGCGTGTTTCTGCGCCTGCTGGCCCGCAGTGCCACCGGCCAACCCATCACCACCTACTCCAGCCACTTCCGCAAACCCAGGCCCGGCCAACACATGCACATCGTGCTGGTCGACAATGGTCGTAGCGAACGGCTGGGCAGCGAAGATTTCAGGAGCGCCCTGAAATGCATCCGCTGCGGCGCCTGCATGAACACGTGCCCGGTATATCGTCGCAGCGGCGGCCACAGCTATCATTACGCCATCGCCGGTCCCATAGGCTCTATCCTCGCGCCAGGGTTGGACATGAAAAAAAATGCCGACCTTCCTTTTGCTTCCACACTGTGCGGGTCTTGCTCCAACGTTTGCCCGGTGAAAATCGACATCCACGATCAACTCTATAAATGGCGCCAGGTGCTGGCAAAGAACGGCTACGTTAGCGAAACAAAGAAGACCGGGATGAAGGGCATGGCCTGGGTGCTTTCCCGTCCCGGACTGTACCGGTTCTCCTGCGCCATTGGGCGTTGGTTTTCGCGGCATCTTCCGTTCACCATCAACAATTCGTTAAACCCCTGGTATAAACAACGCGAAATGCCGCAGGCTCCCAAGGAGTCGTTTGGTGAATGGTATCGCAAAAACAAAAAGAAGTCATGAGCAGCCGCGAACAAATACTGGCCAACATCAAAAAAAATCAGCCCCCGCTGACGCCGTTGCCAGAAATAACCAACACCACAACGTCATCCCTACCGGACGATAAGGTAATTAAATTCACCACCGTATTGCAGGGCATCGGGGGCCAAGTCGTGCCGGTAGACAGCTGGGGCGCTATTGCCACATACGTTTCAAAACAATTTCCTCCGCCCGCGCGAACGATCAATCTCGTTCAGGAGTTGGCCAGCAATCTTCCCTTGGCTGTCCTGGAAAAAGACCCGCACCAACTGGAAAGTGTGACACTTGCACTTCTGAAAGGCCATTTCGCCGTAGCTGAAAACGGTGCCGTTTGGATTACCGAAACCCGCCTTGGCGATCGCGCCCTGCCCTTTATCTGCGAACACCTTGCCCTGATCGTTCAGGCCGACTCGATCGTCCCTACAATGCACGATGCCTACGAGCGTATCGCTGCTGAGTCAGCTTACGAATTTGGAACCTTTATCGCCGGTCCCTCCAAAACGGCCGACATCGAGCAGTCGCTGGTGCTGGGCGCGCATGGGGCAAAGACGCTTACTTTGTTTCTGTTGTCGGGGAGCTAGCGACGCGTGGAATAAGTATCGGGGCGTCTAAATTTTTCCAGCTTTTCGCGCCGTAGCATAAACGTCAGCGCAAAGTAAAAAACATTGGCATCAATGTTTTGATACGGGTGGACGACTACGCCGTTGGCGTCGGTCTCGGCAAAGTCGCTATTGTAAAATTTCGATATGTAATATTTGAATTTGATGTTGGCGTCATGCGGCAATTGAATGCCCACAAAGAAACCGTGTTGAAAAAGATTCATGCGGTCGCTGAACCACCGGTTGAATTTATCCTTCTTATCACCGTCTTCAAAAGTCTTCTCTTTATAGTTAAACGCCAGTTCAACTTCATATCCGGCATATACAAAGGTATTGTTCATGTCGCCAAACTTAAAGGCAAAAGGGATGCCCAGGTTGTAGCTGCGCGCCTTTTTGCGAATGTTCGTTCCAGGCAGGTCATAAATAAAGCCAACGTTGCGAAGGCTCATGCCCGAGAAAAAACCGAAGTGTTCATTTTCATCGACGTGTATCCACTTTTGCACATTGAATACAGGGGAAAATCGAAGCGGTGTTCCTTGCTCAGACTGATCTATGGAGAGGTGAGCCAATGAAAAAATAAGTTCGCCCCCGGTGGTAACATAAGGTTTAATTTTCTTATGCGCGTTTCCCTGAGTTTCCTGAGCTACGGCAAGCGTGGTTACCGTCGTGGCGTATAGAAAGATGAGGAAGTATTTTCTCATAGGGCATGCGTTTAAAGCCAAAGCATCGCTCACATACATTGCTCCAGACAAGTTAACATCCTTTGAGCTCTATAGCAACATGTAAAGGGTTGATGGGAAAAGTCTTTTACCGCTACCGGCTGCGTTACTGACTATGGATCTGCAGGCATTTTACGAGACTTTCGTAGTTCTCTTCAATTTTGGGTGTGGTCAGGAGCAGCTTGTGCCGGTAGTAGTCAACCAGTGCCGAAAACCGTTGGTTCCGGTTTAGCATCGCCGCCACTGTTCCAACCACCGGGCGCTCGATGATCTCGTTGAGAAAAAGGTTTGCCGGACGCTCCTCGCGATTTAATTCTTCATCCAGGCGAGCGGCCGAATAGAATGCATTAAAAAATGGCAATACCTTGGACTCTACGATGTCTTCAAAAATAAAAAGTGAAGCTTCCACGTCTCCGATGGTCTTCACCACCAAGTGGTCTTCGTCCAGACCCAGGTTTCTCAAGTTGGCGCCGATGGTTGGATTGCAGCCATACAACTTCTCCGGACACCCCAGAAAGGGATTGGCAAACATGTTAACAGAATTGACACGCACATAAAAGAACGGTGTTATCCTCAGCAGGCGATCTTCCACCGCCGTCGATAGATACACCTGGTTGTATCCGAATAGCGTTCCTTTGTGAAAGAGGATCGCATTCCCCTTTTTTTTATACCTGAACCCCGCCGGTTTCAGAACCAGGTTGACTTTCTCCAGGAAATAGCTGGTCTTCCCTCCCAAATCAAAATGATGCTTTCTCTTCATGTATTCCGCGCGTTAAGAATTTATCGTCCTGGCAAATACGGAGCTTAAACTGAAACTATATTTCAGTAGCATTTTTTAGTAGATAATTAGGTAGTCAAAACGCAGGCCCAATGCAATATTTACGCGTGATCGCATGGTGGA
This sequence comes from Chryseolinea sp., assembly GCA_036525235.1. Classification (GTDB taxonomy): domain Bacteria; phylum Bacteroidota; class Bacteroidia; order Cytophagales; family Cyclobacteriaceae; genus Chryseolinea. The sequence goes on along the minus strand of DATDAV010000148.1, from coordinate 65,018 downwards.
TTTGTCTTGATGATTAAATCGAGGGCAGCGTGCTGGAAGATGAGCAAGCTATGATTAAACGGCTCACACTAAGAACGTCACGCCGAGTGACTTGCCAGTTGCGGATGCATCTCTGGGAGTCTGATGATGGCTTCGGTTCCCTTGCCGCCTTCGCTTTTCAGTTCAATGGTACCGTGAAGTTTTTCGGTTATTTTCTTGGCGAGGTACAGGCCCAGGCCTCCGCCTTTTGAGTTATACGTGCCTTTGTAAAACGCATCGAATACCTTCGAGAGCACGTCTTCATGTATCCCGATGCCGTTGTCGAATAAGCAAAAAAACAGTTCCTCATTGGACTTGTAAACGACAATGCGAATCTCCTTTTCGATCTGGCTGTCGTTCATGTAGACGATGCTGTTTTCGATGAGGGTTTCCAACAATGATTTTATCAGTTTACGATCCGTCTGCATGATTTGGGCCGTGTCGTCATCCATCAGCACTTCGATGCCCCGGCTTTGAATATCTTCCTTGAACCCGTACAGGATCTCGCGGATGATCTCATAGATGTCCACGGCCTCCAGCGTCACCTGGTCTCTCAAAACTTCGCTCAGACACTGCACCTTGTTGAGTGTCCGGTCCAGCTTTAGCGTTACCTCCTCAATGAGGGAAAGATATTTCGTGGTCATTTCAGGAGACTGATCCAATTTGATCATGTTGAGCAGACCGAGTTGGGTCGAGATGGGTCCTTTCAGATCGTGGTAGGATTTATAGAAAAATGTCTCCAGGTCCTGCAGCGCCCGGGTCCATTGATGCTCCAGCTCTTTTCGTCTTCGCTTCAACGTATAAAAGGAAAGGCATTTCTCCAGCAGTGTAAACAGTTCTTCTCTTACCCAAGGCTTGCGGATGAAATAGAAAACACTCCCCTTGTTGATGGCCAGTATGATGCTCTCCGAGTCGGTGTAGCCTGTCATCAACAGTCGTATGCAATCCGGATACTCACGTCTAACCATTTCCAAAAAGTCAACGCCCGACATCTCGGGCATGCGTTGATCCGTGATGAGCACCTGCACGGTTTGGTTACGGAGGATCTCAAGCCCTTCTTTGGCCGACAACGCCGTGAGAATGTTATAATGTTTTTTAAACGTCGTTTTAAACACGATCAAATTCTCGCTCTCGTCGTCAACATAAAGTATCGTAAAAGGATGTTGAGCTTGCATGACTATGGGGTAAGCGTAACCATACGTGGAGTCGTTACATACCTATGGGAAAACTTTGGGAATGGGCTGGAAACGTACAACGAAACTATGCCAAGTACATGATGAAGATAGACAGGAAAATGCAAAAGAAGAAACATTACGCTTGTCCCTTGCGACGACGCACCGGTTGAATCGAGGGAACGAATACCTTCTCTGTGCCATCGCACACGACTTATACATCTCATTTCAATAGGACTTTTTCAAGACCAACAGACAAGGATCAAGCCCAATTTTAATACACTGACAATCAATGAATTAATCAAAATTAGAGACTTTTTACCAACGAAATATCGTTGGCTCGTCGAAATTTCGTCGTTCTTATTTCGTCAGTAATGTTCATTCCTCTTATACACTTTCCAACCTCACATAGCACACTGTCGCATGCCGCTGTGTGCAGAGCACATCTAACGAAATTTCGTCGGACGAACGAAATTTCAACTCATTTGCAGAGGATCACCTCTAAAATTTGATTGCAAACGGCTTTTTTAACTGGCACAAAATTTATGGAAGGGGTTATTCTAATATCATAAACTATGGCCATACTTCAGATGACAGGAAGTGACATCGAAATTCAGTTCGCTGAAAAAGTGCTGCTCGCTAAGGAACCCGTCCTGGTAGAATTTTATAGGAACTACAGTGGCTTATCATTCCTGGCCGAATCGCTCTTGCAGGAATTCACTGACGATTTCAAAGACAAGGTTCTGTTCTACAAAGTGAACCTCGACGAGTATCCTTTCTTCGAGCTCACGTATAGCATTTCCGAAATTCCTACGATCTTCTTGTTTAAAGACGGCACGGTTTCGGGTAGCGTGAGCGGTCCTTTTTCCAAAAGCCTGTTGGTGGCCGCGATCTTCGATAAAGTATGAGGTCAAAAACATCAATGCTGGTGCGTTTACACAAAATTCTTGATCACCCCTCACCGGTTTATGCCAATGAAGAATTGAATTTCTCTAAATTATGTGTTACATTTTAGAGTATTATACAAAGGTTCAATAATGAATACGCTCTTGTATGTTGATGACGAAGTTGAAAATCTTACTATTTTCAAATCGCTTTTCAAAAAAGAATACAACGTCCTCGTGGCTTCGTCGGCCGCGGAAGCAAAACAGATCATTAAAGATCACGACGTAGACCTCATTCTCACCGATCAAAAGATGCCCGAGCAAACCGGGCTCGACTTGCTAAAGGAACTGGTACCCCAATATCCGGACATGGTTCGGATCGTCATCACGGGGTATTCGCAAATTGAAACCGTCATCAACGCCATCAACGACGGCAAGATCTTCTACTTCATCTCCAAACCCTGGGATCTGAAGCATTTGCGAAACATTATTGAAAAAGGCCTCGAATCCAGAAACCTCAAACTCGAGAACGCTAAATTGTTGGAAGAGCTGAAGGTCACCAACAAACAGCTCAGCGAAAAGAATTCCATTCTTCTGGATGCCAACGAGGAGATAAAAAAGCTGAAGGGGCGCTTGGAACAAGAAAACCAATATTTACGGCGCGAGATCTCGGCCCACAACAATCCCAGTGAGATCATATACGAAAGCAAGATCTTCGAAGAAGTGCTACAAAAAGTTCGTCAGGTAGCGTCCACCAATGCCACCGTGCTGATCACCGGGCAAACGGGCACCGGCAAAGAGTTGTTGGCGCGGGCCATTCACACGATGAGCAATCGCAGCAACCGGAGCATGGTGAAAGTAAATTGCGCTGCGTTGCCCGCCAACCTGATTGAGAGCGAATTGTTTGGACACGTGAAGGGCGCATTTACGGGAGCCCTGGTGAACAAGATCGGGCTTTTTGAACTGGCCGATAAAGGCACAATTTTTTTGGACGAAATCGGCGAGCTTCCGTTGGACCTGCAAGCCAAACTGCTGCGCGTACTGCAAGATGGCGATTTCCACAAACTGGGTGAGGCCAAGTCCACCCGGGTCGACGTGCGGGTTATTGCGGCCACAAACCGTGATATAGAAGAAGCCGTGAACGTTGGAAATTTCCGATCAGATCTTTTCTACCGCCTCAATGTTTTTCCCATTCACAATCCCAGTCTGCAGGAACGCCGCCAGGACATACCGGCGCTTGTACATCATTTTGTGAACAAGCACAGCAAGAAGATCGGCAAAGAGATAAAACAAATTTCTTCGGCCACCATCGAACAACTGATGCTTTACGATTGGCCTGGAAACATTCGCGAGCTTGAAAATGTGATCGAACGCCTCATCATTACCAGTCCAGGAAACGAATTGTCTATCGGCGACTGGAAGCCCATCTCTGCCATCAAAAAGGACGATGGCATCTCGATGCTGGAGGCGGAAAAGCTTCACATCATCCGCGTGCTCGAAAAAACCAACTGGCGGATCCGGGGAACCGGTGGCGCGGCCGATATTTTAAACCTGAAACCCACCACGCTGGCCTCGCGCATGAAGAAGCTAGGCATCTACGCACCTCAAAAACCAATGGCCTAAAAAAAGATTTCCACTGCAAAATAATTGCAGTGGTAAAGGCGACCTTTATGACCGGGTTATGATTTTTATTGGTAAAAGAGAAGCGCTGCTCAAAAAGGGTAGCGCTTTTTTTCTGCCTCCGGCGTTGGCCTGGAGAAAGACACGAGCGGCTCACTGGCCTTTATCCAGAAACTTCACCCGGCCTGTATTGATGTCGTATAGTGCACCAACAATGCTGATCTTGCCCTGTTTTTCAAGCGCTTTCAGAATGGGGCTATCTTCGTGGATGTCGGTCAGGGAAATCTGAACATTGGCTAGGCATACGGCGTGGATAAAATCTTTGTTGTCCGGGGAAGGATCGATTTCGGTAGCGGCTGCATGGTCGACCGCGCGCCGAATCTTCACGACAAGTGATGTGATGTTGCCCGTGCGCACGTTGTCGATGCCCGCCTTGATGGCACCGCAGTTTTCGTGACCCAGCACCACTACCACTTTGGCGCCCGCCACCGCGCAACCGTATTCCAGGCTGCCCAGTATATCTTCATTGATCACATTACCTGCCACGCGGGCCACAAAGACGTCGCCTATGCCTTTGTCAAAAATATCTTCGACGGGTATTCGCGAATCGAGGCAGGAGACAATGACCGCTTTGGGGAATTGGGAGCGTGCTGCTTCCCGGACTTGTTTACTGTGGTCGCGCGCTGTCAGGTCGTTTGCACAAAAGCGGGCGTTGCCTTCGCGGAGGCTTTGAATGACCTGATCGGGTGTTAAGCGCGATTGTTCATCGGCCGTGAGCACGGTTTCCACAATCAGGTTGTCTTTGCTTTCCTCACAGGGAGATTTGGAACATGACAGGATCGCTATGAGCATTCCCACGCCGGCGTATGCGAAAACTTTTTTATCTGTTATCATTTCTGGCTTTTTACAAACTAACATGCCTTCGGGATTCATCGAACCAGCAATACCTGACCGTATCTTTTTCCATTGAGGGAAAGCTCACTGCCGTCGACAAGGCTTCCTCTTAAGGTCCATGCATAGCTCCCGGCAGGTAGCACGACGCCGTTGAAGCTGCCGTCCCATCCTTGCTCGGTGACCGATTTCACGTCGCTGGTGTAATACACTCTTCGGCCCGATAAATCGAAAATGGCAAACTGCAGGGAGGCTATGCCTTCACCCCGTATTTTGAAAACGTCATTGGAATTGTCACCGTTCGGGGAAAAGACAGTGGGAACAAACAAGGCCTGAAACGGTGGCTTCAGTTGTGGCTGGATCTCATCGTCGATAACGATCTGGAAAGTATTCGTCGAGTGGTCCACACCTCCACCGGCAACACCACCATCGTCGGTAAGCGCCACGGTGATACTAACCGTGCCGGCTTTATGCCCGGGTGAATAATGCAGCGTAGCCTGACTTCCTCCCGAATAGGTTATCTGTAGATCATTCAGGAGTTGGCGATCGCTTGCCGATGCCTTGAGCGTAAGGGCCTGGCCGTTTTCCATTGGACCTGGAGTTATTCCGGTCAGGAAAACGGTTTGGGGCGCAGATTTCGTCTTTGTGTATTGCGTCGACACGTTGTCCATCGCGGGGGGGTCGTTTACCGGCTGCAGGGTGATGATAAATGTTGCTGGCGCGCTGTGATCTTGTCCTCCGTTTAAAGTGCCACCGTTGTCAGTAACCTGCACAGACACCGGTGTGCTGCCATAGGCATTGGGCGCGGGTGTGAACGTAAGATTTCCTTGGGGATCGACGGATGGACCTTTGATGAAAAGGGCCTGATCGTAGTCGTAGACGTGAAAGGCAAGTTGCTGATGCGGTTCATTTGCTCCCGCGGACAGTTGTGTTGCCCAGGAAGTGAATTGCTGTGGCCCGGAGTCTTCCCATACGGTTTTGTCGTCGCCTTTTACAAATGTTGGGGTTTGGTTGGAGGGGATAGAAATGAAGAACGTTTGAATAGCGCTATGGTCAATTCCACCGTTGTCTGTTCCGCCATCGTCGACCGCGGTAACTGCCACAGCGATCTTACCGGAAGCAGTCGGGGCAGGCTCAAAAGTTAAAGTGCCGCGAGCGTCAATGGACGGAGGAGTCGAAAAAAGGGATGGATCGAATCCGCTGAGTTCAAAATGAATCTTTTGTGTTGCTTCGTCCGTTGGTCCGGGGCTGATGTCAGTCACCCAGGAGGGCCAGGTCTGTGGCCCGGCATCCATCGCAGAAAGGGATATATCCGGTCCTTTCGTGAACGACGGGGGGTCGTTGACCGGCAAAAGATTAATATAAATCTTCTTTGTGACACTTCTGGCGCCCTCATCATCTATTGCATAAACGTCTATCGAGGTGTTGCCATGGACGTTGGGTACTACCGTAAAACTTAACGTTCCCGTATGGGTAAGGGTGACGCTTGAAAAAAAGTCAGGATCAATGCTTGCACTGACTATATGCAAGAAAACCTTTTGCCCGCTTTCCGCTTCGTATGAACTGCCCGGATTTATATACCAAACCGCCTTTGGAATTCCTTGTGTCCCAAAATCCTCTACAACCGTAACGGGTGCGGGAACTTCGAAGGTAGGCGGCAGGTTGACATGACCTAAGCTCCAATTTGTTTCCATCAGCATGGTGATGGTGAGCAAACCCTGCAGAAAAAATGATCTTGGCCTCATACGCATAGCTTTCAGGTTTCGTTTTTCATTCTTCATTAAAATAGGAAAGGTGATAACCTCGGTCAACGTCTTCAACGTTGGTTATCACCTCGCTTCCACGTCTATAAGTTTGGCTTTATCGAGAGCAAAGATCAGGGTACAAACTGCAATGAGGTTGCAGTTTGATTTTTTCTGAATATTTTTTTCGGAAATCGGAAAATGTTCCACGATCCTTACTTGTCGACGAGTAATGTCGCAACCATTTCTGTTGCAACGGTACGGATATCTTCAGAAGCCAGAAGTCAGGAGACAGGAGCCAGATTCAAGAGATGGAGTTCAGCCAAAATTCAGAAGCCAGAGGTCAGAAGCCAGAAGTTGGCATGCAGGGGTTGGCGGCGAAGTGTTTTCTTTTATGGGAAGATGTGTAAAATTCACACGATCTGCGTCATCGCTCGATTGTTGGTTTTGTGATACCTTCGTGACGGTTCAAATCACTTTTGTTTATGGAAAATGTAGTAAATGCTCGTCTTTCGGATGGTCTTGTTAAGGCCATTTTACTTGCCGGTTTGCTGGCGGGGACGCTGGATATTCTTTCGGCGTTTATTCATTTCTATACCGTCACGGGTGGAAGTCCGGCGGTCGTACTTCGCTATATCGCTTCGGCGGTGTTTGGGAAGGAGGCGTATGCCGGCGGTGCGGGGATGGCCCTGGTGGGTTTGCTCTTTCACTACATCATCGCCTTTGGGTGGACGGTATTGTATTTTCTCGCGTTTCCTTATCTTTCTTTTCTGGCCAAGAACAAATACGTGTCGGGCGTTTTGTATGGCGCATTTGTGTGGGTCTGCATGAACAAGATTGTGGTTCCGCTCACGCTCGTCAAGATGGGTCCCTTTGATGTGGCAAAGGCTGCTTTGCAAATGGGGATTCTTATGGTGTGCATCGGGTTGCCCATTGCCATACTGGCCGACCGCTTTTATAAGCGCGGAAAATAAAACTCCGGCAAGCCATTCATCCTGCTCGTCAGTGCTGCTGTTCTGTGGGTATCTCTGCAGGTGACGGCGTTGGGGGGAGTCCAGCTCTCTCGGGTACTTCCTTGTTATGTTTTTTATAAAGCTGGCGGGAATCTTCCACGAAGATGCGGTAAGCGTCGCGAGCGACCTGGGTCTTCACAATGTCCAGGGCTGCCTTGTCGCCGGGTTGTACGGGGACGATGTAATAGTTTTTATGGGCTTCGGCTGACCGGTATATCCATTGGAGGCCGTAGGCGACACTGTCGATGGTGGTGATGGCACTGTCGGGCTTGTAAGCAATTTTGGAGAGCTCCAGGTAGGCCATCGCGCCACCGTCCGTGTAGCGCTTCCGTTGGCCGGAGACGAAATTGCCCAGCGAATAGGCTACGAATTGGTTCTTTTCCTTTCGCCATTCCATCGGTTGAAGCACGTGGGGATGAGCGCCGATGACCAGGCGGGCGCCGTGGGCAAAACAAAATTCGGTAAGGTCTTTCTGTATTTTCGACGGCAGGTTTTGATACTCAATTCCCCAATGGGTGAAGACGATGATGGCGTCGGGGTGCAGCGACTGAGCCTTGAGAAGGTCCTGGCGGATGAGGGCGGTGTCGAGCAGGTTAACGATCTTGCCTTTCGGAACGGCGATGCCATTGGTGCCGTAGGTGTAGTTGAGGAGTGCGAGCGTGAAACCATTCTTTTCCAGGATGAGGGGTGAGTCGTTGAGACGCGAAACGGTGTCGTAAAAGGTGCCCGTGTGGGGGATGTTGAAACTGTCGAGCATCGCCACGGTGCGCTCTATTCCTTTTTTACCTCTGTCAACGCAATGGTTATTGGCCGTTACGAGGGCATCAAAACCGACGTCTTTCAGGGTAACGGCGAGTTGGTCAGGTGAGCTGAACTGCGGGTAGCCGCTGTAGGGTGGTCCACCCAGGGTCACCTCCAGGTTGGCGATGGCCAGGTCGGCCGATTCGATGTAAGGCTTTATGTATTGGAAGCAGGCTGTGTAATCATATGTCTTTTTTGTAGCATCATAGGCCGCAGCAATCTGGGAGTCGTGCCCCATCACATCGCCGGCAAAAAGGAGCGAGAGCCTTGTTGTGTCTTGCGACCAGGCGTGACTGCCTGCAAACAAGAATACAAGCAGGAGCCAGTGCGATGTTTTGGACGATCGAAGGGATTGGGTGGAATTCAATTTTTTAGGCGGCATAGATTCAGTTCAGGGTGAGGTCTTCAGGTTGGACTTACTTCCATTATTTTATCTTCCAAAATAATAAACACTTTGTCATTCTTCTTCGGATGGATGCGTGCCAGGCCCGTAAACATCCCGAAGGCGGGCAATAGCCCGGCGCAAGATCCGAAATAAAAGCACGGCAATGTCAGCGATTGTCTGCCCTTGCCTCGCAGGTTGACGCCGGGATGGATGTGACCGGCAAGGTTGTAGGCCCCCTCCTCCACTTCTTCCATGGGATGGTGTGTAAAGATGAACGGGTCGATGCGAAGTTCGTCGTGGAGCAGGATGCCTTTCCTACTGTATTGAATCTCGCTCATGATGTCGTGGTTGCCCATGACCAATTCGAACGAGATGTGGTTGAAATGTTTCACCACTTCCCCGAACACTTCCCACTCGGGGTTGTAATGGCTGTGAAAAAGATCGCCCAGGCAAATGACCCGCTTGGGATGGGTGGCCTGGATGAGGTCCATTAACAATTCGATGTTGCGATCGTTGGCCTTTACCGGCAGGGGTATGCCCGACCGGCGAAAATGGTTGATTTTGCCCACGTGCAGATCGGCAATGAAAAGAATGTCCTTTCCGGGCCAAAAAACCGCCTTTTGGGGGTATAGTCTGAGGCGCTCTCCTAAAATCTCCATTTCCATGACCGGGTCAATCTAGTAAATCAAAAATTAATCCCCATAGGCTTTCCCAATCTTCTGAAAACCAGCTAAATGCGACTATTTAAGGGGTTTTCAGAAAAAAAAGTTAACATAGCGATAACATTGTGGACGGGAATTCACCCTAGATTGCACACGGAATAAAAGGTTTATGTTCGAATTAGACTTCGCGTACTCAGCCCTGCTTATCATTTGCCTTATTGCTGCCTGCTCCTTCGAATTTGTCAATGGTTTTCATGATACAGCCAACGCCGTTGCCACGGTAATCTACACCAATTCACTAAAACCCTGGGTGGCCGTGATCTGGTCAGGTTTCTGCAACTTTATTGGCGTTTTTTGGGGCGGCATTGCCGTAGCGGTAGGCATCATAAACCTTTTGCCGGTGGAGACGCTGGTCGATCAAAATATTGCCCACAGCTTGTCCATGGTGATGGCCCTGTTGATCACGGCGATTTTCTGGAATTTACTTACCTGGTACTTTGGCATTCCATGCTCCAGCTCGCATACGCTGATCGGTTCAATTCTCGGGGTTGGATTGGCCTACTCCCTTTTGCCCGAGGCTTCTGGTGATGCGGTGAACTGGGGCAAGGCACAGGAGATCGGGATCTCCTTATTGGTCTCTCCTTTGTTCGGCTTTTCGATGACCATCATTTTGATGTACCTGATCCGAACGTTTACAAAAAAGACATCGTATGGCGACAGCCTGTTTAAGGAGCCAAAGAAAAATCAGCCGCCGCCGCTTTGGATCCGGAGCATATTGGTGCTCACCTGTTCGCTCGTAAGCTTTTTTCACGGCTCCAACGACGGTCAGAAAGGCGTTGGCCTAATCATGCTCATTCTCATTGGCGTGGTGCCCGCCTATTTTGCTTTGGATGAATCTTTTTCTCCTTCCCAGTTGCCCGGGTCACTTACCAAGATCGAACAGGTCATTTCCAGTATCGACTCTTCTCATTTGTCGCTATCGGATCGCCACAATTTACTCGAGGCCAAACAGATCAGCGGCCGGCTGAAGCAGCGCTTTGCCACGCTCAGCGACATTCATGACATACCGAAAACCGAGCGCTTCCTGGTCAGAAAAGACATCATGATCATGGACCGCGAACTCACGTCCATCTCGAAAAAAGAAGATGTGAAGCTCAGTGAAGCCGAAAAGAAATCATTGAAAGACGAACTTAAAAATGTCCGCAAGGCCACCGACTATTCCCCTACCTGGGTGCTTCTCATGATCTCGCTTTCGCTGGGCCTCGGAACGATGATCGGTTGGAAACGCATTGTGAAAACCGTTGGAGAAAAAATCGGAAAAGAACATCTCACCTATGCCCAAGGTGCCAGCGCCGAACTTGTTGCGGCCAGCACCATTGGCTTGTCGTCTTATTTCGGATTGCCGGTGAGCACCACGCACGTGTTGTCGTCGGGTATCGCCGGTAGCATGGTGGCCAACCGTGGTGTGAAGAATCTGCAGCCCGATACGGTTCGCAACATTCTCATCGCGTGGTTCCTCACGTTGCCTGTGGTGATGATCATGGCCGGCACATTGTTCCTCGTGTTCCGCTCTATTTTTTAGATCGTCGGATTCTATTCGCGTTCAACAAATTCGTCCGCTAGTCTGCGTCGAACTGAAGGGCCATACGCTTGATGCGGTCTTCCAGTTTTTCGGAGGTTAGTTTCTCGCGCATGCGATCGACCATGATGGGAAAGGCAAAGGGTGTGGGCATGACGGGGCGGGCAATGATAATTTTTTGATGGGCGATACGCTCCAACGCCCTGCGCAACCGCGCTTCCTCCAATTGAAAATCCATCACTTCTTCAAATGCCTGTTGCAGCAACAGGTTGTGGGCTTCATAGTCGTGGAAGACGTTGAAGAACAATTGTGACGAGGATTGAAGGTGCCGGTCCTTCACCGGCTTGCCGGGATAGCCTTTGAACACCAGCCCCGATATGGCGGCGATGTCGCGGAATTTGCGCCGCGCCATTTCGGTGGAGTTGATGCTGGCCTGGATGTCCTTCAGCAGATCGTCCACCCCCAGCACATTGGTCTCCACGGCTTCTTCGAGGGGAATGGGTTGGTCGGAAAGCAATTCAAAGCCGTAGTCGTTCATAGCGATCGAGAAGGTGATGGGTTGGATCTGCGCGATGCGGTAGGCCACGAGGGCGGCGATGCCTTCGTGTACAAAACGTCCTTCGAACGGGTACATGAGCACATGGTAGCCTTCGGTGCTTTTGAAATATTCGATGAGAAATTCGTCTTTGGCCGGCAGGTGGGAGCGCTCTTTTTGCAATTGAAAGAGCGGTCTTAAGAAAATCAACTCGTCGTCCTTCTCCACACCCCGCACCACTTCGTCCAGCTTCACGCGGATCATCTCGCTCATTTGCGACGAGAGGGGCATGCGCCCGCCTTGCCAGGAGGGCACTGCGCCTGATTTCTTGTTCGACTTGCGCACCTGCGCTTCCATTTCTTTGATGCGCACCAGTTCCAGGTTCCGGCCGGCAAACCAAAAGACATCGCCGGGATTGAGACGCGAGATGAAATATTCTTCAATAGTGCCCAAGTATTTTCCCGATAAAAAACGCACGAACAGGGAGCTGTCGCCCACGATGGTGCCCACAGAAAGACGGTGGCGCATGGCGATCATGCGGTTGTCTACTTTATACAATCCTTGCAGGATGATCACTTTGCGGTATTCGTCATAGGCTTGCAGCGAGTCTCCCCCGGTAGTGATAAAATTCAGGAGCCAGTGCCATTCGTCTTCGGACACGGATTGATAGCAGAAGGTGTTTTTGATCTCCGCGTAGATCTGGTTGGGATAAAATCCGTCGGAGACGGCCAAGGTCACGAGGTATTGAAGGAGCACATCGAAAGAGCGGATGTAGGGCAACCGGTCCTCGACGATCTTTCGCGTGATGGCTTCGCGGATGGCAGCAGCTTCCATGAGCTCCAGCGAGTGCGTGGGCACGAAGTAGATGCGGCTGGTGGCGCCGGGTTGGTGGCCGCTGCGGCCGGCGCGTTGGAGGAATCGGGCCACGCCTTTTGGCCCTCCTACTTGAATGACCGTTTCCACGGGGCGGAAGTCCACGCCCAGATCAAGGCTGGAGGTGCATACCACGGCTTTTAGTTTGCCTTCGTGGAGTTGTTCCTCGACCCAATTGCGAATTTCCTGGCTGATCGAGCCGTGGTGCATGGCGATGAGGCCCGACAACTCCGGCGCCTTATCCAGCATGCGATGGTACCAGATCTCGGCAAAGGAGCGCGTGTTGGTGAAGATGAGTGTGGTCGTGCTCGTCTTCACAATGTCGATGACCTGCTGCAGGAGTTGGATGCCCAAGTGACCCGCCCAGGGCAATTTCTCCAATGTTTCGGGCAAGAGGGAAACCACTTCCACCTTCTTTTCCAGATCGGAGCGGACGATGGTGTAGTTTTTTTCATGGTAGTAATTTCCCAGCAAGGCTTCCAACGCCTGGTCCATGTTGCCGATGGTAGCAGAGATGCCCCATACTTTGAGGTGTGGCGAGATGGTCTTCAATCGCGAAAGCGCAAGCTCCACCTGCACACCGCGTTTGGATCCCATCAGTTCGTGCCACTCGTCGGCGATGATGGCGCGCAGATTTTTGAAAAATTCGGGATAGCCTTTTTGGGCCAGCAGCAGGTGCAGGCTTTCCGGTGTAGTGATGAGTAACTCCGGGGGCTTCTCTTTTTGTTTTGCGCGTTCTTTCACCGATGTGTCGCCCGAGCGCACGCCCACTTTCCAGGGCAATCCCAGGCCTTCGATGACACGTTTGCCCGAAAGTTCGATCTCCTTAGAGAGCGCCCGGATGGGTGTGATCCAGATCACCTGCAGTCCGTTGTTTTTTTGAGACGCGAAGTTGGGATGGTCGCGGATAAACTCCAGCAGGCAGGGCACCATGAGCGAATAGGTTTTTCCGCTGCCAGTGGGTGCGTTCACCAAACCATGCTGGCCGTTCAGGTAGGCCTTCCACGCTTCTTGCTGAAAAGGAAACACTTTCCATCCTCTGGACGTGAACCAATCTTTTCCTATTTTTATAATATCAGGAGCCATGAAGAATAAAAGTATGATTTCCCCGCTTGTCAAAAAACAATTTCCGCTCGGGCCGGTTAAAGGGGAGTAAAGGTTGGACGATGGGCAAATATTCTATAAAAGAACTCGAACAGCTTTCAGGAATCAAGGCACACACCATCCGCATCTGGGAGAAGCGCCACAAGATCATTGCCCCCAACCGAACGGCCACCAACATCCGATTTTATTCAGACGAAGATCTGAAAAAGATCATCAATGTTTCGCTGCTCAACAACAACGGCATCAAGATCTCCAAGATTGCCGACATGTCGCTTGACGACATGAACCGCAAGGTGCTGCAGCTAAGCGAGCTGAACAACGATGTGATGGTGCACATCGACCAATTGGTGGTGGCCATGATCGATATGGAGGAGGAATTGTTTGAGAAGATCCTAAACAACCTCATCCTGCGCTATGGTTTTGAAAAATCGGTGACGGAAATTATCTATCCGTTCCTGGAGAAGATCGGCATTTTGTGGCAGACGCATAACATTACGCCGGCCCACGAGCATTTCATCTCCAACCTCATCCGGCAAAAGATCATCGTGGCCATTGACGGATTGCCCCTGCCACCAAAGTCGGCCCGGAAGATCCTGCTTTTTTTGCCTGAGGGCGAAATGCACGAACTTGGTCTGCTTTTCTACCATTTCCTTACCCGGAAAAGCGGGTATCGCACCTATTATCTTGGGCAAAATGTTCCACACGATGACCTCATTTCTGTGTATTCCACGCACCAGCCCGATATTCTGCTCAGCAGCATAACCTCCCTGCCCGACACTCCGATGGAGGAGTATTTGCTGCGTCTGACAAAGGATTTCCCGATGTGCCCTATTTTTGTGTCCGGCCTCCAAATACAGCGTTTTAAAGGCCAAAAGGTCGCCAATGTGCAGACTTTTTCCACGGCCGCTGAGCTGCGCCTGTTTCTGTAGTACTGCCTGCCAGGAGCTTAATTCCCCTCTTTTCGAGCCTCTACTTGAAGGATGAATTCATTTCGCCCGGAAAAATTCTGTTTAATATCGTTATATTAACATTAAACAGAATTATTGGTCAATTCTTTGCATTGGGTACGTTTGTTTAAACTTAGTTCACCTTTACTTAAACACTATTCAAATGAAAACCCTCGAGTTCACCCACGAAATAGCCGGATTGCGTAGCACGCTTCAAACGTTCACACGCCGCTTTACACACGATCGAGACGAGTCTTTGGATCTCGTTCAGGACACGATCCTGAAGGCGCTTACCTACCGCGACAAGTTTCGCGACAACACCAATTTGAAGGGATGGCTTTTTACCATCATGCGCAATACTTTCATCAACAACTATCGTAAAAATCAGCGCACAAAAACTTCACACGACACCACGAAGGACTTGTACTTTCTGAATGTGGAAGAAGAGCATACCTTTAACCGGCCGCAGGAGAGCATGGAATTCAGGGAGATCTGGAACAATGTGAATAACCTGAAGGAAGAATTGCTCACCCCCTTCAAGATGCATACGACCGGATATAAATATCACGAAATTGCGGCCCACCTGAACATTCCCATCGGCACCGTGAAGAACAGGATTTTTCACGCCCGAAAAGAAATTCAGAAGCGCTTGCATGGCTATTGATTGACTTGCCCTGCGGCGAAGCGTGAATTAATTCCCCGAAAGGGACTTCATACATGAAGAAGCGTCGCATAGGCATTATCGGTTCGGGCTTTTCTGGGATTTCGGCAGCTTGTTTTTTGGCGGAGGCGGGGTTTGATGTTACCGTGCTGGAGAAAAATGACTCTCCCGGCGGGAGAGCACGAAAATTTCATGAGGCAGGGTTCACCTTCGACATGGGGCCGAGCTGGTATTGGATGCCCGATGTTTTCGAATCCTTCTTCCGGCACTTTGGAAAACGCGTCGACGATTTTTATCACCTTATACGCCTCGATCCCTCCTATCGCATTGTTTATGGCCAGCACGACTCGCTGGATGTGCCCGCGGGCACTAACGCTCTGTATACCTTTTTTGAATCCATCGAACCGGGCAGCGGCGAGCAGCTGAAAAAATTTTTAGCGGAAGGCAAATTCAAATACGACCTGGGCATGCACGACCTGGTGTACAAACCGGGGCTATCGTTTACCGAATTCTTCGACGTCGCACTGATAAAAGGCGTGTTCAAGCTTCACGTGTTTGAATCCATCTCTGCCTACATCAAAAAACATTTCAAGTCCACCAAGCTCATTCAGTTATTGGAATTCCCGGTTTTGTTCCTGGGCGCCGCTCCGGAAAAAACGCCGGCGCTCTACAGCCTGATGAATTATGCCGACATGGCGCTGGGCACATGGTATCCCCTGGGCGGCATGCATAAAGTGATCGAGGGTATGGTGTCACTTGCCACTTCGCTTGGCGTGAAATTTTCGTACAACAGCAACGTCGAGCAGTTGGAGATGAACACGGTGAAGGCGAATGGCCTGGTGGTGAACGGCGCATTTCAGCCCTATGACTATGTGGTAGCCGGCGCGGACTATCATCATGTGGAGCAGCATCTTTTGCCGGCAGCCTATCGACGTTATCCGGAAGCCTACTGGCAAAAGCGTGTGATGGCGCCCTCCTGTCTTATTTTTTATTTGGGTGTTCGTAAGAAGATTGACAACCTGCTACACCACACTTTATTTTTCGACGAGGATTTCAAACAACATGCAGCTCAAATCTATGATGATCCGCAGTGGCCTTCTGCACCACAATTTTATGTCTCGTGTCCCTCCAAAACCGACCCTACGGTTGCCCCCGAAGGTTGTGAGAACATCTTCATTCTTATTCCGGTGGCGCCCGGTTTGAACGATTCGGAAGAAATTCGCGAGCGGTATTTTCGAATGGTGATGAAACGGCTGGAAAAGTTGACCGGTCAGGACATTCATGAATATATTGTCTTCAAGAAGAGCTATGCGCATCGCGATTTCGTTTCCGACTACAACGCGTTCAAGGGCAACGCGTACGGATTGGCCAACACGTTGCTGCAAACGGCGACACTGAAGCCATCGATCGTTAACAAAAAAGTGGGCAACTTGTTTTATACAGGCCAGCTCACGGTGCCGGGGCCGGGTGTACCGCCAGCCATTATTTCGGGTCAGGTGGTGGCCCGGGAACTGATCAGGAAACACCAGACGTTTGTACCTTAAACCGATTATGAAGGAGCTGTTCGACCAAGTTTCCCTCCGCTGTAGCCGTTTCACCACGCAGGCCTACAGCACCTCCTTCTCGCTGGGCATTCGCTGCCTCGCCAGAGAATTGCAGGATCCCATCTATGCTATCTATGGCTTTGTTCGCTTCGCCGACGAGATCGTGGACACCTTTCATGACTTTGATAAACGCTCGCTGCTGGAGCGATTCAAAGACGACACCTTTCGGGCCGTGCGGGAAAAGATCAGCCTGAATCCCATTCTCAACGGCTTTCAGTTTGCGGCGAACCGGTATGGGATTGAAGACGAATTGATCGCCCAATTCCTGAAGAGCATGGAAATGGATCTTTACAAGACCACCTACGACGAACAGGCCTGCGAGGAATACATCCTGGGTTCGGCCGAGGTGGTGGGCCTCATGTGCCTGCGCGTGTTCTGCAACGGCGACAAACGGATGTTTCACGACCTGAAACCGTTTGCTATGCGGCTGGGGGCAGCTTTTCAAAAAGTAAACTTTCTGCGCGACCTGCAGGCCGACTACGCAGCGATGGGACGTGTGTATTTTCCGGGCGTAGACCTCAAACAGTTCGACGAACCCTGTAAAAAACGAATTGAAGACAGTATCCGAAAGGATTTTGATGAAGCCTTTAAGGGCATAAAAAAATTGCCGCGGTCGGCCCGTTTCGGTGTCTATGTGGCTTATGTATATTACCTTGCGTTGTTTAGAAAAATAAAGAACACGCCGTCACACATTGTTATGCGCAGCCGGATCCGTATACCGAAACCCCATAAAGCCACCCTCCTTGCCTATTCGTATGTGAAACATCAACTGAACTGGCTCTGATGGAACAGGTGATCCTCGTCGATGAGCGTGACAATGTTGTGGGCACGCTCGACAAAATGGAAGCACACCGCCAGGGACTTTTACATCGCGCCTTTTCCATTATCCTGTTCAACACCAAAGGCGAGCTCTTGCTGCAGAAGCGCTCCCCTACCAAATACCACAGCGCAAGCCTCTGGACCAACACCTGCTGCAGCCACCCCCTCCCAGACGAATCCATGGCCGACGCCACACGCCGGCGGTTGATGGAAGAGATGGGCATCGACCTGCAACCGGAGTTTGCTTATAAATTTATTTATCGCGCCGCACTCGACAACAACCTGGTCGAACATGAATATGATCATGTTTACGTGGGCACCTTTGATGGCGAGCCGGTGGTGAACAAAGACGAAGTGGAGGATTGGAAGTTCATGAGCCTTTCCTCGTTGCGCGAGGCTGTGAAGCAGCATCCCGAGGCGTATACGGCCTGGTTCAAGCTCATTCTGAATCATCCTGAGCTGAACAAAATCGCGGCCTGATCTTTCTTTACCAACGTCAATTTCTTATTTTAGAGAGACCAACCCTCTCCCTCTATGCGACATGTCTTATTCCTCGTAATCCTGGCGATGCCAGGCACTATCGTCTTTGGCCAAAACAAAGACCTCGACAAAAAATTAAAAGGATTCGATGCGTATGTTGCCTCTGTCATGCACGACTGGAAGGTGCAGGGCATTTCGGTTGCCATCGTCTATAAAAATAAGGTGGTGTTGTCGAAAGGATATGGCTACCGCAATGCAGAAAAAAAGCTTCCGGCGACGGCGCAAACACTCTTCGCGATCGGTTCGTGTACGAAGGCCTTTACCGCTGCGGGGCTTTGCCGGCTGGAGGAAGAAGACAAGCTGGTGTTGGATAAACCTGTGAGAGATTACCTGCCCGACTTCAAACTCCAGGACGACTATGTTTCGGCAAACATCACCCCGCGCGACCTCCTTTGCCATCGCTCGGGGCTACCGCGGCACGACATGCTGTGGTATGGCTCGACCTATACCCGCCAGGAGCTTTATGAACGGCTGCGCTACCTGGAACCCAGCAAACCATTCCGTACAGCTTATCAATATCAAAACCTGATGTTCATGACGGCCGGCCTGTTGGCGGAAAAGGTCAGCGGCCAATCGTGGGAAAATTTTACGCGCGACCGTTTCCTGGTTCCGCTGGAGATGACGTCCACCAACTTTTCCATAAGCGACCTTCAACATGCGAACGATTTTGCCACGGGCTACCGCGAGCAACATGATACGGTGAGTGTTATTCCCTACATGAACATCGACGCTATCGGCCCGGCAGGTTCCATCAACTCCAGCGCCGACGACATGAGTCATTGGCTGGTGGCCCTCATTAACGGCGGCCGCTACAAAGACAAAAAGATAATTTCCGAAAACAGCGTGCGGCAGCTTCAAACACCTACCATGGTCGGCATCGCGCAGGTGCCCGTGCCGTATGACGAATCGTTTTACAATACATATGGATTAGGATGGGTGATCACCGCCTACCGCGGCCACGTGCGTGTAGATCACGGCGGCAACATCGACGGCTTTTCGGCGGCCACGTGTTTCATGCCCAAAGACTCCATTGGAGTGGTCGTGCTCAGCAACATGAACAGTTCTACCGTGCCGGCCATCATCCGCAACAATGTGCTGGACAGAATGCTGGGTCTCCCGGTCGCGGATTGGAACACGCGCTTTCTAAACGAAAGAAATAAGAATAAGGATTTGCAAGCGCGCGTCAAAAAGGAGGAGGACAACTTGCATCGGGTGAGGGACACCCATCCGTCACATCCCCTGGCGGCCTTTGTCGGAAAGTTCGAACATCCCGCCTACGGCGTGGTAGAGATCACATCGGATAGCACTGCGCTTAGCGCCGATGTGCATGGGCTGAAAACCAGGCTTGAACACTATCACTACGATATTTTTCGATCGACGAATGAGAAATATTTCGATGGCGAAAAATTCCAGTTTATCACCGGCCTGGACGGCACCATCGATGAAATCCAGTTGCGGCTGGAGCCCGCTGTGAAAGACATCGTGTTCAAACGAAAATGGCAGTCAATCGACGTGCCCGCGCTCACGCTGGCTAACTATACCGGTGACTATGACTTTGGCGGGAACGTGGCCCGCGTATACATCAAAGAAAGTTCTAAACTCTACCTGTTTGTACCCGGCCAGCCTGAATATGAATTGGCCGCCACCAAACCTAACGAATTCAAGATTAAAATACTGGAAGGTTTCCAGGTGAGGTTTGAGGTCGACGCTTCGGGGAAAGCCAATGAACTGGTTTCTATCCAACCCAATGGCACGTTCAGGGCGAGACGCAAATGAAATCAAACAACTTCGTCAACAGACTGTTTAGAGAAAAAATGATTTCGTGAAGGCTGCCTTGTTTGAAGTACCCGCCACATTGGTCACGTCGTCCACGACGTTGTTTTGGTTTCGTAGAGACCTTCGGCTACAAGACAATGCCGGGTTGTATCATGCGTTGAGAGAAAACGAGGATGTGCTTCCTGTTTTTATATTCGATACCGTTATCCTGGACAAACTGGATGACCGCGATGATGCACGGGTCACCTTTATTCACCAGTCGCTGGAGATTTTAAAAACACAATTGGAAGAATCCGGGAGCTCACTGCTGGTGTTGTATGGCGACCCCGTTAAACTTTACACAAAGTTAAAACCCAAAGCCGTTTATGCGAACCACGACTACGAGCCCTATGCCCTGGAGCGCGACGCTCAGGTGAGTGATGTCTTGCAGCGAAAAGGTGTTGCCTTCAAAACCTTTAAAGACCAGGTGATCTTCGAAAAAAACGAAGTCGTAAAAGACGACGGATCGCCTTACACGGTTTTCACGCCTTACAGCCGGAAGTGGAAGGCTGCGCTATCACCCTTCTATCTGAAGCCCTATCCTACCGAAAAATATTTTAAGCATTTTCTAAAAACAAAGCGCCTCCCTTTTCCAACACTGGAGGATTTGGGGTTCACATCATCGTCGGCTGATTTTCCCGAACGCGTAGTGAAGCGCGCCGTTGTCGAAAAATATGACCAGCAGCGCGACTTTCCTGCGTTGAAGGGCACAACGCGACTGAGTGTTCACTTGCGTTTTGGAACGGTAAGCATCCGCAAGCTGGCCCAATTGGGAGCGCAGAAAAATGCCACCTGGTTGAATGAGCTCATCTGGCGCGAGTTTTATCAAATGATTCTCTGGCATTTCCCGCAGGTGCAAACCCAATCGTTTAAGCCTGCCTATGATCGCATTGCCTGGCGCAACGATCCGCAGGAATTTGAAGCTTGGTGCGAAGGCAAAACCGGCTACCCTATCGTGGACGCTGGAATGCGGGAATTGAATGCCACGGGGTTCATGCACAACCGCGTGCGCATGATTGTCGCCAGCTTTCTCACCAAACATCTTCTCATCGACTGGCGCTGGGGCGAGGCATACTTTGCAAAAAAATTATTGGACTACGATCTCGCCGCGAACAACGGCGGTTGGCAATGGGCCGCTGGGTCAGGCTGCGATGCTGCCCCTTATTTCCGTGTCTTCAACCCTCGTTTGCAAACGGAGAAATTCGATAAAGACAGGGTTTACATAAAAAGATGGGTGCCCGAATTCGAATCCGAAAAATATCCCAAACCTATTGTCGACCACACTTTCGCGCGTGAACGTGTTCTAAGGGTATTCAAGAATGCTTTAGGGTAGCTCAATAAAAAAATACTTCATCGAAAAACACCCAGCCCTTTTCTCCCTTGCTGTCGTGCCACGCCGGAAGTTTCGCCACCGGGTGCGCTATGATCTTATAAAACGCATAGGGTTGGGGAGACAACGGTATGGTCAGGGCTGCCACTTTGTTGGGATCGTAGCCCTTGGGTTGCTCTATTTTGATGCGCTGGATCAGTTTGGCATCCTTCTCGTCTTTACCTGCCCACACTTCGATGTCGGTGGGGGGAAAACTAAATGCGCCCAGGTTCCTGGCATAGCTGAACACCATGCTTTTTGGAAATTCCTTATCAAACCAAAAACCTGCGGCAAACGGCTTGTCCCTATAGGCCAGCCACGACGGCTCCTTCAACACGTCGCTCACGCCCTTTCGATGATCCATGAGGCTTGTCACACCTTCGCCCGGGTATTGCGGATCGGGCTCATTGAACAATTCCATTTTCACGGGGTGTATGCCCTCCACAAACACCGTGGATTCATACACCTCGCTGCAATGCCACGTGTCCTTGCAGGCCCGTGCTTTTATGACAAAGGTTTCCGTGGCGAGGAATGGTTCTTTAAACGCTGTGCTGTTCACACTGTCGGGGGCGGTGCCATCGCGGGTATACCGAATGGTGACGCCGGGCATGGTGTGTTTCAATATCACCTTGTCGTTTCGTTTCACAACGCCCTCGTTTTCGACAGACGGTTTGCTGAGTCGCAGGATAGTGTTGTCGTGGAAGGAGTCTTTTATAAAGGTGACCTTCGGATGTTCTTTTTGAAAGACTTCGATTTCGGCATCGGTCACTGCCGTATTCCAAAGATACACCGTGTGCAAGGCCGGCGCGTCCAGGACCGGCGCGAGGTCTTTTGCTTTTATAGCTGTGCCGGAAAGGGAAAGGAGTTTCAAATTTTTTAGGGCTTTCAGCTCACCAAGCGTGCTTCCGGTTATGGCCGTGAAGTTCAGGTTCAATTGTTCCAGGTTTTTGAAGGTCGCCAGCAGGGGGATCTCTTTATCGGTAACCGGCATCCGCGAAAGATTGACCACGACCAGTTGATTGGCGGCCGCTTTCAATTCCTCCACGGCCTTTACTTCAAATGCTTTCTTTACAAAAAAATCGGCTTGTAAGGCGGGACTGTTCTGATACAGCGGGAATACGGATCGGAAGGGGGTGTTCAGTTTGGCTACTTTATCGTCTGACAATCCCGGGAAAGTATACTGCACTTGATTTTCCTGGTTTGGCGTGGCCGACGATGCAAAGGCCGTGGTGATGAACGTAAGTGAGTCGCTGGTTTTGTATTCGGCCAGCTTTTTATCAAAGTCGGCCCCTGCTTTTATCCATGCTTTGAGGGTGGTAATCTCGAGGGACGTGAGTTGGGGCTTGCCATCGGGAGGCATGTGTTTGTCGTCGCTCAGGGGGAGGTAGAACGCTTTGATCATACGGCTTGCTTCGGGATGACCTTCGGTGAAGGCCGTGCCATCTTTTCCGCCGGCCTTGAATTTCTCTACCGTGGTCATGATGAGTCCGCCTTTGGCTTTGGATTCATTGTGGCAGGAGAAGCACTTCTTTTCCAGGATCGGTTCCACCGCGAAATGATAGACGGATGCTGTCTCCACGGTCAACACCGGCTTTTCATCGTGGGTCATGGGGGCCATCACAAAGTTCTCGCCGTGGGTGAGCACGGCACCGGTGTGACCGGCCACAACCAGGGTAGCAAAACAAATCAGGCCCGCTCCAAAAAATATGTATTGCCGTTTTTTTCGCTGATACAACAACACGACGAAGTAGCACAAGAAACTTAACAACACGCCGCTCACCTTGTGACGGGTAAGCGCTTCGGCGCCATAGTCACCCTGGAGGCTCAGAAAAAATCCGAACAGGGCCGTCACGGAAGCCGACAGCGAGGTTAGGATGAGGCCGAAGTTGATGATCAGTGGGGCGACAGCCTGATCCAGCCATTTTTCCAGCAGGATCAGCGCGACCAAAAAGATCATCATGCCAATCGGAATGTGCAACACCAACGGGTGCATGCGGCCCGCCACCTGCAGCCAGGCCGGGAGTTGTATTTTGTCTTCGAAGAACAACAAAAAAATCAAAAGGACCTGAATACAGAAAATGATATTCAGGATGATGCGCTGTAGTCTCTCCATTATCGGTTCAGGCCAGTATTCCCGAAACCACCTTGCCGGCTACGTCGGTGAGGCGATATCGTCTACCCAAGTGTTTATAAGTGAGTTGTTCATGGTTCAGTCCCATCAAGTGCAGGACGGTGGCATGAAAATCGTTTACGTGCACGGGGTCGCGCACGATGTTGTAACCAAATTCATCGGTCTCTCCATAGACCAGGCCGGGTTTCACACCGCCACCAGCCATCCAGATGGTGTAGGCGCGCGGGTGGTGGTCGCGTCCATAGTTTTCCTTGCTCAGTTTGCCCTGGCAGTAGTTTGTGCGTCCGAATTCGCCTCCCCAGATCACCAAGGTCTCGTCCAGCAAGCCCCGTTGTTTCAGGTCCATCACCAGTGCGGCGGTGGAGCGGTCAACATCCTCGGCCTGCAGGGGCATTTCGCCGACCATGTTGCCGTGCTGGTCCCAACCCTGGTGGTAGAGCTGCACAAAGCGCACGCCCGACTCGGAAAGCTTCCGCGCCAGCAAGCAATTGGATGCGTATGTGCCGGGCACGAGGCAATCGGCGCCATACATTTTTATGATGTGGTCCGGCTCCTGGGTTAGATCGGAAAGTTCGGGCACCGCCGTTTGCATGCGGTATGCCATCTCATATTGCTGGATGCGCGTTTGTGTTTCCGGGTCGCCAAACTCCTGAAAGTTCATGGCATTGAGTTCGGCAAGGTTGTCCAGCATTTTGCGGGTGCCGTTGCGATCTCTTCCCTGAGGATCTTTCAGGTATAACACCCTTTCTTCGCTGCTGCTAAATTGAACGCCTTGGTGAATGCTATCTAAAAATCCGTTGGACCACAGCTTCGAGTAAACCCCCTGGCCGTTGCCGCGGCCCCGGGAGAGTAGCACGCAAAACGCGGGAAGATTTTTATTCTCACTACCCAACCCATAGCTCAACCAGGCGCCCATGCTGGGACGGTTGCCTTGTTGTGCCCCCGACTGCATGAAAGTCAGGGCCGGATCGTGGTTGATGGCTTCGGTGTGCATGGTCTTGATGAAGCATACGTCGTCTACGATCTTGGCCATGTTGGGGAAGATCTCGCTTACCCATGCGCCAGACTGACCATATTGCTTAAATGAAAAATGCGAGCCCACCAAGGGAAAGCTTGCTTGCCCCGAGGTCATGCCCGTGAGGCGTTGCCCCATGCGAATGGACGCGGGCAGATCCTGGCCGGCCATTTTATTCAGCAGCGGCTTGTAGTCGAAGCTCTCCAACTGCGAAGGCGCCCCGTTTTGAAAAAGATAAATAATGCGTTTGGCTTTGGGGGCGAAATGCGGAAGACCCGTTAACATCGCGCCTTCGTCGGCACCGGATTTGAACAGGTCGGGGATCAGCAACGAGCCCAGTGCCACAGAGCCCAATCCAAGACTCATCTTCCCCAGGAAATGTCTGCGGGTGACGTGGAAGCGTTGCTTTAAGAATTCATTTTCCATACCTCAAACTTTTGTGATGGATTCCTCCAGGTTAAAAATCGTGTGCACTACCTGCATCAGGGCCGCCACCGATGCCACGTCTTTGATCTCTGTCTGCGGATATTCGCCCACGGTAATAAACTCCCGGGCTTTCTCCGGTGACTGATCAAAGCCTTTCTTCTCTTCTTCGTAATAGGTCAACAGCACTTTCAGCTCTTCCGGTTTTGGCGTGCGTGCCACGATGGAACGGAACGCTTCAATGGTTTTTTGTTCGATCGTAGAATTTTTCTGTGCCAACCGCTCGGCAAAAACCCGCGACGACTCAAGGACCACCGGGTCGTTCAACAGCACAAGCGCTTGCAACGGTGTGTTCGTACGCATGCGCTTCACTTCGCACTGGTCGCGGTTGCTGCCATCCATGACCAGCATGCTGGGCGGTGGCACGGTGCGCTTGATAAAACAGTACAATCCTCGCCGGTATAACTTGTCGCCATGATCCTGCACATATCGCGCTAATACGCCTCGACCCGACGTAGACGACTCCCAGATGCCTTTCGGCTGATAGGGCTTCACACTCGGACCGCCGATCTCTCTCACCAGCAGGCCGCTGCTGGCCAAGGCCAGATCGCGAATGACTTCCGCCGACATTTTCACACGCGAGCTTCGCGCCAGCAAAATATTCTCCGGGTCGGCAGCCAATTTCTTCTCGCTCACCACCGACGACTGTTTGTAGGTTGCTGAGGTGACAAATTGTTTGATGAGCCGTTTTATGTCCCATCCATGGTCCATAAAGTCAAGGGCCAGCCAGTCGAGCAATTCGGCATGGGATGGCATTTCGCCTTGCATACCAAAGTCGCCGGAAGTTTTCACCAACCCGCGTCCAAAAAACTCCTGCCACATGCGGTTCACAAAAACACGTGCTGTGAGGGGATTATTTTTGTCGGTGAGCCATCGGGCCAGGCCCAGTCGGTTGTTGCCATAGCGCACAGAATCGAACGGCAGGATGGCCTTGGGCAGGCCAACGTATACCCTATCGCCCGGGGCATCATAAACACCACGCTTCAAGAGATAGGTAGGGCGTTTATCGGGCTTGTCGGCCATGATCATGACGGGCACGGTCGCGGTGTCTTTTTTGTTGATAAAGGTTAAGATCTTCTCCACGTCAGCCGTGGTGATCTTCATGTTGGGAGGATCGGCCAGGGAGGCCAACGTGATATCGCCAACCAATCCTTTTTCGGGCACCTGGTTAAAGAACGAGAAGGTGCTGTAATAATCCTTTTGAAGGATGGGATCGTATTTGTGATCGTGACACTTGGCACACTCGAACGTCAGCGCGAGGAAGGCTTTACCGAAGGTGTTGGTGCGGTCGGTCACATACTCGATGCGATATTCTTCGTCGATGACACCACCCTCTTGCGTGATCTTGTGATTGCGATTGAACCCGGTGGCCAGCAATTGCTCCTTGGTGGGATTGGGCAATAAGTCACCGGCCAGTTGCCAGGTGATGAATTGATCGTAGGGATAATTTGCGTTGAAGGCATGAATGACCCAATCGCGCCACGGCCACATGGTGCGGAGACCATCGTCCTGGTAGCCGTGAGAGTCGGCATAGCGGGCAACATCCATCCAGTAGGTCGCCATTTTTTCGCCGTATTGGGGTTGGGTCAGCAGTTCATCCACAACTTTGTCGTAGGCTTCGGGCGAACTGTCCTCCAAAAATTTGTCTTGCATGGCCAGGGTCGGTGGCAGGCCTGTGATGTCGAAGCAAACGCGTTTTAGTAAGCGGGCGGGATCGGCCGGCTCGTTGGGCTCGATGTTGTTGCTTTCCAGGCGCGCCAGGATAAAATTGTCGATCTCATTTTTTGGCCATTCCGCGTCGTCCACTTCGGGCACGGCTGTTTTATGCGGTGGTATAAAGGCCCAGTGTGGTTTGTATTTGGCACCTTGGGCGATCCATTTTTTGATGAGGGCGATTTCCTGTTCGTTGATCTTGAGATTGGATTTTACCGGTGGCATCATCTCGGCAGTATCTTTTGAGATGAGCCGCAAGTATACTTCAGATCGCTCGGGGTCGCCGGGTATGATGGCATGGCCTTCCGGGTTGTCTTTCAACGCGGCCAGGGCACCCTCCTGTGTATCGAGGCGTAGATGGGCTTTGCGCTGGTTGGCATCAGGGCCATGGCATTTAAAGCACCGGTCGGAAAGGATCGGCCTGATGTGGAGATTATAATCAACAGAATCCTTTGAACGCGATGCGGACAGCTTTTCCCGGCAGGAAGAAGTCAGCATGACGATAGCGATGAGGGTCATTGTCGCAACTGAAAACAAAAGGTTTTTCATAGCCTTACAATGCAGTATCAAGTTCATTTTTTCGGAGGAATTTCAAAACCATATCGGGCAAATATGTTGGGGAAATGTATGAAAATTTATCCACTAAAACGTGTGCAGTTACGCAGCCGTATTTGAACGAACTCCGCGATTTTTTCTCAAAATTCCATCACATTCGCGAAAGTTTCCTGGCGTGTGGAAATTACCGATGAAGTGCGCTACGGTATTCCCTTAGGCCTCCCGGAGCGTTTTGCCGATGCCTGGTTTGTGGAGCGTCCGGTAAATGCTATTTTTGACTATCGCGTAGGGGCTTTACTTGAAATTTTCAGCAACAAAACCGCCGTCATGCGATCGGCTTGATCATGAATTTCCTCACCCTGCTATTGTGTTCGCTCATCGTTGTCGGCACCTTTCTGTTGTGGGAATTTGTGGCTTGGTTCACCCATAAATATGTGATGCACGGATTTTTGTGGCGCTGGCATAAGTCCCACCACACCGTGCACGGACATGCCTTGGAACGCAACGATCTGTTTGCCCTCGTGTTTAGCTTACCGTGTGTTGGCCTGTTCTATTATGCCTCGCAAGTGGTGTACAGCCCCTACTGGCTGGCTGTTGCCACGGGCATTTTCTGTTACGGGCTATTCTACCTGGTCTTCCACGACATCCTGGTACATCAACGCATCCAGTGGCGGCCGGAAAAAAGAAGCAAATATCTTCAGCGAATCATCCACGCACACTATATTCACCACAGCAAGCACTCCAGGGAAGGCTGCGAAGCGTTTGGATTTTTAATTGCTCACAAGAAATACGAACCAAAAAACTTCACCTATAAACAAGAACGCCAAGAAACCCAATAGCCTTTGAATTCAAAATACTTATACCTGTCTATCGATATCGTTTCGTTCCTGTTGCCGTTTTCGGTCAGCTTCCAGTCCAAGGCTCCCTTCTACAAGAAATGGAAATACCTGGGCATCGCGTTGCTCTTTTCGGTGCCTTTTTTTTGCGTGTGGGATAGCCTGTTCACCCACCTGGGGATATGGGGGTTCAACCCTCAATATCTTTGCGGCATCTTCATCGGCAACCTGCCGCTGGAGGAGATCCTGTTTTTTATTTGCATCCCCTACGCGTGCGTCTTCACCTACTTCGCCTTGAATCATCTCATCGAGAAAGATTATCTCTTCCCCCACCAGGAGCTAATCTCCAGTGCGCTGATCATCCTGCTGCTCATCTTCGGCATTTTTCACATGGACAAGCTGTATACGGGCGTCACCTTTGTGGTCGTGTCGTTGTTCCTGGCCTACCTGATGCTAAAAATCCGGCCGCGGTATATGGGGCGATTCTATTTCGCGTTCATCGTGATCCTGCTGCCGTTCTTTCTCATCAATGGTGTGCTCACCGGCTGGCTGCTTCACACTCCCGTGGTGTGGTACAACGACAAGCAATTGCTGGGCATCCGCCTGGGCACCATTCCTTTTGAAGATTTCCTCTACGGCATGCTGCTCGTGCTCATGAACATCGCGATCATGGAGTGGTTTGAAGACCGCGACTACTACCGTTCGAAGTTTGGGGCAAAAAAATAAGCCCTTTTGTCAAGGGCTTAGTGTGTTTTTCTTCGTGGTGGTCTTTTGGAAGATCAACTCGCTAACTCAGTGTGCTTTTCCAGTTTTACTTGCTTTGAGTTTTTCTTCTTTCCTTTTCCCTTGCCGGTCACGGCGTCTTCCATGAACTTCTCCGCTTTCTTTTTTTTCTTCTCCTCACGCTTCATGGCATCCGCGAAAATGATCGCCAGTTTTTTGGCGCTGCGGTGAAGAAGTTTTTTGGCTTTCTTGCTGGATTGCGGAAGTTCCAGGGTATTGAGGGATTGTTGAAGAGAGTCGCTAATGAGGCTTCTCAGAGCCTTTTTGGACGATTTTGGGGTCTTCGCTTTTTCCATAAAACTTTGTGGTTGATTCACCAAGGTATCAAATGTTAGTCGAATGTGAATACATTAACAAAAACTTAACATTAGAACAAAAAAGGCTGGAAATTTCCATAAAAAAGGCGCTTTTTTTATGAAAGCACCCCTTTTTATGAGATTTCCTTACTTGTAATCCCTATTCATAGCGGAGCGATTCCACGGGGTTTGAACGGGCCGCTTTTATGGATTGGTAGCTCACCGTCAGCCAGGCCACCAGGATCGCTCCCAGCCCGCTCAGGATCACAACCATGGGGTCTACGGGAATGCGGTAGGTGAAGCTTTGCAGCCACTGGTTGCTCACATACCACCCCGCGGCAGCGGCGGGCACAAAAGCAATCAGCACCAGCTTTGTAAATTCTCTCGACAGCAAAACGGTCAGGCTGAAGACCGTCGCCCCCATGGCCTTGCGAATGCCGATTTCCTTGGTGCGTTGTTCCGATGTGAACGCGGCCAGCGCAAACAATCCGAGGGAAGCAATGAAGATGGCCAATCCCGAGAAAATGCTGAAGAGGTTGCCCATGCGCTGCTCGGCGCGGAAAAGCTCGTCGAAGTTTTCGTCCAGGAAGGTGTATTCGAAGGGCTCGTTGGTGGAGTGTTCTTTCCAAAGTTTTTCTACCACGGCCACTACGGTTTTGGGGTTGCCTTCGTAGCGGATCATGAGGTTGTTGGCATCTTTGGTGAGGCGGATGGAAATGGGGCGCACTTCGGTTTTGAACGACTCGAAGTTGAAGTTCCTCACCACGCCTACCACCTTCAGGCGGGTGGTCTTGGTGCCGTCGCCGTCGCCATTGAACAATATTTCTTCTCCAATCGGCTTGTCAAAACCAAATTCGCGTGCGGCGGCTTCATTGATAACGATGGCCGTTGAGTCACTGGGGAACTCGCGGGAGAAATAGCGTCCCTCTTTCATTTCGAATTTGATAACCTCCTGCTGATCCTGATCGGCAAAATACACGCCCATGATGTGGTCTTGTTCCGAGCCGGCCGCTTTGAATATCGTCGTGTTATTGATTCCCGGGAAAGTGTTGGTCGTATAGCTGAGCTTCACCACGCCGGTTTGCTGGGCCAATGCATTTCGGAACGCTTCCTTGTTGTTACCCAAACGATTGGTGCTGTTCAAAATGAAAATGTTATTCTTGTCGATGCCCAGGTTCTTTTCCTGCATGAACTGGATCTGTTGATAGACCACGAGCGTGAAAATGATCAGGAAGATGGAAAGTGCAAACTGGCAGATCACCAGGAAGCTTCTCACGCCCTTGGTCTTCATGCCGGCACGCACTTTTCCTTTCAATACTTCCACGGCGTTGAACGACGTGAGGTAGAACGCAGGATAGCTGCCCGCCACCAGGCCCACGAATACGATCAGTCCCACGATGCTTAACAGCAACTGCGGGCTTCCCAGTGCGCTTATGTTCATGACCTTGCCCGCCAGCAGGTTGAACGACGGCAAGAGGAGATAGCAAGCCATCAGGGCGAGCGCGACCGCCACAAAGCTATACAACATGGATTCGGCCAGGAACTGATAGATCATCTGTCCGCGCAGCGAACCCAAGGTTTTGCGAAGCCCCACTTCCTTGGCCCTGCCCGCCGAACGCGCTGTGGACAAATTCATGAAGTTGATGCAGGCGATGAAGATGATGAACACGCCAATGCCCCCAAAGAAATAGATATAGGTCAGATTGCCACCCGGCTCCAGCGCATCCTGAGCGGTGGCACGCAAGTGGATGTCGGTCATCTTGGTGCTGAAATAGCCAAAAGCGCCGCCACTGGCTTTCATTTCCTTCAGGGTGGTCCCCATGAATTTCTCGAGCTCGGGGCCAATGTATTTCTCCACCAGGTTCTCATACTTCTTGTTGACCGCCTCCACATTGGCATTGGGTTGCAGCATGAAGTAAGTATACATGAAGTTGTTCAGCCAGATGCCAGTCTTCAGATCCGGGTTCGATTCACTCGACAACAGGATGTTGAACCCGAAATGCGAATTGGACGGCGGGTTCTCGGCAATGCCCGTTACCTTAAAGGCCTTCTTATCGTCGCCGATAGCCAGGAGTTTGCCCATGGCCGGTTCGTTGCCAAAGTATTTTTTCACCATGGCTTCGGTGAGGACCACCGTGTTGGGTTCTTTCAGCGCATTCTTAATGTCACCTTCCTTCAGGTGGAAGCTGAAGAACTCAAAGAAGTTGGAGTCCGCAAAGAAAACTTTTTCTTCCGTAAACACTTTGTCTTCGTATTTCACGGGTGGTCGCCCAAAGCGAGGCGTTACACGGGTGGCCGCCTGCACTTCCGGGATCTCGGCCACCATGGCCGCGGCGATGGGCGGGCAGGTGTTTGACGTGCGGATGTCCTGGCCTCCGAGTTTGCCGTGAAGGCCTACCTGGTAGATGCGGTCCGCATTGGCATGGAACGTGTCATAGCTCAGCTCATCGGTAATGTACAGGATGATGAGCAAGCATGCCGTGATACCCGTGGTCATGCCCAGGATATTGATGGCGGAAAAGAACTTATGCTTCAGGATATTCCTGACGGCAACTTTGAAATAGTTTTTAAACATATGCGCAAGGGAGAAGATTTCTTAGGTTAAACACGCAGGGAAATTTCCAGGTACAGTACTTCAGACGACATTCAGGATGAAGATGTTACAGTGCCTTAAAGGTTTCTGTAACATCTTCCTATGGGTCTGATTTGATGGATCATTCCGTCCGCAGCGTATTCACCGGATTCATAGCCGCGGCGCTCAACACTTTGTAGCCGATGGCTGCCGCCGAGATAAAGAACAAAATGAACACCGAGATGGCCACCGTGACCGCCGACATGGGAAGGTAGTAATCCCATATGCTGCCCATGAGCGCATCCACCGCAAAGTAGCTCGCCCATGATCCAAGGGCCGACGCAACGACCAGGATGATCACAAACTCTGTGTTGATGATGCGGGTGATGTTCGAGACCGACGCACCCAACACTTTGCGGATGCCGATCTCTTTCATTTTCTTGATGATGTTCAGCGACACCAGCGTATACAAGCCCGTGCCCGAAAGCATCAGGGCCACGATGCCCAGGAAGGCAAACATCTTCACGATGTTGTCGTTCACTTCGCGGGCCTCAACCGTATTTTCGTCGAGGAAGCGGCCGTTGTAGAGGCGGTTGGGGAACACTTGTTTCCATTGGGCTTCCATGGCTTTGTTGATGGAGACCATTTTATCCATCGGGCCACTCACGATCACATGGGTGTATTGCTCGGGGCCGATGTAGCGGAGCATCAGCGGGTCCATTTTATCCCACAGACCGTTGGTGTAAACATCTTTCACCACGCCGATCACATATAATTTGACCGTATCCATCCAAACGATCTCCTTGCCCAGTGGCTTGTCCCAGCCGAAGTCTTTCGCTAGTTTTTCGGTGACGATGATGGATTCCTTCTTGTCGTTTTCAGAGTCTTTGATGAAGTCGCGGCCTTCTACCAAGTGCATGTTCATGGTGTTCAAATAACCGTCGCCCACTTCAATGATGTCGGTCTCCATTTGTTTGGATTCGTATTTGATCGGGTCGTTATATCCGGAAGAGAAAATACTGTGTTTGGAGCCTGCGATGGAAACGATGTCTTTATTTTGTTGGATCGCATTGCGATAGGTATCGAATTCACCCTGGTTGCTCACATACGCGATGATGACGCTCTTCTCATTGAATCCCAGGTCGAAGTTGGACTGATACTTCGAATTGGCATAGAAGGCAATGGCAAAGATGATGGCGATAAGCGAGATGGCATATTGCAGCGCCAGCAGCGTGCGGGTGAAATAATTTGTGCCTCCAAACTTCATCTGACCTTTCAAAATGCTGACGGGCTCGAAATTGCTGATATAAAAAGCCGGGTAACTGCCGGCCACCAAGCCTGTGAAAAACAATACCGCCACCAGGAACATTAAAAATGAAGGATTGTCGAGATAGTGGGACGTGAGCTTCATCTCCGTCCACAAGGCATTCCACGACAGTAATAACACCTCACCCAAAAACAAGCCTACGATCAATGCGACGAAGCAAATGAACATCGTTTCGCCGATGAATTGAACGATGAGCTGGGCGCGCACGCTGCCCATCACTTTGCGGATGCCGATCTCTTTCAGTCTCCGCGAAGAAATGGCAATGGCGGTGTTGGTCATATTAAAACAGGCGATGAGCAGGATCAGCACGGCCATCACAATGGGACTGATCACGGCGGCCTTCGGACTGGATGGCCGCATTCTCGACCATGTGTCCATCTCCTCGTCGCGTTGCGCCATGCCCACGAAGGGGTCGAGCACAAATTCTTTGATGATGAAGTCTTCGCGAACTTTGTTATTGTTTTCCGTAAACGTCTGAAGCTGCTTTTGCACGGCCGATACGCGGCTCGGATCCTCGATCTGCACGAACAGCATGTCGCGGTTCTTCCAGTCGTTTTCGGTGACCTCCTTCACGTCGTCGAAGAAGTTGTCGAAGTGTGTGTAGGAATCCTCGCCGAAGCTGGAACCGGCAGGTTGTTTTTTAAACACCCCTCCCACTTCCTTTTCCTTCAGGATGGCGCCGTCTACCTGGGTGAGCATTTTGCCTACCACGTCGGTAGAACCAAACAGTTTGATGGCCATCTCGTCGCTGAGCACAACCTTGGATTTGTCTTTTAAGGCAGCGGGACTTCCGTTGATAAATTCGAATGTAAACATGTCGAAGATATCGGGATCAGCATAAGCCAGACCGGCGCGAAAAATATTGTCGTCTACTTTAAAATCGGAATACGACCACCAGAGGCGCATCGTGTGCTTCACGTCAGGTATGTTCTGTCGGATGGCCGCGCCCAGGGGAATCGGAGCATGGCCATATAGGGTACTTTGTTTTTCAAACTCACGGATGGAGCTTACACGGTAGATCGCAGGGGCATTGACGTGATGCGTGTTGAAACGCGCATCGAACTCCCAGTTGAAGTAGGCCACAATGCAACAGGCAATCGCGATGCCCATACCAAATACGTTGATGAAGATGAACAATTTGTTCTTCATCATGTTGCGAATCGTGATGCGTAGAAAGTTTTGGATCATGCAGGGTTTTTATTAGGGTCGATTATAAGACTACAATCATTCTTCACAGGTTGCACCGCTAAGTCCAAGAAATATGCCATGAACCGATTCGCGCAAAAAACGATCGTTTTAGGGATCGCCGAACGAACGATGTACGGAAGTGTACAGTTGTATGTCCGGCATCAAGCAACAGAACGCATACACAGCTATGCCTTCTACCGCAAACCTCCCGTAGCACGGGTTACGAAACGAAGCCCACCGCAGGTTTGCAATCCTCGCCATGAAAAAACAATTTTCCTTATAGGAGAAAACAGAATTGCCCACCCGGACAATTTCTTACGGCAGCACCGGACCGTAAGTAACAGCAGCACCGGACCGTAAATAACAACAGGACCGGACCGTAAGTAACGGCAGCACCGGACAATGGATAACGGCAGCGCCGGAATCGGAAACAGGACCTGGACAATAGTCTTTTTAAAAGTTATTCTAAAAATAGAAGGGGCCGACTTTTTAGTCGGCCCCTGGTATGTTGCTAAAAAGGAAGGCAGCTTCTTCTGACCGCCACAATCGCGTGGCTGCCCCCTCTAGGGTGAGCGTTTAAATATGGAATTGCTCTTTGATGTTCTCCGTTACCACCTTACCGTCGAACAGGTTGATGATACGGTGAGCATAATTAGCATCGTAGGGCGAGTGAGTTACCATCACGATGGTGGTTCCTTCTTCGTTCAATTGCGAAAGGAGCTTCATCACTTCTTCGCCGTTGGCAGAGTCCAGGTTACCGGTAGGTTCATCGGCCAGGATCACTTTAGGTTTTGCTACAATGGCGCGGGAAATGGCCACGCGTTGTTGCTGACCACCCGACAGTTGTTGCGGGAAGTGGTTGCGGCGGTGCATGATGTTCATGCGCTCCAGCACTTCTTCTACGCGTTGTTTTCTTTCAGAAGCGGGCACCTTCATGTAGAGCAACGGCAGCTCTACGTTTTCGAATACGGTGAGCTCGTCGATGAGGTTAAAGCTTTGGAACACGAAGCCGATGGAGCCTTTGCGCAATTGCGCACGCTGGCGTTCGGAGTACTTGGCCACTTCGTGCTCGCCGAAGTGATACTCGCCGCCGGAAGGGTTGTCCAGCAAGCCCAGGATGTTCAGCAAAGTGGATTTACCGCAACCGGAGGGACCCATAATGGCCACAAACTCACCTTCCTTTATATCGAGATTGATATTGTTGAGGGCGGTGGTTTCTACTTCTTCAGTCGTGTAGACTTTTTCAAGGTTCTTAAGTTTGATCATGGCTGGTTATTTTCAGATGGATGGTTAATACTCGTTTTTAGTTTGACTAATTACTTCTTTTTATGACAAAGGTTACTTCGTTAGACTACAAATTGCCTTCAGTTGTTACCGTATTGTCTTGAATTGTTATTCGTTCAGGACCAATACTTCATTGTTGCCAAAGTTCTCGTACGACGAGGTGATCACCTTGTCGCCCGGTTTCAGGCCTTCCAGTACTTCGAAGTTCTCGGTATTTTTCCGTCCCAGTTTCACATCGCGGCGTACCGCTTTGTTTTCGCCATCCAACACAAATACCCAATTTCCGCCGGTATCTTTATAAAATCCGCCCACAGGCAACAACAGCTCTTCCGACGACTGGCCCAATTCTATCCGCAATCTGAGGGACTGACCGCGGCGAATTCCGGGGGGCACATCCCCTACAAAATCCATATCCACATCGAACCGTCCGTTTATGATGGTCGGATAAATATACATGATTTGCAGGCTATAATCCTTATTGTTGAACGTCGTTGTGGCGTGCAACCCGGTGGTAATGCGCGGCAAGTACAATTCATCAATAGGCACCTTCACTTTATAACTTCCCACCACGTCCACTTGTCCAAGGCGCTGGCCGGAGTTCACGTTCTGGCCGGCATCGAGCTGCGGACGGGAAAGCTGACCATCCAGCGGGGCGCGGATAACGAGGTTATCCAGGATCTTTCCCATACCGTCAAGGCTTTGGGTCATCTTTATTTCGGAAAAGTTCATTTGCGCCATCTGACGCTTCCGATCCAGGGAATCGATCCTGTACACTTCGTACGTGATCTTTTTATTCTGGAGATTGTATTTATAGTCCGCCTCGGTCTTTTCAAATTCCTGTTTAGAGATCAGTTTCTTTTCAAAAAGCTGCTTCTGACGCGCGTATTGCGGACCCAAAATTTGCAACTGGC
Source organism: Chryseolinea sp. (assembly GCA_036525235.1). Classification (GTDB taxonomy): domain Bacteria; phylum Bacteroidota; class Bacteroidia; order Cytophagales; family Cyclobacteriaceae; genus Chryseolinea. Next base: position 28,890 of record DATDAV010000148.1, on the reverse strand, counting down.
TCTCAATGAGGGCCAAAGTTTGCCGCTGCTGCAAGTCGTTCTGGTTAAGCTGCAGACGGGTTTCGCGCACGCGGTTGATACTTTCGTTCAGGTTAGCTTCCTGCGTTAAGACTGTAATTTCGCGGTTAAGGTTGCTTAGCTCCAAAATAACATCGCCGGCTTTCAGCATGGAACCGCTTTCTGCCACCACGCGCTTGATCGTTCCGCCTTCCACCGCATCAAGATAAACCGTGCGGGCCGGCTCGATGACGCCGGTTTGCGGTATGAACTCCTGGAACACGCCCCGTTTTACGTCGGAGATGCTGATCTTTTCTTTATCGATCTTAAGGTGCGACCGCCGGTCGGCAAAAATAAACTGATACCCAATAAATGCTACGAAAAGGGCAATGCCGCTGTAAGTGGCGATACGTTTCACAGTCCAGGTCTTCTTCTTGATTTGCTTGTCCATTCTGTCTCTTTAAAATTTCAGGTTTACCGCGAAGGCATGCGGCGGCAGTAAAAATGCGCATGTCCGCTTCACGTCATGTAACCCCCAATGCCAACAAGTGTGCCAACCGCAGGAAGTGCATTTTTAGCCCTGATTTCCGTGTTCTGAAATGCCATTTCTCGTTCACATGTGAACGTAACTGTCCGGTTCCGAACGAAGAAACGGGTATAAAAGGGCTATTTTTGATGAAATTGACCAGAAATATGTTTCGGTATGGCCTTTGCCCATTAGCGGACAGCCGTGTTTGTTAATGATACAGTTTTTACGAGCCTAACCACCCAATTTGAATGGAACAGAAACAAGGAAAAATCCTCATTGTAGACGATAACGAAGATCTTCTGAAAGCCGCCAAGATGCACCTCAAGCGGCACTTTGCCCAAGTCGATGTCGAAAAGAATCCGGAGGCCCTACCCGCCCTCATGAACAACGAGGACTACGATGTGATCCTGCTGGACATGAACTTCACCAAAGACGTGAGCAGCGGCAGCGAAGGCTACTATTGGCTGGAGCGCATCCTGCAACAAGATCCTTCGGCCGTGGTGGTGCTCATCACCGCCTATGGCGACATTCAAATGGCCGTGAAAGCCATCAAGGCCGGCGCCACCGACTTCGTGCTCAAACCCTGGGAAAACGAAAAACTGCAGGCCACCCTCTATTCGGCCATGCGCCTCCGCGAGTCGCGCGATGTCATCGAAACCCTGAAGATCAAAAACCAGGAGATCAACCAGGTGCTCAACGACCGCTATAGCGAGATCATCGGCCAAAGCGGCACCATGCAAAAGATCTTCCAGACCATCGACCGCGTGGCCAAAACCGACGCCAACGTCCTCATCCTGGGCGAGAACGGCACGGGGAAAGAACTGATCGCCCGCGCCATCCACCGGAATTCGGCGCGCAAGAACGAGAACTTTGCCAGCGTCGACCTGGGCTCCATCACGGAGACCCTATTCGAAAGCGAGCTTTTCGGCCATAAAAAAGGGTCGTTCACCGACGCCAAGGAAGACCGCCCCGGACGCTTCGAACTGGCCAACAACGGCACCTTGTTCCTGGACGAGATCGGCAACCTGTCCATGCCCCTGCAAGCCAAACTGCTCACCGTGCTGCAAAACCGGAAAGTGAGCCGCGTCGGATCCAACAAAGACACGCCGATCGACATCCGGTTGATCTGTGCCACCAACATGCCGCTTTATGATATGGTGAAGGAAAATCGCTTTCGCCAGGATTTGTTGTATCGTATCAATACCATTGAGATCGAAATTCCTGCTTTGCGCGAACGCTTTGAAGATATTCCGCTGCTGGCCAATCACTTTTTGAAACACTATGCTGCCAAATATGACAAGCCGGTGACGAAGATCAGCGAGGGGGCGATGTCGCGGATGCATAAGCATCCCTGGCCGGGAAATATCCGCGAGTTGCAGCATTCCATTGAACGGGCCATCATTCTGAGCAGCACCAATGTTTTGCAACCGGAGGATTTCAATTTCACTACGGCATCGTCTACGAAAGAAGATGGGCAGCTTAGCCTGGAGCAATACAATCTCGAAGAAGTGGAGAAATTGCTTATTCGGAAGGTGTTGAAGAAATACAACGGGAATATTACACAGGCGGCATCGGAGTTGGGGTTGACTAGGTCGTCGTTGTACAGGAGATTGGAGAAGTATGGATTGTGAAAGTTTTGTTCACAATCCACACTTGAGCATTCTCCCCTATTTTGCTAGTCCCTGTCGTAAAGGAGGAGATAGGTATATTGGCATTCACCACTGGGTAATATGCCCGCACTCAAATCAATAGTAGACTGAGGTAATTTCGATAGAATATTGCGGGAATAAAGTTTGGTTCCAGAAGTGCTGGTGGTACTCACGTCTGAATCAACAATGGGAGTATGATTGGTGACGTCGTACAACTGAAACGCCACTGTGCCATTCGGATCCGAAGCGTGGGCGCCATCCACAACAAATATCACGGAATCAATGCCAGGATAGTTTCTTATATCAAAATTTATCAATTCATAATAAGGATTAACACCGAGCGGAGCACCCGCAGTAAACGAACCCATTCCAGTAGTAGTTATCTTAAATCTGAGTTGGTTCATACTTACGCCATTCATACCATTGCATACAAACATGGTTTGTTGGATTTCGTTTTCTTCCAGTGTTCCATCCCCGTTCGAGTCCCTCCCGGTTTCGATTTTCTGTCCGCCAGCGCTGCAATTTTGACCAGAAAGTTCGGTCGTGTATTTCGTGAGGCTATTCTGATTGTTAACGCCATTACAAACAAATTCTGTCTGCTGAACTTCTCCTGAATCGAGCGTACCGTTTCTATTGGTATCAATTCCGGTTTCCACTTTAAGTCCTCCATCAAGGCACTTTGCACCCGCGGCTTCATTGGTGACGTTCATTAAACTTGTTAACCCGTCCGAACCATCGTTGCACGACATTGTCATTGCTACAATACTGGCAATAAGGAAACGGCTAAAGGCCTGTGGTAATTTTTCTTTCATGGTATTCATCTGACGCAAAGGTTATTATAATTGCTTACATCTAGGGACATAACGGTGTTCCTTGTGAACACCAATCGCGCTATGGCGCCAGTCCGTTAATTATTTGGCGTCGCAAAAAAACCATTTATTTATTTGATTCACAAGCCATCGCCTGGCATCGATAGGCAAACTATTCATTTTTCGACTTTAGCCGTCCAATCAAGTACTGGCCTCTCATTTTCCCTTTGGAAGGTTAGAAAATGCATTTGTTTTACACGTCCGAAACCGTGAACTTGAAGCCGGATACTGAGAAACGCGCTACCCTTGAACTTCGGATTTAATGACTTCAGAACCCGCGTCATCCTGCGGGTGATCTTGTTGGGCCTTACCATGGCTTTGTTTATGTACATGGTCACGCGGCCCAACATGCTCTTTGCTGCGTTGCTAACGGGGGTCATTATTACGCTCCAGCTCATGGAGATCTTCCGTTTTGTGAGCCAGACCAACCGCAAGCTTACACGCTTCCTGGAGTCGGTGAAATACTCCGATTTTATTTCCGGGTTTGCGTCGGACAACAAGCTGGGAAAATCCTTCAAAGACCTCAACATCGCGTTCAACGAAGTGCTCGAAGCGTTCCGCCGGGCGCGTTCGGAAAAAGAAGAACACGGGCAATACCTCAACACGGTGGTGCAGCAGGTCCGCACCGGTATTCTTTCGTTCGACACCGAAGGCAACGTGCAACTGGTCAACGCCAATGCCAAGAAGTTCATGGGCATCACCAATATCAAAAACATCCATGAGCTCATTCACATCAACCCAAAGCTTTATCACTCCATCAACAGTGTGGAGTCGGGCAAGAGCGAGCTCTACAAAGGCAGCAACGAGCTTTATCTCACCATTCAGTCCACCGAGCTGCGCATCCGCGGCACGGACGTGAAGCTGGTGACGCTGCAAAACATCCAGCCAGAATTGCAAAAACAAGAACTGGAGGCCTGGCAAAACCTCACGCGCGTGTTGCGCCACGAGATCATGAACTCCATTACTCCGATATCGTCGCTCACCTCCACCCTGCGCGAGATCCTGGATCACGACATGGAGAAGAAAGGCGATCACTATGAACTGCAACAGGAAGGCGCCGAAGATTTGCGCGAAGGCCTCAGCACCATCGAGAACAGAAGCCGTGGATTGATCAAGTTCATCGATGCCTACCGGGAATATACTTCGCTCCCCAAACCCAAGATGGCTACCGTTCGCCTCAAAGACCTTATCGAGCATGTAGCGCAATTGATGAAGACGGAGTTGAAGAAAACGCACATCAACTTTCACCATGCCTGTTCATCGGAATACCTCACCATCCAGGCCGATGTGGAAATGATCGAGCAAGTGTTGATCAACTTGTTAAAGAACGCCATCGAAGCCTTGACTGAAACCGAAAACCCGACATTGGAATTGACCGGCAGCTATGACGAGAACGCCGTCATCATCGAAATCCGCGACAACGGCTCCGGCATTATCAAAGAAGCGCTAGAACACATTTTTGTACCGTTCTACACCACCAAGCGCCAAGGTTCCGGCATCGGCCTGAGCCTCTCGCGACAGATCATGCAAATGCACAACGGTTCCATTACAGTCGTTTCCGAACCCGATGTGGAAACGGTTTTCACGTTGAGATTCTAAATATTGTGTAAGGCGTCCGGTCATCTTGATCCGTTTAAAGGAAAGCATACCATGGAATTTTTAGTATTCAAAAAGTACAACGACAAGGAAAGCGCCGAGGCCCTGGCCGACCAATTCCGAGCGCATGGGATTGCCTTTGAGATCACGCAGGATAAAGAAAATCTTGACGTTCTTTACGGTACCAATCCTTCGGCAGAGTTTTACTATGTAAAAATCAAATCCGATGATTTCCCGAAAGCGAATGCGCTGCTGCTGGACATCGGCAATACCCAACTGGATGCCGTTGACAAGACGCATTATCTCTTTGAGTTTACGGATGACGAGCTTTTCGACATCCTGAGCAAGCCCGACGAATGGAACGCGCTCGACTATCAACTCGCAAAAAAAATATTAAAAGACCGGGGAAGAGAAGTAAGTGATGAAATCATAGCATCGCTAAAAAAGCAACGCATCGTCGAACTTGCAAAGCCGGACGAACGCAACCGGGTCTGGATTTTTATCGGCTACCTGTCGATCCTATTCGGGGGACTCTTCGCCATTATCGTCGGGTGGCACTTGTTTACCTATAAAAAGACATTACCCGATGGTCAAAGGGTTTATGAATACTCCGAAAAAGACAGGCGACACGGACGGCGTATTTTTTACCTGGGTATGATCGTATTTTATATATCCGTTGCCATCCGGCTGGCTACCCTGGAATGGTAGCCGATCTGCAACAGCACATCACATCACGCATCCCCGCTTGGTGGTGAAGTTCGAATTCTATTCCGTCGTTTGTCCCTTTTTATTCGTACCGCAAGCTCTTCACCGGGTCACTCGCCGCTACTCTCACCGAGTGATAAGAGATCGTGACCAGCGATATCACCAGGCAAACAAGCCCCGCCATGATCAACGTCAGGTAGCCCACGTCTACGTGGTAGGCATAGGTGTCCAACCATTGTGTCATGAGGTACCAGCCGGCGGGGCAGCCTACAGCGGCGGCGAGCAGCACCAGTATGGTAAATTCTTTGCCCATCAAACGAACAAGGCCCGGCATGGAAGCCCCCAGCGCTTTGCGGATGCCCAGCTCCTTGGTGCGGCGCTCGGCAGAGAATGCAGAGAGTCCGAACAGGCCGAGGCATGAAATGAAAATGGAAAGGATGGCCAGTGTGTTGAACACTTTGCCGCGTTGGGCTTCGGTTTTGTAGAAGTCTTCCCAGTTCTGATTCAGGAAGGTATATTTAAAGGGATAACCCGGGGCATATTCTTTCCACAAGATCTCGGTTGACCGGAGGCCGGCTTCCTCTTCGTGGGGCTTCACGCGCACCAAGAGGCAGTAAGTTTCTTTCGCATCCATGCGCAGGATGAGCGGGTCTACGGCGCTGTGGAGCGAGCCGAAGTTAAAGTCTTTTACCACGCCCACGATCTTGCCTTTGCGATCCCACATGGTGAGGTCCTGGTCGGCCGCGCCGTTTTTAAAGCCGAATTTCTCGGCCGCTTTTTCGTTGACGATGTAGTTGGATGTATCGCTGATGCGGGACCGGTCGAAGGGCCGGCCTTCCTTCATGTTCATTTTCATGGCCTGGATAAAATCGAAGTCCACGTTGATGTTGCTAAAGAGAATCTTCTCGTTGGGGTCTTTTCCCTCCCACTCTACGCCCACGGTGGAATTGCCGATGTCGATGGGAATCTGGCTGGCCGAGGTCACGCTTTCAATGCCGGGTTGTGCCAGCAGGCGTGTGCGAAAGGTCTCCAGCTTGGGGCGGACGTCGCCTTCCATCCACAGGTAAAACACATTTTCGCGCACGAATCCGATATCCCGGTTTTGCATAAAATTCATCTGCCGGAACACCACGGTGGTGCTGATGATGAGAATGATCGACATGGAGAACTGCACCACCACCAGGACCTTGCGGAACACCGCGGCACGGCTGCCGCTTTTCAGTTGGCCCTTCAACACCTGCACCGGTTTGAACTCGGAGATGAACAAGGCGGGATAGCTACCGGCCACGAAAGCGGTGAACACGATGATGATCCCGAAGATCATCAGCAACCGCGAATCCAGCAGGTTTAGGGTGAGCGCTTTGCCGGTGATCTCGTTGAAAACCGGTATGAGCAACAGCGCGAAGAGTAATGCGAGGACTGCGCTCACGCATACGGTCACAAAGGACTCGCCCATAAATTGCCGGAACAACTGACTGGGCACCGCGCCAATCACTTTCCGCAAACCCACTTCCTTGGCACGCTTGGTGGCTTGCGCCGTGGACAGGTTCATAAAATTGATGCAGGCAATGACGAGCACGAACACGGCCACCACAAAAAAGATTTTCACCGATTCGATGCGTCCGCCCGACTGCACGCCGTTCTCGAAATCGCCGTAGAGGTAAGCTTCCGCCTGGGGTTGGATAAAGAGCTCCACGTTGCTTTTTTCCTGGTGTGCATCGATCTCATTTTTAAATTTGGCGGCAAAATTCTCGCGGTCCGTCCCTTCGCGCAGCAGCAGGAAGGTGCGGATGTTGTTGTTGCCCCATTCGTGCAGCCAGGTATTGTCATCCCAGAACACTTCGAAGGGCAAGAGGTATTCAAACTGGATGGAGGAATTGCGGGGAATATCTTTCAGGACGCCTGTGACGGTGAAGGAGCGCTTGGTGTTCATGAGCAGCACTTTGCCTATCGGCTCCTCGTCGCCGAAATATTTTTTGGCCATCTTCTCCGTGATCACGACCGAGTTCTTGTCTTTCAACGCCGTGGCCATGTTGCCCTTTGCGAAAGGAAAGCTGAACATTTCAACAAAGTCCTGGTCTACATAGCGGCCCATTTCATAGAATGTCTTGTCGTCCACCTGCATGAGGTTGTTCACCTCCCACGTGAACCGCGTGGCCTTTTCGATCTCGGGATATTTTTCTTTGATAAAGGGTGCCATGGGGCCCGGTGTTGCGGCAAATGTGTAGATGCGGCCGTCGGTGTACTTCTGGTTTTCCATCACGCGATAGAGGCGGCTTGCGTTGGCGTGGAAATAATCGTACTCCAGTTCATCGTTCACCCACAAAAAGATCAACAGTGCGCTGCAGATTCCGAATGCGAGACCCAGGATGTTGACGGTGGAGAATAATTTATTCCGGAAGATGTTCCGTACGGCGATGAGGAGATAATTTTTGATCATGGCGACGTGTTTTGTAAAAGACCGATGTAGCCCCCGGGGGTTGCATACAATTTACTCGTAAAACGACAATTGGTTACACGGAGGGATCAGATTTTTCCCGCTCCGCCGGAGCGCCTCCCCCGGATGGTGGCAAAAGAATAAAAAAAGTAGTGCCCTCCCCCACTTTTGTGTCGAACCAGATTTTTCCCTGCATGTGCTCGATCGCCTGCTTGGCAATGGCCAGCCCGAGCCCGGAGCCTGATTTCTTGGTGGTGAAATGCGACAGAAAAATGCGTTCCGCCACGGCGGGAGCAATACCCTTCCCGTTGTCCTGGAAGGCTAACTGATAGCCCCCCGGTGTTTGAGTGAGCTTGATCTTTACCTCCAAACTGTATCCCGGGCGGGCGGCCTGAAACGCATTGAGGATAAGGTTGGAGAAAGTGCGTCCCAGCAATTGCTCGTCGCCCTGGACGTAGGCCTCTCGCAGCGCGGTCTCGAATTGCACATCTCCCGAAGAATGGTGAAGCACTACGGTGCGCCGCACGAGCGACACCAATTCCAGGCGCTGGATGACCGGCTGCGGCATCTTGGCAAACGTGCTGAAGGAGGAAGCGATGTCGTTCAACGTATCCACCTGGGTGAGCAGCGTTGACACGGCCTTCCCCGTTTTCTCCGGCGTGTTCGTGCCCGACCCAATCCCGCGCTCCAGCTGTTGGAGTGTGAGCTTCATGGGGGTGAGCGGGTTCTTGATCTCGTGAGCCACCTGCTGGGCAATTTCACGCCACGCCGTTTCGCGCTGGGTCTGCTCCAGTTCGGCCTTGCTCTCGCTAAGCTTGAAAAGCATTTGGTTATACTCCTTTACCATCAACCCGATCTCGTCGTCGGCTTTCCAGGTGAGGGGTTGGTTGGTTTTGGTGAGCGATGTGCGCTGCAGCGATTGCGTGATGAATTTTAACGGGAAGGTGAGCCAACGCGACACAAAATAAGAAAGCATCACCAACACGATGAAGATGAGCGAAAAGATATTGAGGATGTTGGCCACGATATTGATCTGCACCCGCTCCAGCGAACTGGCGGATTGAAAGAACGGAATCCCCAGGATGCCGATGAGTTTCCCGCTGAGCGGCGCCTTGAGGGGCGCATACGACACAAAATATTCCAGCTTGCCCACCCGCTCGGTCTCGATCACCACCCGGTTGCCCCCTTTGATCTTTCGCAGTGCGTTGGCGTTGATGTAGCGCGACATCAAATTATTTTCAAAGATGAGCGCCTGGCTGGTGGCCAGCAACTCGCCCTTGGTGTTGAACACGTTGGCATCGAGGTTGGTCAACTGCGCCAGCTCCCGGAGCTGTTGTCCGAAGTTGTCTGCGTTTTCGCTGTTGCCGCTTACATAGCGGTCCAGTTGCGCCGACAATTGGTTGCTCACGGTCTCGGCGCGCTGCTGGTATTCTTCCATTAGCTGGTTTTGGGTTGAGCGGTTGGTCAGGTTTAGGGTGCTCACGCTCACCAGGATCAGGGGAAGGAAGAACGCCATGTTTAACAGCAGTTGGATGCGCGCGGAGAAATAAAGCTTTTCGCCCTGTACGTAGTTGGCAATGCCGAGCGACAGGAGCAACAGGAGGATGATCACTAACCCCAGCACCAACAAAAACGAAAAGTTGGCCAGCGTGAGCATGAGCGGCGGCTGCTGCGACGACACCACGGCCAGCCGGTTGTTTTGATATTCCTGCGCCACGTGCGTGAATCCATCGGCGCTGATGCTTTTGCGATAGAGGTCGGGATTGCCAAGCCAATCGCGGTAGAAAGCGGCGTCGTAGTTGAATTTGCCCGAGCTAAAAAGGATCGTGGTGTCGGAAAATACGGCGTAGCTGATGTCTTGCGTGTGATAGAATTGCTGTGTCCGGTTGTCCACGAGCAATTCGGGGTAAACGTTGTCGGGGATAAGTTTCTTTAACGACAAATCCAGCATGACATGGCCCAGCAGGGAGTTGGCCCGTTTGATGGGCACCAGCACGAGATACTTTTGGGTGACGTCTTTTGCCGGGCTGGTCACAAAATACACGCGGTCGTAGTCGGTGCGAAAGGCATCCTGGTCATAGATGCCGATCACCTGCGACAGCGTCGACGCCGACTGGTTGTCCAGCGGCTCTCCCCGGGAGTTGAACAGAAAGATCTCGACATCGTATTTATTGAAATAGCTTGGCAAAAACACTTGCCGTATTTTTTGACGGATGATGTCGCGGCTAAGAAAAGGAACATTGATGCGCGATTGAATAAAGGCATCGTCGGCGATTTTTAGCGCGGCCTCGCGCAGCAGGTATTCGCCAAAGTAATCGCGATCCACCAAAAAATTCTCAGCAAACTTGAACTGGCTGGCAATTTTTTCCTGGCGCGTGAAATAGTGAATGGCATAGGCGCCGTTGGCCGAAAGGAAAAAGATGGAGATGAACAGGTAAGAGAATGTGGCAAAGCTCAGGCGTCGCAGGCTCACATACAATTTTAAAACATACACGATCAAGAAATAGCACGTCCCCAACACGAGCGAAGAATGATAGGGCTGTTCCGTCGCCGAGTTTATCAGGGCGAAGATGATTGCCGATACGGTGAAAGCTCCCAACACCCGCAGTTTATTTCCATCGCCAATGAGCAGCCGCAAAAACGTGTGACCAAACAGGAATGAACACGCCCCCGCCAGCAATACGGCGAGGGTGGCCATGGACCGCAGCCTGTCGAACTGCAGCGACTGGGAAATGTCGATCACGATAGACGAATTGTTGTTGATCGTTTGAATGACCACAAACGGAAACAACGCCGCAAAAAGCACACCCAGTCCTGCCACCACGGAGAGCAACCATGCAATAGCTTTTCGCTGGTACATGAAGTGATAGCTCCTGAATTTCTGATAGTTATTAAAGGCAAACACACACAACAGCAGCAATGCCATCTCGTTGATCAGGAGATCGCCCAGCGATGCGTTTAGTGTAGACGACGCAAACACTTTGGGATCGAACAGGTCGGAGGCGTATAGCACATCCGGAAAATTCAGGCGGATCATGACGAATCGCAGGCCGATCAAAAATCCGTACAGCAGGAGAAACGCTCCTTCCGCATAGGGCAAGCGTTCGAGTTGCACATAAAAAAGTGCCACATAGAGAATGATCGAAAGCGACAACAGCAGTATGGCGGCAATCTTCACGGGGTCGCGCAACGGCACCTGTTCCTGGAAGGAGACCCGGAACGGGCATTGGTCGTCCACGCAGATGCTGGTGCCGGAGGCCGCACTGGGCTCTAACAAGGTGATGTCGCCGGAGGGGAAGATCCGGAGATTCCACCATGGCTCCAGGTAGTTGTTGGTGATGCTGAACTTGCGATAGAGCGGAATGACGCCCACCAGGAATTTCGTGTCGTTCACTTTCCATTTCCGGGCCAGGTAGTCGCCGTTGCCGCTGATGAGCATCTTCAACGTAAAGGGTTCGGCCACCGAGGCTGGCGACGGCACGAAGCCGTTGTCGGTCCACGACACGAGTTGTTGGGCATCGTATACAAAAAATGCAAAGCGGCGGCGGTGCGGCGGCAACGTGGAGGAGCGTTGAAGCTTTGGCAGCAACGTGTCCACTTCCGCCTGCATGGTGACGAGCTCCTGTTGCAGGTTCTTCACGATCGCGGCGTCGACGGATTGTGTGGATTCAAGGCGCTGGGAAAAATAGGCCGCCAGCCCTCCTAACGCGAACGTGATCAGGCAACTTCCTAACAGTATGAATGTCCGTGATTTCAATCGTCGACCAGGGTGATGATCGATAAAGGTAAGAAAACTACTTTGTTTGCGACAGGTGGCGATCGTATTTGATGCCGCCGAAAAGGTAGAGATACACGATGCGAGAGTAACGGTAGTTGAATGGGATGAGCAGCATCATGCCTCCAATGCTGGCGCCGATGTAGTGCCATTCCGAAACATCACCCAAGGCATACAGGACGACGCTGACCAGCGCAATGAAGGCAATGGTGAACCCGTAGCCCACATACATGGCTCCCTGGTAAAAACCGGGCTCCGGCTCCAGGCGAATGCCGCAATGCGGACAGGTGGCATTCATAACGTTAAACTTACTAAGCTTTCGGATGGGGTATGCAAACATGTCGCCCCGGCGGCAGTGGGGGCACTTACCTTGCAACAGGGCCGTGAGATAATTCCTTTCTTGCATTCCTACTTGTTTTATACCAGAAATACCACAACACCAGCACGGCCAGGTAGGGCATGGAAAGCAAATACAGGATACCAATGTTCATACCGGCCGCGATGCCGGGTTTGCCATTGGAGTAGTTATTCTCCAGCGTAGACCGGCACATCGCGCACTGCGCCACCGACTGAGCCGTGGCGATGATCACAAATACGATGCTGAGGAATGCTGCCTTTTTCATATCGATCTCTTAAAGATAACCAATTTTATGCTGCGTAGTACGGGCTGATCATCAGGTACACCACCACCCCGGTCACGGCCACATAAAGCCAGATGGGAAACGTGATCTTTGCCAGCGCTCTATGCCGCACGTAGTCCCCGCGCCATGCGCGTACGAACGTGAAAAGCACCATGGGGATAACAGCGACCGACAATAAAATGTGCGTGATCAGGATAAAAAAGTAAATGTATTTCAAGGCACCTTCGCCGCCATAGGAAGTGGGGTCGCTGGTCATGTGATACAACACGTACATCACCAGGAAAGCCGCCGAGAGCGCGATGCAAGTCTTCATCAGGTATTCGTGTAAGGTCCGCTTGCCGTTTTTGATTGCGATCAATGCGCTCACCAGCAACACGGCTGTGACGCCATTGATGGTGGCATAGATCGGCGGCAGAAAAGAAAGGTCGTAGCCGGGCACCTTCACACCAAACAAAACCGCCACCACCAATGGGATAGCAATCGACACGGCAATGATCAATTTCTTGTAGGGTTCCTTTTGCTGCCCCACGTTTACTACATTCTGCTCCATCTCAGTATTTCTTTAGTATAATCGTTATTTCAGTAATCAACCGGTCGGCCTCGTCCAGGTCGGCGGCGGTGTATTGTCCGCGGATCGCTCCTTTGCGGTCTACCAGCACCTGGTCGAAAGGCGGTTTCAGGAAGAAGACACATTGCTTCCATGCCGACGCTGCATCGCCCAGTTGAACGAAGGCCACAGGGTCGTTTGGAAATTTGCCTTCCACCCGTTTCAATTGGTTGTTTGCTTCCGGGCCGGGTGTGCCAAAAGTTATCAGCACGAGGCTATCGTTTCCGAACGGCAGCTTTGTTCTCACGCTGTCGGCAATTCGATAGGGCAATGTTTTTACGGGGGCGCAGCCTTGTGGTACTTCGGGAAAGGTTTCGGTGTACAAAGGTGGTACAGCAAACTCGTTCTTCCCAAAAAACCTTAGAAAAATAAAGACCAGTATCGGCAGCAGCAGGGCGAGGAATAAAAAGAGCGCTTTTGTTTTTTTCATAATAGCATGCGAAAATACTGTCAGGACCTATGACCGTTGCATACCGGCTTCAGTCAAAAAAAAGAGGCTTAAGTGCGCATACACTCAAGCCTCTGAAATGAGTTATGGTTAATTTCTTAACGAACGAGTGAAATCGCGATGCCTTCGTAAATAAAGGCTACCAGCATCCACACGATAAAGATCAAGGGAATGAGGATGGACCAGAACAGCACTTTCACTTCATAGCGCAAGTGCATAAATTCTCCGACAATGTAGGCGGCTTTCACGATGGTCATGGCGATGAAGATCGACGTCTTCAACGGGCCGTGGTGCATGGTGAAGGCAATAAGGAATTCGAAGGCGGTGATTATCCCCAAAATTCCGGCTACCGTCCATAGCTTCTTGATTTTCTCTTTATCGGGAGGAAGGACGGTTATGTGCGATTCGTTTTCAGCGTGTGCCATATCTATAATTTCTTTATGCGATGATTCGATTGATTGAGAAATGATTAAACCAGGTAGAAGAACGTGAACACGAACACCCATACCAGGTCCACAAAGTGCCAGTACAAGCCTACCTTTTCCACCATTTCATAGTGACCTCTTCTTTCGTAGAGACCTGTTACCGTATTGAAATAGATGAGGAAGTTCAAGCACACCCCGCTGAATACGTGGAAGCCGTGGAAGCCTGTGATGAAAAAGAAGAAGGCTGCAAAATCCGGGGGGCCATATTGGTTATGGGCGAGGTTTGCGCCGAAGAAGGTTGTTCCTTCTGCTACTGCCTGGCCGGCGTGAGCGCCGTGGATAAAGTGGGCCCATTCCCAAGCCTGGCAGCTCAAGAAAGCGATACCACCCAGCAGGGTCCAGAGCATCCATTTTTCAACGGCTTTGCGGTCCATACGGTGGCCGGCTTCTACAGCAAGCACCATCGTTACCGAACTCATGATGAGGATGAAGGTCATGATACCCACGAAAACCAGGGGAAGCGATATCCCTTCCAGGAACGGAACGGATTCGAATACCTTTTCAGGAATGGGCCAGTAGTTTTGGGAGAACGTGAATGCATCTACAGCGCCTTGGTAGGCTTTGTGCGAAGAACGCACCAGGCCGTAGGTGATGAGCAATGCGGAGAAAGTAAAAGCATCGGACATTAAAAAGAACCACATCATGAGTTTGCCATAGCTGGCTCCCATCGGTGAGGATCCACCGTCCCATGTGCTCTCGCCGTGAGCTGCTGCTGCTGTACTTGCCATAGTATTAGTTAGTATACGTTATAGGTTACGCGTTTAAATAAGGGTGTGTGGTGAGTGTGCGAATATCGTCAAAAAACCGCCCTTTTATTAGCGGTTCAATAATAGAAAAACAAACAAATATAGCCAAAGGGCATCCAAAAAATGCCAATATGTGGTGCACATTTCCATCTGCGACATCCTTTTTGAGTGCACTTTATACCGGAACGTGGCCACCAGCACGATGAGCAGAAACGCCACCCCGCTCACGATGTGCAACCCGTGCATCCAGGAGATCACATATACAAAAGACCCGGACGGATTTCCTACAAAATGCACGTTGTTCTGTACCATCTCGCCCCAGGCCATGAACTGCCCGATCAAAAACGCCACCCCCAGCAGGCTGGTGATGCTGATGGCCAGCTTGGTCTGCTCCAGGTTATCCCTTTTGGCCGACAAGTAGGCCCAATGCATGGTGCCACTGCTGACCAGGATGATGGCCGAGGTTACCCAAAATAAACTGGGCAATTCAAACAGCGTCCAGTTACCGTCGGCACGACGCACCAGGTAGGCGCTGGTCCAGGCGGCGAAGACCATGATCACGCTTCCCATGAACAGCCACAGGCCAAATTTCTTGGGGTTCATCCCCAAGGGCTTCTGTGCTTCTTCAACGATCTTTATATCCAATGCCATACGCTTCTTTCTTTATCAACCCCGCCGCCGCCCTTGTTGGTGTTCTTCACCAACAAGATTCGCTTCCAGTCTTTTTATTAATTTCCAAATCCCTTCCCTACATCAAATCTTGTCCAACACATACGCAATCTGCACGATCGGCAAATACAAGAACGATGCAAACATAATCTTGAGCGCCGACTTGCGGTCGCCCGATTTCATCAATGAAAATGTCAACGCGAAAAATGCCACGCCGCAAAGTGTTGCCACGATCGCGGAGTTAATGCCTGTGATGCCAAAGGTGGCCGGCAACAATCCCATGGGGATGAGGAACATGGTGTAGATCATGATCTGCACCGCCGTGTTCAAATCCTTTTGTCCCCCGGAGGGAAGCAGTTTGAAGCCCGCTTTTTTATAGTCCTCGTCGGCTACCCAGGCAATGGCCCAGAAGTGAGGGAATTGCCAGATGAATTGGATGCCGAAAATGATCAGCGCTTCGTGCGAGATCACGCCGGTAGCCGCCGTCCAGCCTAACAGTGGCGGAAGGGCTCCGGGGATGGCCCCCACAAAAACGGCTACGGGGCCCACTCTTTTTAAGGGTGTATAGACAAACCCATAAAGGATCATCGACAACACCGATAAACCGGTGGTCAGCGGGTTGGTGAATTTCCACAGGATGTTCACGCTCGCCACGGTACAGATAGCCGCCAAGAGGATGGCTTCATTTACCGATACGCGATGCGTTGGCAACGGGCGGTTCATGGTGCGGCCCATCAACACGTCCAGGTCTTTTTCAATAATTTGGTTGATGATGCCCGAGGCGCCCGACAGCAGGAATCCGCCGAGGAACAGCATGGTGAAGGTGAGCCAGTTGATCTCCCGCGAGGCCAGCACGAACCCAAACGCGCAGGAGAACGCCACGAGGAACGAGAGCCGGAATTTCAACAATTCCCAGTACGCTTTCGCTTTCGCGATAACGAAGTTGATTCCGGTGAGCTGATCGATTTGTCCGACTATCATACGCTATGCCAATGCAGGCTCTTCTTTTCTATTCATTTTCAGCAAGAACAAAAACTGTGTTCCGAAAGTGACTGTCGCAAACAGCAGGTGCACCGGCTGGAGGAATGGCGGCACGGCGAAATAGGCCATGCTCAAACCCGTTAAAATGGTCCCCAAAATTAGCAGGATTAGGGCAAGGGTAAAAGCTTTTGCCCCCTCAGTTTTACGCAATCTCAGGATTAATCCCACATGCATGATCAGCACAATCCACGAGAAGGAACGGTGAATGATGAACTCCCCTCCCAGGTTAGCAATCCATGCCTCGCGCACCACCACCTGGGCCACGCGATCGATCGCTTCCCGCACCTGTGTGCCCAACAGGATCTGCACGAGCAACACGGCCATCGAGGCCACAAGCCACCAGAAGCCTATCGACGAATTGATCTCGGGGCGGTAGCTGCTCTGGTCTACGAGGTATACCAATAAAGCCACGATGAGCAGGGCGAGGAACATGTGTACCGTAATGGTCCACGGCGTGAGGTTGCTGGACACGACGAACGATCCGAGCCACCCTTGAAAACCGACCAGCACAAACGTTAGAAACGCCACCACGGTGAACCTTCGTTCGCTTTTCCAATAGCCCAGCGAGACCACGAAAACCGCGAAGATGAGGAAGCCGATGATGACCCCCACAATGCGGTTCACGTATTCGATCCAGGTCTTTACCGGGTTGAAATCATTTTCGTGTAACACCCCGGGATCGTTGAGGATACCGGCCGCCGTGGCGTCCATGCCCACGGCCGATAGATACTTGGCGAAGCGCTTATTTTTTTTGTCGCGATGGGCGGCGTAGATCTCTTTGTAGTCAGTAGGCAATTGCGAAACCGATGTCGGAGGCACCCAGTTGCCAAAGCATTTGGGCCAGTCGGGGCACCCCATGCCGGAGCCGGTGCTGCGCACAATTCCCCCTACGAGGATGAGCACGTATACGGCGACGAGCGTTGAGAGGGTGAGCCTGCGAAATGATCTCATAGTTATTTCCCCTTTGCCTTAAAACTGCGAGCGGATATGCCCTAAAAAATCAAGGTTCAAAGTGGGGAGAAGTCCTTCACTTTGAACCTTGAACCGAAGATCGTGTGTCGTCAATTAGTGCTTGCTTCCTTCCACCACAATAGATCCGTCGCCGTTCAAAGTCTCCAGTTTGATGAGATCATTTTCGTGCGGCAAGTTGGATTCCGGTGTTTCGGAGTACGGGATATTTTGAGGGATGTAGTCTTCCTTCGCTCCAGGCTTGCTATAGTCGTAGGGCCAGCGGTATACAGAAGGGATCTCTCCCACCCAGTTGCCGTGACCGGGGTTGCGCGGTGTAGTCCACTCCAGGGTAGTAGACTCCCAAGGGTTGGCCGGAGCCAGTCTGCCGCGGAACATGCTGTAGAAGAAGTTGAACAGGAAGATGAACTGGGCGGCCAGCGTAATGATTGCAGCCACGCTCACCAGCATGTTCAGGTCGGCAAAGCCGCTGAAGGTTTCAAAGTTTGTCCACGAATAGTAACGACGGGGGAAACCGGCGATACCGATGTAGTGCATAGGGAAGAACACCATGTATACACCGACAAACGTCAGCCAGAAGTGGATGTAGCCCAGCGTGGGGTTCACCATTCTGCCAAAGAATTTCGGGAACCAGTGGTACACACCCGCCATCATCCCGAAGAACGAAGCGCTACCCATTACCAAGTGGAAGTGGGCCACGACGAAGTATGTGTCGTGCAATTGAATGTCGATGGCCGAGTTGCCGAGGAATATACCGGTGATACCGCCCGTGAGGAAGAACGACACCAGACCGATAGAGAATAACATGCCCGGCGTGAAGTGGATGTTACCTTTCCACAGGGTGGTCACGTAGTTGAAGATCTTCACCGCAGAAGGCACGGCGATGATCAGCGTGAGCAACATGAAGATGGAACCGAGGAAAGGGTTCATACCCGTCACAAACATGTGGTGAGCCCACACGATGAACGACAGGATGGCGATGAAGAGCATGGAACCGATCATGGCCTTGTAGCCGAAGATAGGCTTGCGCGAGTTGGTGGCGATGATCTCAGACGAAAGTCCGAGCGCCGGCAACAACACGATGTATACTTCCGGGTGACCCAGGAACCAGAACAAGTGCTGAAACAGGATGGGGCTACCGCCCTCGTGTGCTAAGGCCTCGCCGCCGATGTAAATATCCGACAGGTAGAAGCTCGTGCCAAAGCTGCGGTCGAAAACCAGCAACAAGGCTGCGGCAAACAATACGGGGAAAGAAAGGATACCGATGATGGCCGTAAAGAAGAACGCCCAGATCGTGAGGGGCATGCGCGTGAAGGACATACCCTTTGTGCGCATGTTGATGACGGTGGTGATGTAGTTGATACTTCCCAGGAGCGAGCTCACGATGAAGAACACCATCGCTACCAGCCACATGGTCATGCCCAGGCCCGAACCTTTAATGGCTTGGGGCAATGCGCTCAATGGAGGATAGATCGTC
This sequence comes from Chryseolinea sp., assembly GCA_036525235.1. Taxonomy (GTDB): domain Bacteria; phylum Bacteroidota; class Bacteroidia; order Cytophagales; family Cyclobacteriaceae; genus Chryseolinea. The sequence goes on along the minus strand of DATDAV010000148.1, from coordinate 10,250 downwards.
CAACCGCCGGCGGCAGGTCCTGTTTCCAGGAAGAGCGAAATGAACATGATCACGCTCGACAGGAAGAAGAACCAGTATGAAAGCATGTTCATGAAACCGGAAGCCATATCGCGGGCACCGATTTGCAGCGGAATGAGGAAGTTCGAGAACGTACCGCTCAGACCGGCTGTGAGCACGAAGAATACCATGATGGTACCGTGCATCGTCACGAGGGCCAGGTAGAATTCAGGATCCAGTTTTCCATCCGGGGTGATCCAGCCGCCCAAAACGGGCTTGAGCCAGTCCAGGTTCGTGTCGGGGAAACCGAGTTGCAGACGGAAGATCACGGAGAGTGTACCGCCCAGCAAGGCCCAGAAAATACCGGTGATCAGGAATTGCTTGGCAATTACTTTGTGATCCTGGCTGAAAATATATGTGGTCCAGAAATTACCTTCATGGTGCTCATGATCTTCATGATCATCGTGATGGTGAACATCTTGGTGGAGGTGAATATCGGTCGTTGCCATGTCTTGATAAATCTTTTAACCTATTGTTTTACTTCCGCTACTGTTGCGCCGGGATCTTTCTGCATACCTGCCTGGATCATCGCCGCTTCCTTCAATGCTGCCGGTACCTTTTCGAGGTAGCCGGGATTCTGTTTCAACCATGCTTCCTGTGAAGCCTTCCAGCGCTCATACGCCTCTTGATCTTCTACGACAACAGGCATTTTCATCGAGAAGTGACCGCGTCCGCAAATTTCCGTGCAGGCCAGCTCGTAATTAAAGTTCGGGTTGCCAAGTTCGTCGCGCATTTGTTGCGTGGTCTTGGTGGCTTTGAATTTGAATTGGGTGGGCATGCCGGGAACGGCGTCCATTTTCACCCGGAAGTGAGGAAGGAACACACTGTGCAGCACATCCTTGGCACGGATCTTCAAGAGGATCTCCTGATCTACGGGCAAGTGCAGCTCCAGCGATTTGAAATCGTCGAAGGAATGCTTGTCGGAGAGGTCGAGACCAAATTCGTTGCCGAAGTTGTCGATCAGTTTATAGCTTACTTTTCCAAGTTCTTTGTCTTTCACGCCGGGATAGCGGGCGGTCCATGCAAATTGCTGGGCGATGAGCTCGATCACTTCCGCATCTTTCGAGGCGGGGCTCGTGATGTCGTTCCAGGCGCGCAGACCGGTGAAGATCAGCACGGCCAACACGATTGCCGGAATGATGGTCCACGCCAACTCCAGGTAGTGGTTGTCGGGGAAATACTTGGCTTTGCGGCCTTCTTTGTATTGATATTGGTAGATGAACACAAACATCACGATGCTGATGATCACAAAGGCGATCACCGTCACCCACATGGTGATCCAGAACAAGCTATCGGTGTGTTTTCCGTGCACGGAAGCGACGGGCAAGGTGTATTCGTGAAAATGGCTGAAGGAATACCAGAAGAACAAGCCAAGGCTTCCCACCATGAAAACGATAAAGAGGGCTGCATTCACTTTGTTCGCCGTACTTGACTTTTCGTCAACCACACCTCCTTTTGCAATGTTTACCAGGTTGCCTACCCGGAAGATCATGTAGAGGATCCCCAGAATCAGGACAACACCAAGAATAATAATCAAACTCATCATATCAGTTTCTATACATTAAATGTGGTGATGAAGACTTTCTTGTAACATCGGATCGTTCTTGCCATACAGCGGCAATTTCGTCAGACTATTCAGCACGACCAGCAGGAACACTGCGGCGAAGATCAGGAACACACCGATCTCCACAAATCCAACTCCTCCAGAGTGCTTCATAACGCCGGGCGTTACCATGTTGAAGAAGTCGAACCAGTGACCGATGATGACAATGGGACAAACCAGCTTCAGCGTAGACAGGTGGCGCTTTGCGTCGCGCGTCATGAACAACAGGAACGGCAACACGAAATTAACAATAATATTGAAGTAGAAGATCCAGCTGTACGGGCTGTTGCGCATCCGTTCTACGAAATACACGGTTTCTTCGGGGATGTGTGCGTAGTAGATCAGCAGGAATTGCGAGAACCAGATATAGGTCCAGAAAATCGAGAAGGCGAACACAAACTTGCCCAGGTCGTGGAGGTGGTTTGCGTTTACGATCTTAAGGTAGCCGGCGCTTTTCAAGTGTGCAGCGATGAGGGTGATCACGGCCAAACCGGTTACCCACCAGCTGGCGAACACATACCAGCCAAACATGGTGCTGAACCAATGGGTGTCGATGCTCATTACCCAATCCCAGGCTGCGATGGAAGAGCTGGCACCGAAGAATACAAGGAACCAAGCGGAAAGACCGCGGCTCTTGTACCACCAGGAAGTTCCGCCTTCCAGGTCTTCGGAGATCATATTCTTGCGGATCTTAGCGAAGAACCAGTACCACAAGCCGAAGAACAACACCATACGGGCGATGAAGAAGATCGGGAATGTGCCGCCTTTCAAAGGCCAGAAGAAGAATGGAGCTTTTTTGTTGATGATGGAATCAAATTCTGCGCCGCCTGTTTGATACAGATACGCGTGCGTCCAATGAAAAATGTCGTGTTTGGTAACGAACCAGAGGGCAAGCATGAGCAAGCCGGCGATCGGCATCCAGGTGCCCATGGCAAGGGCAATGCGCTTCACTCCTACCGACCATCCCGCCTGTGAGGCGTATTGAACGGCCACGAAAAACAAACCGATGATACCCAGACCGGCGAAATACACGTTGTTCATCCACAGGGTGGTGTACAGGCGCTTGATCCAATACTTAGTTTCGTGGTGCTCGCCACCGGCTTCGTGGTGACCTTCGGAAGCTGCGGCATGTTCCTCAGCGCTGGCCACCATGTGCGTGGCTTCCACTGCTGCGTTGTGACCACCATGACCACCGCCATGCTCTCCCTCAGCCTCTGCAGGGTCTTTCGACAAAAAGAGGCCAAGCACTAAAAGGAGTGCTCCGATGCCTAAGATGGCATAAAGCTTCGTCTTGAGCGATGGCTTGAATACATAATGTTCTTCCGTAACTTCTACTTGATGAGCCATTGTTTTATCGTTATCCGTTTTTCAGTTCTACGTTGGTACCTCAATTATTTTTGAAGGGTCTTCACATACTTGGCGATCTTCCAGCGGTCTTCGGGGCTGATCTGTGATCCGTGCGACCACATGAGGCCTTTGCCCATGGTGATCACGTGGAAGATGTGACCTTCGCTCACGCCTTTCAATGCATCGCTTGTCAGGTTGGCTACACCGGCGTAGATCGAACGTTCCTTTTGTTCGCCGTTCACTTCCACCTTGATGCCACCGGCAGCTACTTTGCCGTCGCCTTTGCCTTTGGGGCCGTGGCAGTGGTCGCAATAGGTTTCGTACAATATTTTTCCGTCGGCAATGATGGCGGCCGTGGAGTCGAGCGGGCTCTTCACGTTGGCTGCAGCAAAGGCCAGGCTGTCTTTACCGAGACGGTAAGGCAACCATCCGTGCTTGTTGCGGGCTACGGTGTGGGGAGCCGACTCCCGCATGTTCATGCGGTAGGGGTTGAACTTGTTGGAGTTGTAAAATTCTGCGTGGCCATCAGGATATTCGATCGACGTTAACCAGCGTCCCGCATCCTCGTCGGTGATCTGAGAATAGGGCTCATACGCCACGGAGTGATACATGTTGGGGGCATATTCTGTTCCCTGGTTTTCACCACCGGCACCACAGGAAGTCAACACGACGGCGGCAGAAAATGCTACGAACAAAGTGGATACAATGCGCATAAGGTTTATTCTCGGATTATTCAAAGTTCTTTTCATTCACTTCACTTGCACCAGCGGCTTTCAGGATGCTGGTGATCTCGCTTTTGCTTTTGCCGTGGTTCAGCGCCAGGTCAATGGCCATCACGTGTTTGTCGTCGGTGCTGCGCAGGTCGAACTGGCGGGGCCAGCGATAGGGCTTCAGATCGCTCACGATCATGAAGGTGGCCACCATGCCAAGGGCCGACAACAATACGGTGAGCTCGAAAGTCACCGGGATAAAAGGCGGCAGCGACACAAAGTTCTTACCACCGATGATCATGGGCCAGTCATAACCCAACATCCAGATCTGCATGAGCAGCGCCAAGCTCGTGCCTGTCATGCCGAACATGAAGGCGGCGATGGGAAGACGGCTGCGTTTGTAGCCCAATACTTCATCGAGGCCGTGCACCGGGAACGGCGAATATACTTCGTGGATCTTCACACCGCTTTCGCGGATGGAAGTCACCCCGCTCAGGAGCACATCTTCGTCGTCAAATACTCCTACTAAATAATTTTTTTCTGCGTCCATTGTCTCTGTTTTACAAGTGCATTAATGATGCGTATCGTGCGTGTCGGCGGTTACTTTTTCGGAACCTACCTTGATGATGCTCTTCACTTCGGCCATGTTGATCACGGGGAAGAATTTAGCAAACAACAGGAAGGCACAGAAGAACAAACCGAAGGTGAACAGGTACTCCCCGATGTCGTACATCGTGGGGTGGAACATCGTCCAGCTCGACGGTACATAGTCGCGGTGCAGTGATGTCACGATGATCACAAAGCGCTCGAACCACATACCGATGTTTACGATGATGGACAGGATGAACGTGGCCGCGATGCTGGTGCGGATCTTCTTGATCCAGAACAGCTGCGGGGAGATCACGTTACACGTCATCATGGACCAATATGCCCAGGCATACGGACCTTGCACGCGGTTATAGAAAGCATATCCTTCATACTCCACGCCGGAGTACCAGGAGATAAACAATTCGGTGATGTACGCCACCCCTACTACGGAACCCGTCACGATGATGATGATGTTCATCAACTCGATGTGATAGATGGTGATGTAGTCTTCCAGCTTGAACACCACGCGGGTGACCAGCAACAGGGTCAACACCATGGCGAAACCGGAGAAGATAGCACCCGCAACGAAGTAGGGCGGGAAGATCGTCGTGTGCCAGCCGGGGATAACCGACGTCGCAAAGTCCATGGATACAATCGTGTGAACCGAAAGTACCAGCGGTGTGGAGAGACCGGCAAGGATCAACGCTACGGATTCGTAACGCATCCAGGTCTTGGCACCACCCTGCCAGCCGAAGCTGAGGGCGTTGTATACTTCGGCACGCATCTTATTGCCTTGCACTACGGCGCGGTCGCGGATGACGGCGAAGTCGGGAATAAGACCGATATACCAGAACACCAGCGATACGGTGAAATATGTCGAGATGGCGAACACGTCCCACAACAGGGGCGAGTTGAAGTTGGCCCAGAGGGAACCGAAGGCGTTGGGGAGCGGAAGCGCCCAGTAAAAACCAAGCCACAGACGACCCATGTGCATGAGCGGGAAGGTGGCGGCGCAGATAACGGCGAAGATCGTCATGGCTTCAGCAGCGCGGTTGATCGACATTCTCCAGCGCTGACGGAACAGCAACAAGATGGCCGAGATCAGTGTACCGGCGTGACCGATACCGACCCACCACACGAAGTTGGTGATGTCCCAGGCCCAACCTACCGTCTTGTTAAGACCCCACACGCCCACCCCGTTCCACAACAGGGTGCAAACGCAATAGAAGCCAAAGGCAAAGAATACGGAAGAGACCCCCATGGCCATCCACCACAAACGGGTGGGACTTCCTTCCACCTGGCGGCTGATGTCGTGCGAAACATCCTTTACTGTTTTGCCACCGGTTACCAGGGGATCGCGAACTACTGAACTTACCTGCATTGTATGATTATAAGTTATCCGTTATACACTTATTCGTTTTTCAATTTTCAACCTCGGTCTCAGGCCTTGGTTGCATCCTTATCCTTGTTTCTTACTTTGGTGAGGTACCAGATGTTGGGCTTCACGCCGATCTCTTCCAGCACTTGATAGGCACGGGGGTTGTCCGTGATCTTGTCTACGCGGTGCGGGCGTTCCGGGTCGGCCGGTCTGATCTTCAACAGTTTGGAGATCTTGCTTTCGGGGTTGTTGATGTCGCCGAATACAATGGCGCCCGTAGAGCATGATGCCTGGCAAGCCGTTACCACTTCGCCGTCGTTCATCGGTCTTCTTTCGCGCTTGGCGGTGAGTTTGCCGGCCTGGATGCGTTGCACGCAGAACGAGCATTTCTCCATCACACCGCGTGAACGTACGGTAACATCAGGGTTCAATACCATCTTGCCCAGGTCGGTGTTCATGGCCGGGTTAGAGGATTCGAACTGCTTGTTGTCGTGATACTTGAACCAGTTGAAACGTCTTACTTTATAAGGACAGTTGTTTGCGCAATAGCGTGTACCGATACAACGGTTGTAGGTCATTTGGTTCAGACCTTCCGTGCTGTGGGTCGTAGCAGCCACGGGGCATACCGTTTCGCAAGGTGCGTTGTTGCAATGTTGGCAAAGCATGGGCTGGAACACCACTTCAGGATTTTCTGCAGCCACTTCAACACCTCTCCAATCGTCGGCGGGAGCGTCGCTGCTGTAGTAGCGGTCGATGCGCAGCCAGTGCATTTCGCGGCGCTTGATCACTTCATCGCGACCTACCAGCGACACGTTGTTCTCTACGTTACAAGCCACCACGCAAGCGCCACAACCGATACAGGTGTTCAGGTCGATGGCCATGCCCCAATGGTGATCTTTGTATTCGTGACCTTTCCAGATGGCCACTTCGCCGGGAGCGACTTTATGCTTGGGATCGGCCCAGGTAGAAACCGTAGGATGGAACTCGCGGTCCCAATGTTTTTCCTGGTATTTGGCCAGGGTAGTTTCCTGCACCACGGTCTGACGACCCATGTACGTGTTATGGGTTTGCGTCTGCGCGATCTGATATTCTTCGTTTGTCTTTTCGAATTTCACGTTGTTGAGCACGTAGCTCAACGAGCCGTTCACCGTCGCTACGAGCGGGTAAACATTCACACCAATGCCATCGGCTACCTTGCCGGCTTTCGTGCGGCCGTAACCGAGGGGTACGCCGATCGTGCCGGGAGTTTGTCCGGGTTGAACCAACACGGGAAGCTTGATCGACTTGCCTTCTACGCTGATGGTAAAATATTTGGTGATGCTTTCGGCGAAGTTGATATCCTTCGCGTCTTTCGGCGATACGGTTACATAGTGATCCCAAACGGCTTTGGTAATAGGATCGGGAAGCTCTTGCAACAGCGGGTTGTTGGATTGTGATCCGTTACCGATGTTACCGCTTTCGTACATCACCAACTCGAAGCCGGCGGATTTCGGTGCACTGGCAATCGCGCTGGCGGCGGCATTCACGTCGCCGGTGAAGGCTACGGCTGCTGCCGGTTCTGCGGGCAACTCGAGCACGCCATCATAGAGGGCTTTGTCCCAGAAAGTTTGGAAATCGCCTTGGCCTTTGTAGAACCAGGTTTTCCAGTTGCTCTGGAGAATTTCAAAGTAGTCGGCTTTCGGTTCGCCGGCCCACAACAGGAGGCTTTCTTGTGCGGCACGCGACTTGAAGATCGGCGTGATGGCAGGTTGGCCTAAGCTGTACATATTTTTCTTCGGCTCGGCGTCGTTCCAGGCTTCCAGGTAGTGATGATCGGGTGCCAAATATTGCGTCAGCGCGCCGGTCTCTTCTTCTTTATAGCTGGTGGCAACCGTCAGGGCCACGCTCTTCAGCGCTGCGCCCAGTTTCTCACCTTGAGGATAGTCGTATACGGGGTTGCAATTGTAGAAGATCACGCCGTCTACTTTGCCGCCTTCCACATCGCTCACAAATGCCGCCATCGCCGCATCGTCGCCTTGACGGTAGTTCACCGTAACGGCGGTGTCGATGGTGGTGCCGTAGCTTCCCAGCATGTCGTTGATGCCGTTCACCAGGATCTGAACCGATTTGTCGTTCGAACCGGCTACTACCAGGGCCTTGCCGCGGGAAGCCCACAGGTCTTCGGCCGCTTTGGCTACGTGCTTCAGTTTTTCATCGCCACCGGAAACGGCAGGTTTGCCGGCTTTCGCTGCGATAAGATTATATAAGGTCACAATGACCGTTCCTTCTTCAGAAGGTTTGATCTGCGCTCTGTAGTCGGCGTTGGCACCGGTGATCGACAAGATAGACTCGAACTGATAGTGGCGAGACATCTCTTTCTTTTCTTCGGTCACATCGCGTGTGATGGCGTATTGCTTGGTGTATTCTATCGGAGAAATCCAGCTGCCCAGGAAGTCGGCCGCAACGCTCACGATCACGGAAGCCTTGCTAAAGTCGTACGAAGGAATGAAAGCCTTTCCGAAGGAAGCTTCGTTGGCTTTCGACACGCCGTAGGCAGACACCTGGTCGTACTGAACGTGTTGTGTCGTAGGGTACTTCGCAACGAATTTTGCGATGGCAGCCTTTGTGCTGGGGCTCAGGATCGAGTTGCTCACAATGCGGATCTGGCCGCCTTTGCCTGCAATTTCGCTCAACTTGGCGCCTACCTGCTTGTCGAGGTCTTCCCAGCTGATCTTATCTTTTTTCGCGCCGCCCACTTTCGGGCCGCGGAGTCTGGCGTTGTCATATAAAGAGAGTACCGAGGCTTCTACCTGTGCGCTCGTGCCTCCTTTGGAAACGCTCGAAAGGGCGTTGCCTTCAATTTTGATCGGACGACCTTCGCGGGTCTTCACCACGATGCTGGCGTAGTCGCCGCCGTTGGTGTAGGTTGAAGCGTAGTAGTTCGGGATGCTGGGATCGATGTCGAGCGGCTTGTTCACATACGGAATAGCCTTGCGTACGGGCGCTTCGCAAGCGGCCAATGCTACGGCCGACACACCAAAGCCCATCATTTTCAAGAAATCCCTGCGGGAATGTCCCAGATCTTCTTCCGGTCCTGGCTGAGCAAATTCTTCGTGAGCGTGCTTTACAAACTCCGGGTTGTTGGCCAGTTGCTCAATGCCTTTCCAGTATACCTTCTTTGATTCTTCCATAAATCGTTTATCGCGATGCGTTGACCGTAATTATTCTATATATTAATAGTGACACTTGGCACATTCCAATCCACCTTCATCCTCTACCTTCATCGGTGTCTTCGACTTTTCCTTGTGCAGCTCTACCAGCTTGTCGTAGTACGCGTTGCCTTTGGTGTTCACATCGGTTTTGCGGTGGCAATCGATACACCAGCCCATGGTCAATAAAGAGTGTTGACGAACAACGTCCATGGTTTCGATAGGACCGTGGCAAGTCTGGCATTCAACGCCCGCTACGTTCACGTGCTGGGAGTGGTTGAAGTAAGCCAAGTCAGGAAGGTTGTGGATACGAACCCACTCGATGGGTTTCTTATTTTCCCACGCGGTCGAGATCTTGGCAATTTCGCCCGTTCCTGTCTGCTGACCTTCTTTGATCTGGTTGTGGCAGTTCATACAGATGTTGACAGAAGGAATGGTAGCGCTCTTTCCTTTCATGACGCCTACGTGGCAATATTTACAGTCGATCTCCAATTGACCGGCGTGGATCTTGTGCGAGAAAGCAATGGGCTGCTTGGGAGCATAGCCTTGCTGAATACCGATAGAATATAAACCGTTGATCACCGCCTTGAAGCCCAGCGCACCGGCCAGGAACACCACGATGAAAATGAAACCCGAGCTGCTGGTCACTGTACCGAGCGTGATGGGTGAATGAACAACTTCTTTCTCTTCTTCTGAAAGTTCTTTCTGATCGAGGAAACGCTTGAGGGCAGAAACGAGGAAACCTAAGATCACCAACAACAACACCAGGATGAGGAGCATGCCTCCGAGGATGACGTCGAGGTAGGTTTTCGAAACACCGCCATCACCGCCTCCTGTAGGAGGAACTGGACCATTCGGTACCGGAATAACAGCCACCTTCTCCGTCTCGGCCTTGATGTAGGCCAGGATGTTCATGATGTCGGCATCCTTGAAAGAAGAAAAAGCTGTCATCTGAGTTTTGTTGAACTCATTGTACAGCTTGTTGGCGTAGTCATCTCCACTGGCGATGACACCGGAAGAATTCTTCACAAACGACTTGATCCAGTCGATGGAAGGGGCCCGGTCGTATACGTGCTCTAGCGCGGGACCTACTAACTTGGTCTTTACTCTGTGACAGGCTTTACAGTTTGCATTAAACAATGCTTCACCAGCGCTGATGGCAGCGGGCTCTTTGGAGATTTCCTGAGCGTAAGATGTAAGATTGAGAAATGCGAAGACGAAAACCAGGGAGAGGAACTTGCAAGCGGAGGAGATAAAATTTCTATTCATGTTTGGTTCAGTGTCCGTTTTCAAAACAAGCGGCACAAATCTACTATCGGAACTCATTTTTTCAAATTTATTTAAAGTGTTGAATCAGAAATTATCACGAAAACCTTACC
>DATDAV010000147.1:0-1049 GCA_036525235.1 Chryseolinea sp. | reverse complement strand
CGAATACCGGCTGCAATCGACGCATTTTTTGATGAATCGGATAAAAATGGATAGGGAAATGGATATTTGAGGGGCACAGAGCAAGTTGGTATGAAAACGTGTGGACAATGTGTGTATAATCGTGTATGATGAAAATAGAGGATTTATCATGGGTACGACTATTTCTACCAGAATCGACCTTCGGGTTGACCCCTACAAGAAGAGCATCATCAGCCGGGCGGCAGAGATGCTGGGGGTGAATATTACGCAGTTCATCATGGACCGGGTTTTCCCGGAGGCGGAAAAGATCGTCTCGGAAAACCATCGGCTCAAACTCTCCAAAGAGGAATGGGAGAGGTTTTGCGCCAAGCTGGATGAACCCCCGAAAGATTTGCCGGAATTGCGCCGCTTGATGCAGGAAAAGAGCATCTTCATAGGAAGCTGATCCGTGGGATTTGTTCAACCCAGGCCGCTTGAAAAAGGCGACCCTGTTGCAGGTTTCGACTGCGGCGCAGAGGCGCTGAACCGCTTCCTTGAGCGCTACGCACATCAGAGCCAGCAAAGCCAGAGCGCCAGAACTTACGTCACCTTGTCAACTGACGGGAAAATAGCCGGTTACTATACTTTGGCCTATGGTTCAGTGGAATATGAGGAAGTGCCTGAGCGGACGCGCAAGGGGCTGGCGCGGCACGAAGTGCCCGTGATGGTGCTTGCACGGCTGGCGGTTGCGAATGAATTTCAAGGACAGGGCATTGGGAAGCAACTGCTGCGTGATGCATTGTTGAGAACATTGCAAGCTGCTGACATTGCCGGACTCCGGGCCGTCGTTGTCGATGCGAAGGATGAAAAGGCCAAACAATTCTACGAGCGATTCCGGTTTGAGCCGTTTCCGGGCGAACCGCTCAAGCTGGCGCTTTTTCTGAAAGACCTCCGTACGGTGGTCGCCTGAAATGCTTTCCAGCGGGCTGGTCGCAGCCCGAACGGTCACAAATGATATGCTTTTTACTCATGGATATTCAGATAATAGCGGGTGCTTTTTAGCTCGCCGGTTTTGGTCAGGGCATTTTTTG